>JAPLJX010000174.1:0-7195 GCA_026388375.1 Deltaproteobacteria bacterium
ACGGCGCTGATCGTCATGGTCGGGGTGATCATCGCCTCGATGGTCGGCATGTCCATGCAGGAGGAGCTTCGGGGGATGGCCAAACCGGACTTCATCTTTCTGCTTCTGTTCACCTCGACGGGGAAGCTCTTCTCCTTCGTCCAGTTTATCGGCTTTTTCGGGCCGCTCATCGGGATCATCCTCGGTTTCGACGCGATCAACCGGGAGCGGAGCGGCCGGACGCTGAGCAAGCTGGTCTCCCAGCCTATCTACCGGGACGCGATCATCAACGGGAAGTTCCTGGCCGGCATGACGATGATCGCGATCGTCATGGTATCGCTCGTGCTCATCATCGCGGGTCTGGGCATCCGCCTGATCGGCGTGGTTCCGGGCGCGGAAGAGCTCTGGCGGCTTCTGATCTACCTCGTTCTCAGCATTCTCTATATCTCGTTCTGGTTGGGGGCGGCGATCCTATTCTCCGTGGTGTTCCGCAGCACGGCCACCTCGGCGCTGGCGTCGCTCGCCGTCTGGATCGGCCTCTCCTTCTTCATCGGGCTGGGCGGCAGCCTGCTCGCCGATGCGATCGCCCCGATGAACCAGACGGCCGACATGGCGCAGGCGCAGGACTCCTTCGTGAAGAATGCGGAGGTCCAGCGTGTCGCCTCCCTGCTCTCCCCGGCGACGCTCTACGGGGACGCAACCTCGACGATTCTCGACCCGCTCCGCAAGACGCCGCGCTCCTTCGTGCTGATGGGGCCGATGGAGAGGATCTCCCTCTCCCGCTTCCAGAACCCGCTCCCGCTCATCCAGAGCGTCGTGATCGTGGCGCCATTCCTGATATCCCTGATTGCGATCACCTTTGTCTGTTTCGGGATCTGCTACGCGGTCTTCATGCGGCAGGAGATCCGCTCGACGTAAAGATCGCCGGCTTCGTAAAAAGTCCGGATGCTGCGTTGCACTTCATCCCTCGTCATGACGCGTGTTCCGGGGACACGTTCCGATCCCTCCGGGCTTCCGGAACATGTCCCCGATTCCTCATTCCTCAGGATTCGCGCGCCTTGCCTGCGGCCTTTTTACGAAGCCGTCCCATTTTCGCGACTTTTAAGACTTTTTACGGGATCATCCAGATTGCCCCCATTTTTTCCGTCCAAGCCCTCCCCTTCTACAGGAATTATCGGTTGTAATGCCGTTGAAATCTATGATAGGAGTGCGGCAAATAATCCTTGAGGAGGAGTGTCGTGAAGAGAGAAATCGTTTTGCTGATGTCGATCATCGCGCTGTTGGCGGCGGGATGCCAGAAGAAGGAAGAACCGGCAAAAGCGGCTGCGCCTCCAGCGGCGATGCAACCTGCGGCGCCGCAGGCGGTCCCGCAGGCGCCTTTTGCCGTCGCGCCGGGAAGCAACCCCCACGCCGGGATGAAATCCCAGGAAATTCAGCCGGGTCCGAATCACAAGGGCAAGGTCGTGCAGACGATGGACGCCAGCAGCTATACCTATGTCGAAGTGGAGGAAAAGGGGCAGAAGCTTTGGCTGGCGGTCATGAAGACGGCGGTCAAAAAGGGCGACATCGTCGAGTTCCCCGACTCGCCGCCGATGATCAATTTCACGAGCAAGACCCTGAACCGGACCTTCGACAAAATCATATTCGCTCAGGGGCTGCGTGTGGTGAAGTAACGAAACATCGGGCGGCGGCGCTGAGCAAGCAGGCTACATCAGTTCATGCGGCTGTATCCTGATATGGGCTGGTCGATCTAACCATGAAGAAAAAAATTGTTTTCGGACTCGCCATTTTTGCCCTGATGTTTTTCTTCGGCGGCGTCTACATCGTGACGACGACGCAGGCGACCATCTATGAATTGCATCGCCTTTCTCAATTGCATTACACCATTGCGCTCCGGAAAGACCTGCTGACCGATATCAAGAAAAAGCAGAGCAACATCCGGATCCAGGGAACGCTTCCGGCGCTGGAGGCTGAAACATCAGGCAATGACACCCTGATGAAAACAGCGGCGAAATGTCTGGCCTGTCACCATGCACCCCCGAGGCAGGAGAGAGGGATCCTGAAGAGAACAAACCAGAGAAAAATCATCCTTTTCGCGCTGGTTACGATAGCGCCTTTTTTTGCGGTGGGGTTGGCGTTTCTGCTGATTCGCGGCCTGACCCGGCCCGTCAACAGCCTGCTCGATGCGACACGCCGGCTGAAGGCAGGCGATCTGGATTACCGGATCAAGGGGCTGCACGATGAATTCGGAGAAGTAGCAAATTCTTTCAACGAGATGGCGGATTCTCTCAAAAAACAGATGCAGGAAATGCAGAGGACGGAGCAGTTGCGGATCTCCGGCGAAATGGCGGCCGGGCTCGCCCATGAAATCCGAAACCCCCTTGCCGGCATGAAGGTATCGATCGAGGTCCTGCTTTCGGAACTCGATATTGAAGAGAGAGACAGGGAGGTTCTTCAGAAAATCATCGAGCAGATCAGGCATCTTGAGCTTCTGATGAAGAATCTTCTGAATTACGCCAGGCCGGTGGCCGCCCAGCCGACCCATGTCGACGTGAATAAAATATTGGAGAAAACCGTATATTTTGTCGAGAAACACCCCTCTTTCATCTCAGGAAATCCCAGAAAGCATATCATCAGGGAGTTTGATCAGCATCTGCCTGAAATTTTTGGCGATCCCCAGCAACTGCAGCAGATCTTTCTGAACATTCTTCTGAATGCAGCCGAAGCGATACCGGAGGGAGGAAAAATCACGGTCAAGACATGCCATGACGGCAACGCAAAGACCGTCGCCATCGAGATCTGCGATACGGGGAAAGGGATCCCGGCTGAATTGATGGAGAAGATTTTCCAGCCCTTCTTTACCACCAAGGGGAAAGGGACAGGGCTGGGGCTGGCCGTCTCGAAAAGGATCGTTGAAGAGCATGGCGGCAACATCTCGGTTTCCAACAATGTTTCCGGCGGAGTCACTTTTACGATCACTTTACCGGTCAAAGCGGAAGATCAGGGGTTGACGTTATGAAAAGGCTGGGACGTGTTTTTCTCGTTGACGACGATGAGTTGATTCTGGCCATGCTTTCGCGGACGCTGGAAAGGGAAGGCTACGAGGTGCGAACCGACACCGGGGAGACGGACCTCCCGGAGAAAATCATATCGTGGCATCCGGATGTGGTTCTGCTGGACGTCAACCTGCCGGGACAAAACGGCATGGATACGCTCAAGACGCTGAAAAACGACGCTTCCCATATTGAAGTGATTATGCTGACCGCCGATGACACGGCGGAGACGGCGGTCAAGGCGATGAAGATGGGCGCCCGGGATTATCTGACCAAACCTTTTAACATTGACGAGGTTAAGATTGTCATCGGCAACGCCCTCAAAAATATAAAACTCCAGGATGAATTGGATTATCTGAGAAAAATCAGTTCTTCCCTGTTTGAAAACGATTTCCTGGGGGTCTCGAAGATCACAAAGGAGTTGCAGGAAAAGGTGGAAAGAATCGCCGAAGCGCATGTTTCCAGCATCCTGATCACCGGGGAGAGCGGCGTCGGCAAGGAGGTCATTGCGCGCAACATCCACCGGATGATGTTCGGAACGGAGGCAGGCTCTTCCGTCCCCTTCATCGCCATAAATTGCAGCGCCCTGCCGGACACCCTTCTGGAGAGCGAGCTTTTCGGGTATGAGAAGGGCGCTTTTACCGACGCCCGGAAAAACAAGAAAGGGCTGTTCGAGGTGGCCGACGGCGGCACGCTGCTCCTCGACGAGCTGGGAGAGATGAAGCTGAGCCTGCAGAGCAAACTGCTCAGGACGTTGGAAGAGAGGGTGGTGAGACGCATCGGCGGGCAGGAAGAGATTCCCGTCGAGGTTACGGTCATTGCCACGACCAACCGGGACCTCTCCGCCGCGGTGGAAAAGGGCGAGTTCCGGATGGACCTCTTTTACCGGCTGAATGCCTTTTGCCTGAACGTTCCGCCTCTGCGCGATCGGGACCGAAGGGAGGATATCCCCGTGTTGGCCAACCATTTTCTCGCATCCTTCGCCAAGGAATACAACAAGCCTGTCGAGGGGTTTTCGGCGGAAGCGGAAAAATTGATGCTATCCTACCGCTGGCCGGGGAATGTGCGGGAGCTGAAAAACATGGTTCGGGGAATCGTGGTGCTGCAGAACGCAAGGATGATCATGCCGGAGAATCTGCCACTGGAATTAAGCGGTTTGGCAACGCGCCGGGAAAAAGAGAAGACGCAGCAGGAAGGGTTCCTCTTGCCGGAGGCGGGAATGTCGCTGGATGAGATGGAAAAGGGGCTCATCATCCAGGCGATGGAAAGGGCGGAGGGCAATAAGACCAAAGCTGCAAAACTATTGAAGATCAGCTATGACTCCTTCCGGTACCAACTGAAGAAATTCGGTCTGGAATAGCGGCGCGGGGACCTGTACCGGAAGCCCCGACAGGGGATCGGTACGTGTCCCCGGAAGACAAATAATGGGAAAAAGCGGCTCAAGAATTTTTTTACTGGAAATTTTAAAAATGATATGGCAATAGTGAGCCAACACAATGGCATTGTTTAACCAAAGGTCCGGGGCAGGTCAATCCAGAGTGGAGGAGGTATAATCGATGGGGAGGAAAGTGTGGAGGTGCTTGTCACTCCTGCTTTTGATCTCGCTGTTTTGCGCCGCCGGCAGTTGGGCCGTGGAGATCAAGGGCAGAAGTTCAACACAGTTTCTGTGGTTCAACGATTATTACAACGGACGACAGATCGAGCTTGCCCAATATCTTCGCATCGCCGTAACAAACATCGACAAGGACGGCAAACTTGCGATTTACGGCTACGGCCGGGCCGGCGCGATCCTGGAAAAAGGTGAAGAGGAAACCGGCGACAGGGGCACCGGGCGCCTCTACTATCTCTACGGGGTTTACCGCGACATCGGGGATAAGCTCGATATCAAGGTGGGGAGGCAGTTCAACAACCTCTCTGCCGAGAGTTCCCTGATCGACGGCGCCCGTTTTGATTTGAAAAATGTCGGTCCGGTCGGCTTTACCTTCCTCGGCGGGCGGAACGTGGTCTTCGGCCTTGATGGGGAGATCGGCCACACGGGGGATTTTGCCACCGGCATGGCCCTCTATTTGCAGGGATTCCCGAATACCGACCTCGACATCAGTTGGTTCCGCAAGTGGGATGAAAACGATGTGGCCAGGGATATGCTGGGCGCATCCTTCAAACAGTACCTTTTCCAAAATGTGAAACTCTACGGCAATGCCCGTTACGATGTGGTCGGCGAGGTGTTCGCCGAACTGCTGGGCGGGGCCAAGTTCTTCCCGACCGCAAATCTCTCGTTTACCGGAGAATATTACCAAAGTTATCCGACCTTTGATACGACCTCCCTCTATTCGGTCTTCGCCGTCAACCGATACCAGGAAGCCTTGGTCCGCGCCGACTACAACATCAGCGAGAAGATAGCCGTCAATGCCGGCTATACGAGGCAGGATTTCGGCGATGCCGACGGCAAGGGCAATGTCTATATCGTGGGGTTCACGTTTCGTCCGTTCGCGACGTTGACCATCGATATCGATTACGACAGAAGCACCGGTTATGGCGGCGATCTGAATGGCGGCACCCTCGAAGTGAACTTTGACGCCACACCCGCGTTGCGGCTTGCCGCCGGGCTTGCCTATGACGTTTACCAGCGGGATGCAATGACCGGTGAACAAACGGCCCGGAATTACTGGCTGGGCGCCAAATACAAACTCACCAAGAGCATAACCGCTTCACTACGGGTTGAAGAAAGCGTCAACAAAACCTATGACAGCAACATGCAGGGACGTTTCGTCTTTGATTATGATTTTTAGAAGGGGGATGCGCCTGTGAAGAAATTGTCTTTCCTATTGTTATCGCTGGTCGCGGTCCTATCGGTGATATGCGTCACGCAGGCCGTCGCCCAGAAGGAGTCCCACAAAGATTATGGCACCATGGGGATTGCCGAATGCAATGATTGCCATAAGGGACAGGGAATTGCCCCCAACCACGACACCGCCTGGACGAAGGCCCACGGCTTGCCGGCGGCGCGCGGAGGGAGCAATTGCATCGACTGCCACCAGCAGGCCTTTTGCCTGGATTGCCACAAGGGCGGCGGGATTGACGCTACGCTGTCGACGCGCAATTACCGGCGGGACTTCGTTCCGAAAAGTCATCGGAACGATTTTCTGGAGATCCATCCGCTGAAGGCCAAGAGCAGCCCCCAGAGCTGCAACCGCTGCCATGATGCGAAATACTGCACCTCCTGTCATTCCAAATTCAAGGGCGACGACTTGCAGTTTCAGTCCCACCGGAGGCAGTTCCGGGACATCCCGCTTTCCAGCGTCGGTCCCAATCACGCCGGTTTCACGGAGGCCCAGTGCCGGTCATGTCATCCCGGCGGTCTGCTCCCGAGTCACCGGTGGGCGGGGGATCATGCCATCGAGGCGCGGCGAAATCTGCGCGCCTGTCAAACATGCCACAGCGAGGGCGACGTTTGCATCAAATGCCACGGCGCACGCTCGGGCCTGAAGGTCAATCCCCATCCCCGCGACTGGGGTTCCGTCAAGGATAAATTCAAGAGCAGGAGCGGCGGGAGAAGTTGCATCAAATGCCACGATCGTTATTAACGAACAAGGAGGGATTCCCATGCGTAGATCTACCTTTTCATGCCTTGCGTTAGCCATGCTCATTCTGGTTTCGCTTTTTGGCGGTTGCAGCAGCAGCAACAAGGAAGGACAGCCCGCCTCCCTTTCCACGGACACCCCCGGGCCCCTAAGCCCGGACAACAATATTCAGGCGGAGATTACCGGCGTCGTCATCAACAGCCCCCCGGTGGTGACCTTCAAGCTGCTCGATGAAAACGGCGCACCGCTCGATCCCGCTCCCCTCTTGACTACGCGGGGGATTCGGTTTTACATAGCCCAGATCAAGGCGGACGGAAACTATGCAAACTATTTTGGAACGACAGCCCCAACGTACGATACCGCGGGGACGATCGCCGCAGTCGGAGGCGGCGTCTACACCTATACATTCAGCAGGGATATCAAGACGACCCCCAACCTGGGCGGCCTGGTCTATGACGCCGCGAAAACGCATACGGTAGCGATCCAAGTCTCCCGGAATGTCACCGACGCCCTCGGCAAGACCTTCCAGCAGGCAAAAAACGTCTATTTCAACTTCCGGCCCGATGGCGGAACGGTCACGCA
>JAPLJX010000174.1:7285-8036 GCA_026388375.1 Deltaproteobacteria bacterium
CACAACCCAGGGCTGGCGGTGAATGGGGTCTCCTTCGATTTCAAGGCCATGGTGCACAAAATCCATATGGGTGAAACGCTGCCCGGCAATGCGGCGGCCATTGCGCTCGGAGGGAACGGCTTCAGCATCGGAGACACCAGCTATGCGGAGGTTGCCTTCCCCTTCATTTCCGGGGACAGTCATCACAAACAGTCCGATTGAATGCACGAAGTGCCACAGGGCCGGCAGGGACGTCAACGGCAGGGATTTCGGCAAAGATGCCGACAGGTGGAAGGGCGTCGCCAAGATCGAGAACTGCACCACCTGCCACGATACCACCACCTTCGACGGCGCCGCGACCATCAAGGTCGCCGACGCGACGCGGGATGCCGCCACGGGTCAATATACGGCCAAGTTGACCACCGTAACCGCTTCGCCCCACTTCATGCCGGGTCCATGGACCGACAAGGAATGCCGGGGCTGCCACGTGTCGGAATTGTCGGGAGACAATGCATACAAGATGTCCATTGTGGGCCATCATACGGTGATCGAAAATTCATCGTTCTTCTCCGGGCTGAACTTCCAGATCCTTTCCGTAACGGGCGCCACATGGGGAAGCAAGCCGACGGTCACGTTCAAGATTACCGACAACAGCGGCAACAGCCTCTCCCCGGCGGAAACGGGAAGCAGTTACAACCTGAAGCTGGGTTATTTCAAGCAGGCGGATTACACCAACGACGGCTTGGCCAGTTACGGCCAGCCGCTGTCGCAG
>JAPLJX010000096.1 GCA_026388375.1 Deltaproteobacteria bacterium
AGTTGCTCAAATATAAGATTTTGGCACTACAAATGACTCTTCAAAGAACATCGATACCTAACATGCTAATATGTTTAGATACGCATTTTTCGAAACCGCAAAAACAACCCGTTTTTTAGACAAAAACCATGAACTTGGGTTGACACAAAAGCGCCTCACCGTTACACTCACACCACCACACCACCTGAACGCAAATGCTTTTCAATAAAGAGAACTTGAGAGAAAACATGTTCAAGAACATATATCAGGGCAAGCGAGTTCTTGTTACAGGACATACGGGCTTCAAGGGTTCCTGGCTTTGTATCTGGCTGAAGGAGCTGGGCGCGGAGGTTGTGGGTTATGCTCTTGATCCGCCCAGCGAACCGAATAATTTCAGCGCCTGCCGGCTTTCGGAACATATCGATCATCAATATGGCGATGTCCGGGATCATGACCGACTCATTTCAATATTCAGTCATTATAAACCGGAGATGGTCTTTCATCTGGCCGCCCAGGCGCTTGTGCGGCCTGCCTATGATGATCCGAAAGGAACCTTCGACACGAATGTCGGAGGAACGATTTCATCAATTATGATGATCCGGCGTATGTGTTGGAGAATCGTCATGTGAAGGGAGGATTGAGCGGGGAGGGGCTGGTCTGGGTGTTTACGGCGTCTTATGTGAGCAATTGGCATCCGTTGACGTGGTTGTCGTTGATGTTGGATTATGATTTGTCTGGGATGGTCAACGCCAGACAGAAGGAAGAGCTTGCCGAAATTAACATGACCGCAAATGCTTTTGCACAGGCACTGCAAGTGCCGGCCAACCGGATAACCGCCATCTTGAGCGGCACCCGTTCCATTACCGCTGATACCGCGCTACGTATTTCCTTTTTCTTCGGCACCACGCCGGAATTCTGGCTGAATCTTCAGACATCCTATAACTTGAAGGTGGCCAGGGAATCTGTTGGTAAAAGGTTAGAACAGGAGGTCAGATCATTCATACCCACCATGACGCGCTCGACACACGCATAGAGGAAAGAGGGATTTTCGATCAGTACGTTTGAGTTTCCCGATCTTTTTGCAGGAAAGATGTCCTCATGACTGACTCATTTCCACCCCCTTTTTCACTTGACAGGTTAGGTGAATTATCGTAATGACCATTACGGTAATCAATATTACGAAAACGAGCAAATGCAGTGAAATTCTACAACAGGAAAACAGAAATACAGGAGCTTTCGGCTATTTACAGCCAATCGGAAAGCGAATCCCGAATGACGGTCATCACCGGACGCCGACGAGTCGGCAAGACGATGCTGGCCCTGGAATTCTGCCGGGAGAAACGTTTTGTCTATCTTTTCGTCTCACGGAAGGCGGAGCATCTTCTCTGCGTGGAGTATCTGGAAGAGATCCGCAAGCAATTCTTCCTCCCCGTCATAGGCGACATTCGGTCTTTCCGGGACATTTTTGCCTTGCTTTTGGATCTCTCCCGCCACGAGCGCTTTACCCTGATCATCGATGAGTTCCAGGAATTCTTGAACATCAATCCGGCCGTTTTTTCAGAAATTCAGAAGCTCTGGGATCTCAACAAGTCGCAGTGCCGGATGAATCTCATCTGCATCGGGTCCATATATTCCCTGATGCACAGGATTTTCGAGGAAGCCAAAGAACCCCTTTTCGGAAGGGTCGATCGGATCATCACCATGAAAGCTTTCAATATTTCCGATATCTGGACCGTCCTGCAGGATCATGGATGCCGCGATCCGCAGAGCCTTTTCGACGTCTATCTGATAACCGGGGGAATGCCGAAATACCTCGATCTCCTGACTGCAAATGCTGCCTTGACCAGGGAGCGGATTCTTGATTTCGTCCTGACGGCGAACTCCCCTTTCATCAACGAGGGGAAAAATCTGCTGATCGAAGAGTTTGGGAAAGACTACACCATCTACTTTTCGATCCTGGGACTGATCGCTGCCGGGAAGACATCGCGGTCGGAGATTGAATCTGTCCTCCAGATCCAGTCCGGGGCATACTTAGCCAGGCTGGAAACTGATTATGCAGTGCTGACGCGAGTGAAGCCTATCGCTGCCAAGCCGAATTCCCGCTTTCAGAAGTACCGAATTGCCGACAATTTTCTAAACTTCTGGTTCCGATTCATCTTCCGGAACAGGTCGGCGGTGGAAACGGAAAATTTCGCTTATATCAGAGAGATTGTCGACAGGGATTATAATACATATTCCGGGCTTCTCCTGGAAAAGTTCTACCGGGAACTCTTTGCCGAAAAGAAGACGTACAATCGGATCGGCTCCTCATGGGAAAAGGGGAATAAAAACGAGATAGATCTGATTGCCGTCAATGATCTGGAGAAAAAACTGGTCATTGCGGAAGTGAAGCTCAACCGCGCCAGGATCGATCTTGCGGTACTGAAGGCAAAGGCGGAAAAGCTGCTGTTATCCTATCCGGGCTACCGTGTCGAATGGCTGGCCCTGGGGCTGGAGGATATCGGGGCGTATGTCTGAGAAATACATAAATTGTTAGCTTCCAGGCAATGACATGGACGATAAGCTGACACATATTCCTGAATTGAAGGACGGCGGTGCAGCCGACAGCGCGTTGCCCACGAACGAGAGGCCTTCATGCGAAAAGATTCTTCTTGTTGAGGATTTATGGGAGAGTATTGCTGCTGACGCATCTGTGATGCCAATTCCTGAAAGCCACAAGAGTGAGCTGCAAAGGAGACTTGCTCTATTCGATCATCATCCCGGTGATCTTATTTCTCTTGAGGAACTAAAATCGGGAATAGCCAACAGGCAATTATGAAATATAACTTACGATTCCTCCCCTCTGTAGAAGATGACGCCGTCGCGGGCTATGCATGGTATGAGGAGAAAGCTCCTGTATGCGGGGAAGATTTTTTACGAGTATTTTATACCTGCCTTGATCAGATAGAACTTAACCCATTTCAATACCCATCAAGGTGTCTATCGCAGAGGTAAAATTCATTTGACCGAGCTGCCGCAGAACATCACTGATGAAACGCCGGTTGTCGTTACTTTTCTCAAGGCCAGTCGCATAGACTTGCAGGCACGCGGCATTGGTGTTACGCAAGCCGCCGATTTGCGCGTGCGGTTGGCAACTTTTGCCGAAGACTGGAATACCCCGGAAATGGATATCTATGACAACTATGACGCAGCCAAAGCAAATCTATAAGCGTGGCGATATCGTCTTGATGCTCTTTCCCCATTCCCGGAACGCCGGACGCCGGTGATGACGTGGATCTCCTTCTGACGCGCCATGTCTGCGGCCTGAACCAAGATTTCCCGCGGCGTGTAGGCATGGTCTCCGAGGGCCTTTTCCTTATGTTCTACAAGGAGTTCTGCCAGTTTTCGCTTATCCATTCCATTCCCATTGAAATATTGGTACCATTATCTTCCATTGCCAATGTATATTAAGGATCAAGTACTGTTAGGCACCTGATTTCTTTGATGTGTTATGGAATAATATACAAAGGATCGATAAAAATCAAGATGAAATTATATCGAGAAAAAGTCCTTGATCGAAGCGCGGATTAAGGATATCAAATCGGCATGTTCAAGAATAAGAAGATTGTCGTCGTCATGCCGGCCTACAATGCGGCCAAAACCCTCCAGCGGACCTACGACGAGGTCATGGAGCAGGGGGTCGTAGATCTGGTGATCCTCGTAGATGACGCGAGCCATGATGAAACCTCTGCCATCGCCTCCAGACTGCCCCATACGAAGGTGTTTGTCCATGAACGGAACAAGGGGTACGGCGGCAATCAGAAGACCTGCTACCGGATGGCCCTGGAGGCGGGTGCAGATATCGTGATCACGCGGATTCTCGGCGGATATGCCCTGAAGGGGGGGATGCCGCCCTGGAAGTACATCGCCAACCGCTTTCTGACACTGGCCGAAAACATCCTTCTGGGTGCGAAGCTCTCCGAGTATCATACCGGATACCGCGCCTTCTCCCGGGAACTGCTGCAAAGCCTTTCCAAGGACGGCAATTCGGACGACTACCTCTTCGATAACCAGATGCTGGCGCAGATCATCTGGCAGGGTTACACGATTGCCGAGGTGAGCTGTCCGACGAAATACTTCACGGAGGCCTCGTCGATCAATCTCCGGCGCAGCATCCGCTACGGCTTGGGCTGCCTCTGGACCGCCTTCACCTTTCGTCTGGCCAGAATAGGGATCATCCATTCCAGACTGTTTCCGGTGAACCCGTGAACCTCTCCGGCGGCAACCGATTTGAAGATTTTTTCGCAGATGACGCCTACGTTTCCCTGAAGAACCATCTCTACAATTATCTCCTGAGAAGGCGCGCAATCCGAAAATGCATGCAATCTCAGAAGAGGGATCTGATCCTGGAGGTTGGAAGCGGTCTCTCTCCGATGATGGATGATTCGGAGCGGATCGTCTATTCCGAGCTCTCCTTTCCGGCCCTCCGGATGCTGAAAAGAAAGCAGGGCGGGGGGTATTTCGTGGTGGCCGACGTCACGCAGCTCCCCTTCAAGGCTGGTTCCTTTTCTCAGGTGATCTGTTCGGAGGTCCTCGAACACCTGCCGGAGGATCGGCCGGCGCCGCGCTGCCTCTCCTCGGTCCTCCTCATCCGTGCTGTCAGGCGGAACTGATGGGATCCCTTTTTTAGTCACTCCTTGGGTAACATTTTATTTGAGGCAATGCGGTAACAAATTTCCATGGAATCGAAAATCTTGCTGAAAGGATTATTTTGATTGTGAAATCTGTCATGCGTTCCATAGCGAGGGGAACTGAACGAATTTTGAATATCCTCGAACAAGTTGAAAAGATTCCCTGGTATTGGGTCGGCCTTTTCACGAGTTTACTGTTGCTGGTTATATCGATTTTAGTGAAAAAAATTGATTCGAACAGTTATATAATTTACTACGGTGGGGAATACGGAGCGGTTGCGGCGGCATTGGCCCAAGGACGTGGGTTTAGTGATCCTTTTTCAATTGGTTCAGGGGCAACGGCATGGGTCTCACCGCTTCTCCCGGCAATCATCGGCCTCATATTTTATATTACAAGCCTTAAAGTAACAGTAGCATATTGGATTTTGCTTATTATCAAAATTATTTCACTTGGATTTGCCGCGGGTTTGATCTGGGCCGTTTTGCAAAAGAGCAACCGTGGTTTTGCCTCAGTATGGTATCTTTGGGTGGGATTTTTATGTTATATTCATAAATATGATCTTCTTTACCAATATCACGATGAATGGCTTATCTTTCTTTTAATAAGATTCCACGATGAATGGCTTATTTTTCTTGTAATAAGCCTTGCCTTCTGGGCTTGGTATAAACGAGCCGCATTAGGTGGGCAGATCGCTTTGATTGTCGCGTTTTCAGCAGCCGCTCTTTGCAATCCCATTTTATGGGAAACATTGTTCATTGTCATGCTGGTTTTCAATCGGAAGGCTTTTAAGTATAATGGTGAATCGAGCGAATGTTGTTTAAACAAGCAAAAGGATTTATTTGCTCAATATATATTTTGGATAGCCGTATGCGTCTCCTTTTTACTTATAGTTGGATGGACAGTGCGGAACTGGATTCAATTGGAGATGTTTGCCCCGATTAAATCAAACGCCGGATATGAGATATTTCAAGCACAGATTGCCAGCAGGAATGGAGTGCTGGATTCTTCTACATTTGCCTATCATCCTATAATCCGTGCATCGCAGGAGAAACAAGCATACGGCGCATTGGGCGAAACCGGCTTTATTCGTGCGCGGCGCGACATGGCGATACGCAGTATTTTGGCCGATCCGATCGATTATTGCCGGAGAGTTGCTCAACGTTTCTCAAATGCATTTCTGTTTACTGTTTCGCCGGTTAATATTGCTCTTGTCGATTCAAGAATATGCAGTGATGATCTGGAACGTTTACGCAACGCAGGATTTATTGTACATTACTTTAGTCGGGAAATGTGGATCGACTTGGATGATCCTGATAAGGACCTCATCAAGGTATTGCCATCGCTTGGTTTGGTTAATCCGCAGTTGGCCCAAGACAACTGGCGATTGATGTCGGAAGGCCGTTACCGGTACCGCTTTTCATGGGATCGTATAATCGGAGGATGTTTGATCGGTGGAATGCCATGGATAGCACTCTTGATCGCAATCTTAATGCGGCGACGCTCAGAGTTAACTCCTGGTATTTGGTGGGCAAGCCTTTTCTTATTATTATACCTTATGCCGTATGTCCTGATATCGCATTACTTGCGGTATCAAGTACCATTATTGGGAATGCAAGCGATACTATTGACAGCGGGTACCATCGCCTTATTGAGAACTCTGCAACAGAACCAATTCAGTTCGACGCATCATAAAGGTTGAGACCGGCTAATGATCCCAAGGCTGTTTTCATCAGAGTGTAATGCACAATGAAAACATTGCAAAAGAGAGCCTAATATGCCTGAGAAATGCACAAATTGTTCGCTTCCCGGCAATGACATTGACGATATGCGGACACATATTAATGAATTGACGGGCGGCGCCACAGCCGGCAGCGCGTTGCCCACGAGCAAGAAGCTTTCATGGCTGTTCAATATCCCGCGCAGCTATGTGCTTATCTTTTTCCTTGTTTATCTTACCATCGGCGTTTCCATTTACCAAGACTATGGCATTTCCTGGGACGAGCCAGTACACCGCGAGATCGCCAGTGTTACGGCAAAATACCTGTCATCCCTAATCATGCCTGACTTTCAGCCTCCGGAGTTTGCCGCCTTGCCACCTCTTGCGGAATACGGAGCGAGACAATACGGTGTTGTTTTTGACTTGCCCATGTATGTTGCCGATCTCCTGCTGGGATATAGCGGCGCAATGCCGGAAGCGTACTATCTGCGACATTTATGCAATTTTCTCCTGTTTTATGTCAGTGTGTTCTTCTTCTATTTGATCGTCAGAAACCGGTTTGAAAGCCGGGTATTGGGCTTGATAGCGTGCTTTTTTCTGATCCTGAGTCCCCGCATTTTTGCCGACTCATTCTATGGCAAAGACATTGTCTTTCTTTCTCTCTTCATTATCTCCATCTATTTCTTTATTCGTTACCTGAACAGAAAAACACTCATGAATTCGCTGTTGTTTGCCTTGGCTACCGCCCTTTTGGTGGATCAACGCATAACCGGTATATTTCTGCCCTTCCTTGCCGTTTTTGTAACGGGTATTGATGAAATTAAGGCCGGACAGACATTCAATAATTTGCCCAAAAGGCTATTCCCTGTGTTTATATACCTGATTTCGTTTTCTATTTTTATGGTGCTTTTTTGGCCTTACCTCTGGGAAAACCCGGTGAGGAATTTTATCAATGCATTTGGCGTCATGAACAGATTTCCATTTACTCACAACGTCCTCTACCTGGGCACGTTTATCAAATCAGCGGCGGTCCCCTGGCATTACATTCCCGTATGGATTCTGATCACTACGCCGATAATGTACACTTTTTTCTTCCTGATCGGTACCTGCCTGGTGATCCGGGGGATGATAAAGAACGGGATCAAGCTTTACTCGAATGACGGGGAACGCCTGGACTTTCTGTTTATTCTTCTCTTAGTCGTGCCGTTGGCGGCGGTTATTATTCTGAATTCCGCTCTCTATGATGGCTGGAGACACTTATATTTCATCTATGCGCCATTTCTGCTCATTGCCATGTCAGGAGTCGCCCGGTTGATCGGTCTTGTAGCCGAAGCCAGTTCCCGCCGTGAGCGGAGTGCGGCTTTATTCATAGCGGTCGCCATCATGCTTTGCATTATCTCTACATCCTATCAGATGACACGATATCACCCCTTTCAGAATGTTTATTTCAACAACTTAGCCGGAAATAATGTGGGACAGAAATTTGAGCTTGATTATTGGGGATTGTCTTTTCGCCGGGGACTGGAATATATCGTCAAAAACGACAAAAGGCCTATTATAGGATTGTTAGCGAATCCAGTTGGACCCAGCATAAACAACGCTATTTTTCTTGAAAAAGGAGATATTGAAAGATTGAGGCATGCAAATATTCATCAGGCAAACTATTTTCTGACAAATTACCGTTGGCATCCTCAACCCTATAAATTAACCAATGAAGTTTATTCAATTATCGTAGATAACCAAAAAATATTGTCCGTATTCAAACTGCGCTGAAAGTTTTAACTTCTAACACTTTTCAGTCGTCATGAAGATGGTGTGCACGCTGGCGGAAACACCTGGCGGAAACACCTTGACCCAAGTTCATGGTCTTAAAAAAATACATGTGTATAGTCGTGCTGTTGCAAGGCGCAGACCACGCGTTTAGGCACTACATGTTGATAACTTTCACAGAACGGTCTTGATCGTTTTCCCGGGCCGTTGGAGGAGATTCAGG
>JAPLJX010000259.1 GCA_026388375.1 Deltaproteobacteria bacterium
CCCGCAGCGAGCTTCAGGTAGGCATCGACCTGAACGGGATTAATCCCACCGCCGCCGTAACCCATAATGCTAAAGAGACCCGCCCCTCCTACCGAGTCGTAACCGTAGTCGTAGAGGTCCGGGAAATCACAGAGCATGTGCCCATTTTCATGACAGAAAGTCCCCAACGCCAGCGAATCACCGATGTTGGTAATCTGATACGCAGAAACCGATTTGCCGTTTCCCAGGGATACAGGGCTGGCAAGCACCCATGAATGAGCCCAAAGCCCATAGTTCCAAACACCGCTATCCGCACCGGCGTAAAAGACGTTGAAGGCGACCACATTGCCAGATCCGTCCGTGGTGAGAGAGTTAAATGTAGGCAGGATCGTGCTGTTGTAATCGCTCCTGGCTTTCAGAATGGCCAACGCATCATTGATGAGCAATCGCCCTTGGTAACCACAATACTGGGATGTGTTGTTGTAATAACTCTTTAGCTTAGTCATACGAACATAGATGGTCACGACGTTCGTATACGTCAGGCGAGAACCAGAGACATCGCTGAAGTACTTTTTCACCGAGCCGTTGTTTCCAAAGCCCGTGTACGAATCGCCATTAAGAAACGCCTCTATCTCCGTCTTGCTGATGGTGGCCTGCGCATCGGAAAAGTCGATCAGCAAGGTCAATCCGGTCTTCGTACCGATTGTCGTCGTTCCTGGCGGCGCAGGGAGCCGATTGTCGTCGTTTCTGGCGGCGCAAGGAGGGCGCCAACTTCGTCTGGCGCCAAAGGCGTGCCCAACGTCCGTGATTTTAACCGAGACCAGCGCTTGGATAGCCCCATTTCATCATCCCACTGTTTCTGACGGGCCCGGGCGGCGGCAATGACCGCGTCGTGATCCATGCGGGTATGCTGGGTCAAACCTGGCGGGACCGTATTATGGGCCAGCACGCCTGAAGATATGAGGCTCTTTCCATCGGCAGCGCGCTGGGCATAGAAGTACGCTTTTTGTATCGGATCAAAAACCACGGTATAGCCCGTGGTTGTTTCGAAAACGGCATGAAATTCATCACCTTCTCCCCAAAGAGTGAGTTGCACGCCGTCGGGCTGGGTGAACTGGAAATATTTGGCAAATGGAGCAGCCCATAAACATATAGGCGAAAACAAGAGGTAAAGTGTTAAAGCCAAGATGAACACAGACCCGAAAAACATACACCTTCTGGATTGTCTCTCATGGAGGTTAAAGCCGGTCGTTTTAACTGTTTTAACTTGCCGATGCATTTTCAAGCCTCCTTGTCAGATACGTCTTCCAGGTGGGGGATTTCCATCGTTCGATGGAGTTCACTCTTATATTTTGGGGATGCTCCATTCATGCTTCCGCTGCCGGTTACGCCTTTGCCAATCGGCACAGCGAGAAGTGTCGGATGCGCCATGAGCCCTACGAACTGATGTTTGTTTTCTCCGTTACCGCCTGGTTTACCGGCGGCGCCATATTATTTCAGCCATGCATCCGTCGGCCCCAGCCCATCACAAATCCTGACGTCGACATTTGTATCATCTATAACACAATTATGGATGAAAGGAATAACATTGAGTGGCTTTTGAAATCCAGTATTTCCATAGAGGTTGGCGATTTACTGACTTTAAGGAAGGAAGACATTTAGACATGATTGCTTAAATCGGATGAAACTAAAAGGCAGGTGGTGGCTTCCTCCTCGGGGCGATGGAGGAGTCCGTCTATGAAACGCGGCAGATTCTTCTTGCACCGGAGGATACGCTCCTGCTATATACGCACGGCGTCACCGAGGCGATGAACAGCGACAAACTTTTTACGAAGAGCGGCGTCTGATCCGGGTAACGGACGATCATAGGCATGAGTCGCCCGAGGAAATCGTCCGGGAGATCATCCGATCGGTCCGGGATTCCGCCGTCAGCGAACCGTAATCGGACGATATTAAGATGCTTGCGCTGTCCTTCCGGGGACGTGCGGAAAATCCGTCATAACAACGATGATTCACAAAGAAATGGAGAACAGATCATGAATATACCCAAGAAAGTGTTCCTCACCCTCTGCGTCCTGATGATCATCATGACCGGCGCTACTCTTCAAGCGGCCACGCCCGAGGAATCCTTCCGGAAGAGTTTCCCTAATATCCCTCTGGAAAGCATTACCCCCACCGCCGTCACCGGCGTCTACGAAATCGTCTCCACCGGCAAGATCGGCTATTACGCTCCGGGGCCGGAGTACCTCTTCGCCGGGGCGATCATAACCGCGGATGGGAAAAACCTGACGCAAGAACGAACCAGCGAGCTCCAGGCGAAGAAGTTCAAGGACCTCCCGCTCGAAAAGGCCGTGAAGATCGGCAGCGGTCCCCACACGGTGATCGAAATTACCGATCCGGATTGCCCTTTCTGCCGGAAGGCCTCCGAGTATTTCGCGACAAGGAAGGACGTGACCCGGTATGTCTTCTTCTACCCGATCCCCTCGCTCCATCCGAACGCCGAGGCAAAGGTCCGTCAGATTTTTTGTGCGAAAGACCGGGCCAAGGCGTATGAGGAGGCGATGACCGGCAAACTCGATGACATGAAATTCACGCCCTGCGATGACGCCGCGGCGGCTGAATTGGTCAAGACCCACAAGGAGATCGGTGAGAAGGTCGGGGGCGCTAGTATCGGCACGCCCCTTTTTCTCATCGACGGACAGATCGTCAACGGTGCGAACATTCCGCTGATCGAGAAGATCCTCGGCGCTTCGAAGTGAGGGGGCGCAGCCGGCGGTTGCGACCCGCTTTGGACCTGACGGGCGCGACGTGTGCCCTGCGGTATCGCATCGGCACGAGCACGAGCGGCACGGCACAGGGCGGTACGGATGCGGAACGATGAAGGGAGATGAAAAAGCGTGTTGAAAGAACGGTATCTTGAACGATACGCCGACGTCCTCATCTGGGGACTCAAGACCGCCCGCCGGGAGCGGTTTCGAAAAGGCGAATTCTCGCTCGGTGCGGCCCTGATCGCCATTGTCAAACGCTCCGGAAGGGGGCTTGGCGTCTTGGTCGCCGGCGCAGGGCTGCTCCTCATCCTGCTCATAGTTACCGGAGCGACGGCGACCGTCTCCGCAGCCGACCCCTCGTTGCCGGCCTTCGGCAGGGGCGCCGTCGAGATTCGTGTCTACACCGATTATTTCTGCGAACCCTGTCGTACCGAGGAGCAGGAGGTGATGTCCGTTATCTCGGAACTCGTGGAGAAGAACCGCATCCGCGTCATCCTCATCGACACGCCGCTCTACCCGGAGACAGTCCTCTACGCCGGTTATTTTCTGGCAGCGGTAAACGCAAAGCGGGAGTTCGGCCAGGCGGTCGCGGCTCGGGCCGCCCTTTTCGAGGCGGCGGGGCTGCAGATCAGGGGAAAAGGAGAACTGGAGACCTTCCTCAAGAAGAAGGGGGTGGAGATCCGGCCGTTCGACACCGCCCCCGTCTTCGCGATATTCAGCAAATACATCAAGGAAGACAGGATCAACTCGACGCCCACCCTCGTCATCTCCGATCCCGGGGGGAAGCAAATCCTGGGCAACAAGGAGCAGATCCACAAGGCGCTCAGCGACCTCCGGAAATAGGGGGAGGTGCGCCGCAGGAAATACTTGCTGATCTCCGCCGTGATCGCCGGAAGCGGCGAGCCGCTTGCGCCACGTCCGAATGTCTCCTTGGCCCAGACCACCCGTGACGTCGGAGATGAAAACACGGTGCGCGGAGCGCCGTCGGCTTTATCGAGCCGCCTGCGGAGTCCGCTCCGGGTGGCGCTCTGGATGGCCGAACCGGTATGCGCATTCAGCTTTACGGCGCGATTTGCAAATCGGATCAGATCATCTCCAGGACGGCGGCCATCGAGACGCCGCCGCCGCCGCAGAGCGTCGCCATCCCGAGTGTCTTTCCCCGTTTTTTCATCGCATGGAGCAACGTCACCATGATCCGGCAGCCGGTCGAGCCCACCGGGTGGCCGAGACCGACACCGGAACCGTTGACGTTCACGACCTCGCGGTTCAGGCCCAGTTCCCGTTCGCAGCCCAGATACTGGGCGGCGAAGGCCTCGTTCACCTCGATCAGCTCAAAATCGGTCAATTTCAGCCCTGACCGGCCGAGGAGATTCCGGACCGCC
>JAPLJX010000075.1 GCA_026388375.1 Deltaproteobacteria bacterium
TCCAGAAGGATCAGAATCGGCGTCCAGACGTTTTTCGCCCCGAGCCTGATGATGAGCAGGGCAATGAGCATCACGACAGAACCTTCGATATAGGGAATCCTCGCATACGCCAGGAGAATGCCTGCGAGGACGACCAATGAGGTGCCGATGTCGAGAAAGGCCTCGGATGCGTTAGCCTGAAGGGCGCCGGAACAGATCAAAGCGCCTGTCTTTTTTTCCATCTTTGCGACAATATACGATACGAAAACTGAGACGCCGCTTACCAGGACCGGCAGCAACGGGAATGCATGGTGATGAGCCGGGAGAAAAAGCTTTCTGTACCCCTCAACCAGGTTTTCAAAACCAGCCCATATGACCAGAACGCCAATCAGAAGGGTAAAAAAAGTTTCGGCTTTGTACAGCCCATAGGGAAACCTGGCGCTCTCCTTTCGGGAGGCCAGCCAGAGACCGAACCAGGAAGCAAAAATAGCGAGTACGTCAACCCCGCTGTGAAAGGCGTCTGCAACGAGAATTCTGGAGTCAAAGAGATGGCCGATGACAAATTTGGCAATCGCAAGGAGGAGTATAACAATCGTTGCAGTCAGGGCGACTCTTTGCCCCTGTTTGAGCAGCGCTATGTGACTATTCGTGCTTTCCACGGCTCAACCTACAGGCCATTCTGTTCGATCTTCAAAAATTGACGGGCCATAAAAGACCCGCACTGCGGACATTTCCTCTGAAAACAGGGGATACCGAGCTCACGGGCAACGACAAGGCCACACTGGGGACAGATACAATTTGTGGGAGGCCCTCCGGGGCCAAAGCTTCTCATGCCTCGTCTTTTCCCTTCCCCGCCTTTCTCGTTGATCCCGGCAGAGCATCTTCCCTTTCTGAAACCAAATGGCACGGTCGCCTCCACTGTATATGTCTTTGTGTTATACCTTTATGGTTTTCCCTGCTTTGATATCAATAAAGTTTCCCTTGCTGCCGTGTGATCAAGCGCGCCGTACTCACAGACCGCTTCGGGAAGGTGAGAAGGCATCACCCTCTTTGACTGTATGAATGAATGTGTGATCATACGCTCAAACCATGTCCGCAGGGTATCCTGCCCTTCTTTTGTTATGCTGCCCGCCTATACCCGGCAATCCCGAACAATCCGGCCCTCCTGCCCGGCGCACTCCTCTATTACGTTCCTTCTCGACAACGTCCATCCGAGCGGGAGGGTTTGATGTCCAGAAGAGGTGTCCCGTCGACGATGTCCACATCCTCGATATAAAGGATAGACCCTGCAACCCGGACGAGTTTCACAATCGATAAACCAATCGGGTTTGGGCGCTTGGGGGATCGGCAGGCAAATATGCCGTGTACCGTATCGTCCAGGAACGGCCTGACCTGAAGGGCATATCCATCACAGAGGTGAAGATGATAAAGCAGAAAAACATGGGAGAATCCTTCCAGATCTTTAAGCCCTTCCCGGTAAGATTCATCCATGATCACCCTTCCTGCGACCCCTCTGGCGCCCGCGGGCTGGATGGGCATGCCCGCGATATCCTTGAAGGGGGTATTGATAAAGCCGATAGGACGGTAAGTCACAACCGCTTTCACGTCTGAACCTCCTCATATTTTTCCCGGCAACGTATGGTTGTCATCATCATTTTGCTGTTGACCTCCTTTACAGCGTGACCAGATAATTTTGTATTTTTCCCACAATGGTTCTGCTTTCCACAATTTTCATGTCAGGTTGAAAGAGCAAAAAAAGTGCCAAGACGCATTGCCGCTCGGCCGAAATCTTCAATTGCTTATTCTCCTCTTTTTTCCCCGCAGATAAGCTTCGACTGTCCCGTCGGGCTCATCTCCTTTGCGATGTTTTTGAATTTTCCCCCGAATATGGACTCCTCGTTCCGGAGAAACTGTTTCACATCCCTTGAACCAAGAAAGAAGAGACGAATATAAAAAAGTACCCTCGGGAATAATCTTTCAGGTCTCGCATGCTCCATCAGGCAAAATCTCCCTCCTTTTTCAAGAACCCTTGCCACCTCGTCGACGGCCAACTCCCTTTCGACGCCTTTCAACTCGTAGAAGGCATGGGAGCACGTAACACCGCGGAATGCGGAGTCCTTGAAGGGCAACCGCGCGGCATTAGCCCGGACAAAACACAACTGAGAAAGATTCAAGTTCACCGATTTTTGTTTTGCCTTTTGCAGCATTCCGAAAGAAAAATCGAGTCCTACCGCCAAACCGCCCTTCCCCACGCGCGCCGCCAGTTCGACGGCGACCGCGCCGGTTCCGGTGCAGAGGTCCAGTGCCCTGTCTCCTTCGGATACCCTCGTTCTGTCGGTGATGAACCTTCTGAGAGATCCTTGTCGATCCCGTGAATGCAAACGGATAACGTGGTCATAAATCCTGGAAAAGAGGTCGTAGTAGGCCTGTCTGATTGTGCCCATCTTGAATTCTCCTCTGTTTTTTGATTGCTTCTACCGGAGCGGTTGTTCCATCCTTCAGATTCTCACATTATATTGTGTAACTGCTAAGGAGTCAGAATTCAGGACCCAGAAGCCCGAATAGAAGCGGGGATCATGGTAACTCCCCAATGGGTGTTTCGCCGCCCATGACCTTGTCGCCTGCGGAGACCATCATATGGGTGTCATAGGGTAAAAATACCTCTACCCGTGATCCGAAGCGAATAAGGCCGAAGCGTTCCCCTTTCTGAAAGCCCATACCCTGAGCTGCCCAGCAGTCAATCCTCCGGGCTATGAAGCCGGCGATCTGAATGACGAGCACCTTCCGGCCATCGGGCATACGGATCAAGACGTCATTCCTTTCATTGTCTTGCGAGGCTTTATCAAGATTGGCGGAGATAAAACGACCCTCATGATAACGGACATTTTCAATGACCCCGTCACAGGGCATCCTATTGACGTGGACATTGAATACGCTCATGAAGATGCTGATCTTTTTCAAAGGTCCTTCAAGCAGCTCGTGATCAGCGACCTCTTCGATTCGCAGGACCTTTCCGTCGGCCGGGGAGATGATGAACTTTGAATTCTTGGGTATTTTTCTTTCCGGATTCCGAAAGAACCAGACAACAAAAAGTGTCAGCAAACAGAGAAATGACGGCCGAGATACGCCAGTCGAAAGCCAGGGCGATGACGGCAAAAACTGCCGGGACGGCGATACAGGGCAACCCTTCTGCTGCGATAGGACTATGGTGGTTCATGAGTCGAAACTTATTGCCCATTCGTCTTGTAGAATAGGCCATCAGGCGTGTGCACGACGGTCACCGCACCTTTCCGGCAGAGCGTGCCCAGATGCTTCACTGCTTCTCCAGGCTGCATGGCGAGGCCGGAGGAAACGCCCTCAAGGGTGCATGGCCGCCTTCTCAGCAAGGAAATAATGTCGGCCGCCGACTGTCCGGTCTGTAAATCGGGGGATTCGGCGGAAACTTGTCGGCTGATAATCTCGACTGTTTCTGAAAACAGCTTTTTTAAGCTTTCCATCTGATCTTCGGAAACGGCATAGGCAAATTCCTCGGCCGGTGGACGGGTTGCGGTATTCAATTGGACCCGCTCCGGGCGGATTTTGCAGAGGAGCGCATCAATTTTCTTGATTTCCGAAGGGATTGCCGTCACGCCTGCGAGCAGGAAGACCTCCAACCACACAGCCCCCGGGTAAACGCGAACAAAATCGATGAGGCCGGTGATCATCCTTTCAAACGAAATATCCCTGTGGGGACGATTGACGTATTGGAACATGTCTTCATCGCCCGCATCCAAGGAGGGAAGGATGAGATCTGCGGCCATGAGAGCGGCCCGGACCTCATCCCGACACAAAAGGGATCCATTGGTAAGAACGGCTACGGGAATGTTCGTCATGCCCTTGATCTTGTCAATCAACTCGCCGATGCCGGCATTGAGCGTGGGTTCCCCGGATCCTGCCAGGCTGATGTAATCGGGCGGCGGGCCGAAAGAGAGCTTCCGCTCTAATTCGGAGCAAATCGAATCCGACGTAGTGTAGGCTTTCGGTTCGGCCGTTTTGTCCGTGGTCCTTCCCAATTGGCAATAGATGCAGTCATAGGTGCATGTCTTAAACTGCGCCAGATCTACGCCGAGAGAGCGTCCCAGTCGTTTGGATGGTACCGGACCATAAACATAGCGGTATAAAAACGGTTTCGTTTTCACTTGTCTCTTTTTATCTCTGCTGTCGTTTATCTTCATATTTTCGGCTGACGACGCGAAGCTCACGACCCCATGGTCTGCAAATCGTCCCGATCGGACCGCCGCTTTTTTGATTTTCCCCTCGTCCCTGACTTTTCGCAGAAAATCGGCGTCCTTCATGGATTGGAGGGTGGTAATACCCTCCAGTTCCACGCCGGGAATGGAGCAGGTGTCCGCATCCATCGCTCACGTTCAATCATACGCACGGCGGATACCCTCGTCGGCGATGACATGACGGGTGACTTCCTGCCAGAACGGGGCATCCCAGGTGTGAAGGCCCTGGTGAACCAGATAGTACTTCTGGGGAATCGGATGGGTGCCGAAGACAACATCGATTCCGAATCGCGACTGGATGAAATCCCGAAAGAAACCGATCCTCGGGCAGGGCGGATAGCCGACGATCAGTCCGGTCGCCAGATGGATCACGTTGGCCCCGTTACGGACCATCTCCTCCGGGGCATACTCGATGTTGCCGCCGGGACAGCCGTCGCAGGTCGCATAACCCACCAGGCTCGCATCCCTGTCACGATAAAGGCTGAAGGCTCCTTCCCTCTCCCGCAGCGCCCGGAAACATTTGCCGCCGGCGCAGCGGTGGTAGCGGTCGCAGATGATGATCCCAATTTTGATTTGATCTTTCTGTTCCATTCCCCCTCTTCTCCTGTTTTAAATATGAAACGGACTGTCTCCGCCGCCTCTACCGACAGCAGCTTCCCGGCTCCCCGCAGCGATCTTCGCTGCCGCAGCAGGTCTTCCCGCCCCGATCCCCGATGATTCCGTCCCTTCTGGCGGTAACGCCTTTCGACAGAACGCGCTGCAACGAGACGCCGCCGCAGTGACTGCAAACCTTGTCCGCGCCTCCACCGGAAAGCCCTTCGATGAACTCCGAAGTTTTCCCGCACGCTGCACATTCATACTCGTAAATTGGCATCCTCGTTCCTCCCGAAATGTAGTTCAGATCCACCTTATCCAAATACAACAGCGCCATCGAGGGCCTGGCACGTCCTTAAAGAACAGTTCCGCGAACGATGTACGCCTTGAGCGCCTTGTGAAGGGTATTCGCCGCAAGAAGTGCACAGTGTTTGTGATCGTCGGGAAGCCCTCCCAGGTATTCGAGAACGGATTCCTGGGTAATCCGCAGCCCCTCGCGGACCGTCCTGCCTTCCGCCATGGTCGCCACGGCGTCGCAGACGGCAATCGTGAAAAAACAACCGGCCGTCCGGAAACGGATCTCCCGGATCCGACTGCTGAAGATCCGCACGAAAAACTCATCGGTATCTCCGCAGGGTCCGGTGATGACGGCATGACCGTCCGGTTTGTCCATTTCCCCCAGATGGGTCGGTTCTATGACATGATGGAGCACCTTTGCCGAAAAGGGTTTCTCTTCGGCATCTCCTCCGTTGTTTTCCATGTTTTCGTTTTGCTCGTTCCCAACCATAAATCGCTCCTACCCTTTTCCGTCACGGTAAGCCTGTTGAACCAAGAACCACGCGCGTCTTGCATCTGGAGCTTTTTTCTGAAGCCGTCCCCCTTTCTTTTTCTATTTCTTACGCTTCTTGGCCGCCTCGACGATGTCGAGGATCGTTGTCATCCGGTCCTTCGGGGTTTGACCGCAGAAGCGCTCCCAGGCCTCCGGCAGCAGGGTTTCGCGCAGGTATTCCTCCACCGGAAAGCCGGCCTCCCAGCAGCGGACGACCTGACGGCAGGGGAGATCCCCCGCTTCCCGTTCGCAGTAGAAAAACGGCACCTCCCCGCCCAGGCGCGGGCACCTCATGATCCGTTCCCGATATGATTTCATCTTTTCTCCCGCCGATCCTTTCTCCGCGGCCATCAATATTGATTTCGCATCTATTTACGGCATCGTGTTTAACGACCGAATAAAATCAGCCGAGGGCGTAGACGACATTTCTCCAAACGGCCCGGATGTCGACGGAAATCGCGCCGCCGGTGTACTCCACGACCGTGGTTTTCATGATCTGCGCCCGCGTGACCGCCGGATCATAACGGATCCTTCCGGCCATTCGGACGCCCCGCTGCGCAGTTTCCCGCTCAATCCGGTCGGCCATCTCAGGGTGGATATCCCATTTGTTGATACAGAGCATCAGGGGGATTCGGAAATGGCTGGTCAGATCCACGACGCGCTGAACATCGTGAAGACCGGAACAGGTCGGTTCCGTCACCGCAACCACGAGATCGGCTCCGGTGATGGAAGCGATGACGGGGCACCCGATGCCGGGTGAACCGTCGGCGATCAGCAGGTTGAATCCATCTTGTTCCGCGATGCCTCGCGCCTCGCGGCGCAGCAGACTGACCAGTTTCCCGCTGTTGGCCTGGGCGATGCCGAGTCTCGCATGGACCATGGGCCCGTAGATCGTCGACGATATGAACCATTGTCCGCTGACGACCGGTTCAAACCGGATCGCCTCCGCCGGACAGAGGCGCGCACAAAGCCCGCAACCCTCGCAGGAAATCGGATCCACCGTAAACCGGGTTTGCCCATCGGAACCGGCAACGGACGGCACCGCATCGAAGCGGCATACCTCCTGACATTTGCCGCATCCGGTGCACAGATCCTCCAGGATGGCGGCCTTCTTCCCCCCGGAGAAATCCTCCCGGCGCTCGATCCGCGGATTGAGCACCAGATGCAGATCCGCCGCATCGACATCGCAGTCAATCAGGATCTTCCGCTCGGCCAGCGCAGCAAAAGCCGCGACCAGACTGGTCTTTCCCGTACCGCCCTTGCCGCTGATTACAACAACCTCTTTCATGCAGCACGCCCCCTCTTTCCCTGATCCGCCCTGTCCTGCCCTTCGTTCACCAGGCCCGCGATGCGCCGGTAACACCGATCGAACACTTCCCGGTACTCCGGCAGCTTCGAGAGGTCGATATCCCCCCGGGCATAGCTCTCCGCAATCCGCCGGTCATCGGGAATGGACAACAGGATCTCGATCCCCTCGCGTTCACAGTAGGAACGGACCCCCTCGTCTCCTGCGTCGCAACGGTTCAAGGCCACGGCGAAGGGCCTCGCAAGCGCTCGCACCATCTCGACAGCCAGCGTCAGATCATGGAGGCCGAAGGGCGTCGGTTCCGTCACCAGCAGGACAAGGTCCGTCCCCCGGACCGACTCCACAACGGGGCAGGACGTTCCTGGCGGCGAATCGATGATGCAGACGCCCGTGGTTTCACCCTGCACCCGTACCTGGCGGATGACGGCGGGGGTCATCACCTCGCCCACATTCAACCGCCCCTGAACAAAACGGATGCCGTGGCTGACGCCCTCTTCAACCGACCCGATGGGATGCCCCTCCTCGACAATCGCCTTTTCCGGACATAACAGAAAGCAGGCGCCGCAGCCGTGACAGAGTTCACTGAAGACCAGAACCCGACCCTTCATCACGGTCAGTGCATGATATTCACAGACATCGGCGCAGACGCCGCAACCGTTGCACCGCTCCTCCAGCACCTTTGGCTGGGGAATGGTCACCGGGCGAGATCCGGTGATTTCCGGCTTGAGAAAAAGGTGGCAGTTCGGCTCCTCGACGTCGCAATCAAGCAGGGTGACCGGTTGACCCAAAGATGCGATGGTCAGGGCAAGATTGACGGCAATCGTCGTCTTCCCCGTCCCGCCCTTTCCGCTGGCAATGGCGATCTTCAAAACATACTCCTTTTACTAACAAAAGAAGCGCCGGCAAGGGGATGAAAGGGGGTTGCGCATAACCCTTTGCCGACGCTCCAAACGGTTATTCGGTTTTGTTTCTCGACACCAAAGCTTCCATGCGCGCCTGAAGTTCTTTCAGGCCGTTTTCCAGATATTGGGCCTGCCCCTTCAAGACATCCAATTCATTCTGCGGCGTCTCCGGCTGCGCGGAAAAGGACGTCCCACCAGGAATCGGATTCTCGGCAAAATACTGCCATCCCGGCACGCCGGTCGCGAAGAAACGGTTGCGCCGCCCCCTGCCGCCGCGCCCCCCGAAAAAAGCACCGCCCGCACTGTAACCGGGATTCGTAAATCCCGAAACCCCGTATCCGGCGCCGCGATCCTTTGACGCACCTGCTCCTCTCACCGTGCAGCCGCCCAAACCGCGTCCCGTCCCCGCTCCCATTCCCCGGGGGCCCGTCCCATCGCCTCTTGGCATGATCGTATCCTCCCTTTATTTTGGAAGATTATTTTTCTATTCCCTGGTCATCGCAGCCCCACACTTAGGACATTTCCGATCCGTGCAGGGAACTCCGCGTTTATGCGGTTCCTTGTGCCCGCACTGCGGGCATACGCAGTCGCCTGCTGGTCCTGCCGCGCGGGGTCCGCCTATACGGCCGGGTTTTTTGCTTCCCTGACCTTGCCCCATTCCGCCGCCCGCTCCCTTTCCCCTGGGTCCTGTTCCGTCTCCTCTTGGCATTCGATCACCTCCCTATCTCGTCTCCCACAAACAGGAACATTCTGAACCTGCTTGTGGATGACCGTTTCAGGGATTCAACTCCCTGTTTTAAAACCCATGTCCCTTGGCAGTAGGCGCCTTCACTTCCTGTAGGCGCCCCTCCTTCCATGCGGTCAGTGCATCGCGGACCGTCAGGACGTCGCTTTCAAACTGGTAAGCCTTGATGGAAGCCGCTTCCAAGGCCTTGAAGGCATTCGGCCCCACATTGCCGGTCAGCACGACATCGACGGATTTGTTGGCTATCTGGCGGGCTGACTGAATACCTGCTCCCTGAGCCGCGTTTACGTTCTGGCTGTTTTCCAGCACTTCGACATTCGTCTCCTCCGGATCCGTGATCACAAAATACCTCGCCCTGCCAAAGACGCGGTCGACCAGACTGTTGAGATCCTCTCCACTGGATGTAATCGCTACTTTCATCTTTACTGTCCTTTCCCTTGGGTTTGTGATCTTAAAAAGGCTTGAATCACCCTCGTCCTCCCCCATCGTCGCCCTTCACCTTGTCGGGCAATCGGCAGACGCCACCGCGACGCCACCTTTTCCTGCCCCGCACGCCGCTCGCCTCCGGGCCAAAACCGGGCAGAATGAAGCGGGCATCGGAAAGACCGTCGTCCAGATAAGCCCCGATGACCTCTTCGATGGACCCGCGCAGGCAGGGGATCACCTTCACACCGGATGCACGGATCATCCTTTCCAGGGGCCGGGAAATGGCGCCGCATAACAGCACCTCGACCCCAAGCTCTTCGAGTTGATTAACCCTCTCCGGCAAAATTCTGGTTTCAAAGGGCATGAACGATCTGTTTTTAACCTCCTCCCCCATCACATCAAAAACCAGCAGACGGTTGGAGAAATCGCAAACCGTTGAAACCGTATCTTCCCAGACTGTCACCGCGACTTTCATAGCCCACCCTCTGCCGCTCTTACATCAAGAATAGTGCCAAAAGTCCGCGAACAGACCGAAAAGAACATATCAATAATCATAATAACATCTTGCCTGCTTTGAAAAGAAGAGATGACCGGCGGCGTGGTCGCAAATGACAACAGCGGCGGCAGATGAAAGGATGCAATTGTGCGACTCCCTCGGATGAATCCGCACGACACGGAAGGATCAACGACATGCCGTTGCATCCGTGGTATTCATGGTCGATCAGGTCCGAAAGGCCATTTGATATTCTGCTCATACCGTTGTAGGGCTCTAATGCCTCGTCCAAAATCAAAGCATAAAAAGGAGCAGACGATATGATTGAGATTACGGAATGCCCGCTTTCTCCGGAAAGGGTGATCGCTAAAGTCCGAAGCTGCAATTGCGGCTGCGTGGTCACATACATCGGGCTGATTCGCGATTACTCCGGAGGGAAGCCGGTCCTTTCGGTGGAATACAGAGATCCCAACGAAGAGGCCAAAGCTCAGTTACAGAAAATTGCCAATGAAGCCAAACAACATTGGCCAATAAACAACATAGCCATATCCCACCGGATAGGCAAACTGAGTGTCGGAGAAATAAATCTGGTTATCGCGGTCGCCTCAGCGCATCGCATTGAAGGCTTCAACGCCTGCCAATACGCTGTAGATCAATTTAAACAGAGGCTGCCAACCAAGAAGAAGGAAATCTACCAAGACGGCAGCGCTAATAAACGCGTATGAACATCAATATTATTGGTTATTCCTCCGGTTAAGCCGGAATCTGGATGTGCAATGCCTTGATCTTGCGGAAGAGGGTGCTCTTGTGAATGCCGAGGGCCTTCGCCGTTTTGATGCGGTTCCATTGATGCCGACGCAGCATGTTCGTGATGAAGACCGCTTCCAGGTCTTTCATGTTCATGGTCTCGTTTCTGCCGGAGGACTCCATGCCGCGGGACAGGCAAAGGTTTTCCGGCAGGTGATGCGGCTCGATCAACCCCGATTTGCAGAGGATAAAGGCGTGCTCGATAACGTTCTGAAGTTCCCGGACATTGCCCGGGTAGTCATAGGAGACGAGACAGGCCAGGGCCTCGCCGGACAATCCGGCGATCTCCTTTTTTTGCAGCACATTGAAATGGTGGATGAAATGGTCCGCCAGCAACGGGATGTCCTCCATCCGGTCCCGCAGCGGCGGCAATTCCATTCGGATCACATGGATGCGGTAATAGAGATCTTCGCGGAATTTTCCCTCTTTGACGAGCTCCTGCAGACGCCTGTTGGTCGCGGCGATGATCCGGACATCGGACGGGACGGTCTCCACCGAACCCAGCGGTTCGTAGGTCTTTTCCTGGAGCACCCGGAGCAGCCGGACCTGAAGGGCCGGTGAAATATCCCCGATTTCATCCAGGAAGAGGGTTCCCCGTTCGGCCAGCCGGAAGCGTCCCGGTTTGTCCTTTTTGGCATCCGTAAAGGCCCCGGCCTTGTAACCGAAAAGCTCGGATTCCAGCAACGTATCCGGAAGGGCGCCGCAATTCACCGCGATGAACGGCTGTTTCTTTCGCGGACTCAAATGATGGATGGCCCGGGCGAACAGCTCCTTGCCGGTGCCGCTTTCCCCCTCCAGAAGGACCGTACTGGCGCTGTCGGCCACATCGGGCAGGATGTCGAACAACTGATGCATCCGGTGGTTCTTCGAGATGATGTCTTCGAAAGAGTACCGTTCGGCGATCGCTTTCCGAAGTTTCTCCTCGACGCTGATGTCCCTGAACGTCTCCACGGCCCCGACGATCCGGCCCTGTTCATCCTTGAGAAGGGCCGTGGAAATGCTGATCGGAACCCGGCGGCCCGCGGCATCCACAATATGGACGGTCCGGTTGACGATGGATTTTCCCGATTGAATGGTTTTGCGGAGGATGCAGCCTTTTTCGCATACATCCGCCTTGAGCACATCCTTACAGCGCTGGCCGACCGCATCTTCGCGTCGGACGCCGGTAATCTGTTCCGCCGCCCGGTTAAAAGAGGTGATGCGCCAATTATCGTCGACGGTAAAAACGCCGTCGGCAATCGAATCCAGGATGATGTCCTTTTCCATACAACCTTTATAACATATTTACCCGCCCACTTGAAATGCAAACCTCGGTGGGAATATCGCACAAGTCGTCATCCATGTTCACCGACGATGTTTTTTGTCGCACCGGTGATGGAAACCGCACGTTCTTTCCACCCGGCTGGTTTTCTGAGGAATGGGCGAGGCCTCTCTTCCGGAGGCCGGCCATGATCGGCACCGTTCGGTCTCAGTCGCTTGAATCCCCCTCCGCCCCCGGTTTGAAATGCCCGTGGAGGGTTTCGGGGATGCTGATCAGCAGGGGCAGCCGGACCAGGAGGTCGATGCCCACAAAGAGGATGAAGATGTACTGC
>JAPLJX010000455.1:0-3796 GCA_026388375.1 Deltaproteobacteria bacterium
TCGACCCTGATCCGCTGTATCAATAGACTCGAGGAACATCAGAAGGGGAAAATTATGGTTGACGGGATTGAACTCACCGGCAACCTCAAGAACATTGAAAAAATTCGCGAAGAAGTGGGCATGGTCTTTCAGCATTTCAACCTTTTCCCGCACCTGACCATCCTTGAAAACCTGGCGCTGGGTCCGATCTGGGTCAGAAAAGTGCCCAAAAAAGAGGCCGAGGAAACGGCCATGTATTATCTGGAAAAGGTACATATTGCAGAACAGGCGAAGAAGCATCCGGGACAGCTTTCCGGCGGTCAGCAGCAGAGGGTCGCGATTGCCCGCAGCCTTTGCATGAAGCCGAAAATCATGCTCTTTGACGAGCCGACTTCGGCGCTCGATCCCGAGATGGTGAAAGAGGTCCTGGACGTGATGATCAACCTTGCCGAAGAGGGCATGACCATGATCGTTGTTTCCCATGAAATGGGATTTGCCAAAAGCGTTGCCCACAGGGTTCTGTTCATGGACTTTGGCCGGATTGTCGAGGAAAACACGCCGCAGGCGTTTTTCGATCATCCGCAGCATGATCGGACCAAACTCTTCCTGAGCCAAATCCTCCATTAAAAAAAGCCGTTATCGGGAGAATTTCATGAATATCCACCCATTGCTGGCCCGGCGGACGGCGGGTCTGAGACCCTCCCCGATTCGCAAGCTGAACCCGCTGATGCGGATGCCGGGCATGATCTCGCTGGGCGGGGGCTATCCGAACGCCGAGACCTTTGCCCTCACATCCATAGAGGTGGTTTTCAAGAGTGGCCGCAAGTTTCAGCTCCGGGACAAATCCATGGATCTGGCCTGTCAGTACGGTCCGACCGACGCCCATGCCGATTTGAAGCCCCTTATTATCCAATGGCATGCCGCCAAAGACGGGGTGGAACTGAAGGGAGACCAGATCCAGGTTCTCAACGGCGCGCAGGAAGGCCTCCATACCATGGCCTATCTCTTCCTGGATGAGGGGGACAGCGTCGCCCTGTCGGAACCGGCTTACCCCGGCGCCATGGCCGCTTTCAGGGCATTTACGCAGCGCTTCATTCCGATTCCGCTGGATGCACAAGGGATGATCACAACGGAGCTGGAAAGGCTCCTTTCGAAGAGAAAAGCCGCCGGTGAAAGCCTGCCGAAATTCATCTACGACGTTCCCAACGGAAACAACCCGGCCGGCGTCTCTCTCTCCCTGGAGCGCCGCAGCCACTTGTTGCAGCTCGCATCAAAATACGATCTGCTGATCCTCGAAGACGATCCCTACCAGCTTGTCCAGCTTGAAGATCGTGACCCTTTGCCCACCGTCCAATCGCTTGATCCGGAGGAACGGGTTGTTCGTCTGGACAGTTTCTCCAAGATCTTCGCGCCGGGATTGCGACTCGGATATGCCTCGGGACCGGCCGAGATCATCCGTTATTTCCAGCTCTACAAGCAGGGATCGAATCTGCATACCAGCGCGATGGATCAGGCGCTCCTGGCCGGTTTTCTGGCAAGCCACAGCCATGAAGAATTCCGCGCGCTGATCCGCGAAAACTGCAAAATCTACCGACGAAACCGGGATGCCGTCCTCGCCGCGGCCAACAGACGGCTGCCGGCCGATATCCGGTATAACGTTCCCTCGGTAGGAATGTTCCTCTGGTTTGAAATGCCGGAGCGGTTTGACGCCGATCGCATGATGGAGATGGACGGCCTGGACCTGGGCATCATTTTGCTTCCCGGAAGCGCTTTTTCGACGACAGGCGGTCTGAAAAACCATATGCGGGCCAGTTTCAGCATGATCTCGCCGGAGCAGGTCGAAGAAGGCATGATACGCATCGCCAGCCCAAGAAATCAGCGTTTGCCGCTCCCAGAAAATTAGGGATATTTTTGAATCCCTCACAATATTTATATGTTAGATATTTCTCTAAATATTGAGGGAATATGTGATCTGGTTCGCAAGCCGCTGATAAAAACGATCCGTTGGACAATTCTGAGGTTTGTCGCACTTACCAATTGAAACATGCAATTTTGGGAGAGGGATTTTTCGGATGATCGAGTGGCTCCACTTCTTGCTGTAACAGAGCATCGTATGATTTTGACAAACGTCCACCCTTTCGAATGATAATCGTTATTGACTGAAAGTCACAAAGGGATGCCCGGATTACCGCGCCAGCGCGCTGACGTCGGTGATTGATTCGGCCACCCCGGCATACCAATGGGGGCGGCGGCTGCGGCCGGAAGTTCTCGAGGCCGATGTACTGGCGCAGGTTGGTCATCTGCCAGGGAAAGCAGGGGGCGTTGGTCATGATGCCGAGCGGGTTGTCGTAGACGCGCAGGGCGCCCTCCTCGTACTCGATGACCTTGCAGTCGCCTTTTGCGTCGCACGCGTTGAAATGGATCGTCGGGCAGAACAGCGGGATGATGAAAGGATGGTTTTGGAAGTGAGCTGGGAGATCCTGGAATTCCTGGGGTACCGGTTCTATGCGGTCGGGAGCGGTCAGGAGGCGACCGCACCGGGATCAGGGCCCTCATGCACCGCTACGACGGAATCCCTTATAACCTGGTGACGGCCAAAACTTGCATCGACAAGGCCAAGGGATTCCTGCTCTCCTTTACCGATTCGGAAGCCGAAACGGCCCTTCATACCATCGCCGATTACATCATCGAGAGGCGGATTTAAGCACCGCTCACAGCAACACCGGCGCGGGATCGACCGTAAGCGTCAGGATATTCCGCCCTCCCTCCCGCCGGTATCGGATCTCCTGGACCAGCCGTTTGACGAAGAATATCCCCAGACCGCCGACCGTTCTCTCCTCGATGCCTGTCTCGCAATCGGGATCATCACGGGTGAGGATGTTGAACGGGACTCCTTCATCGGCTATCTCGACCAGCAATCTCCCGGCGTCATCAACCCGGCAGGCAATCTCCACATCGCCAGGTCGCTCGGCATAGGCGTAGTTGAAGATGTTCACGAGGAGTTCCTCCATGACCAGATCGATCTCACGGATCCTCTGCTCCCCAGCCCCCTGCCGTTTCGCACAGGATGCTACAAACTCAAGCAGCGTGTACAAATTATCCAGCCTGGCCTGAACCCTGATGTTTGTTGGAAATTGCACCATTCAGATCTGACGGAGCGCCTCTTCCTCCGTGTCAAAAATCTTGAAGATGGAACCGAACCCGGAGATCTTGAAGACGTCCTTCACCGGCCCCTGGAGGCCTGCAAAGAGCATCTTGCCGTCCTTTGCCTTAAGCTGTTTCGCCGTGGACAGGATGCTCCGCAGCCCTGCGCTGCTGATATACTCCAACCCGTTGAAATTGAGAACCAGCGTACTATCTCCACCGGCCATCAAAGCCAACAAACCCTTTTCAAACTCCGGCGCAGTACCGCGGATCCGCCACCGCGATCTCCATCGTCTCCCCCCTGTCCAATCCTCCGTAAACGCCCTCCTCACAGAACGGCAATCTCATCCCCCCTGCTCCCGGCACGGCAGTCAATGGCCGGGGGGATACCAACCGTTTGACTATCGCATATTTTTCAGTTAATGTCAAAACCTAATCAGGAATCCGACACCCTTCCCCGTACTTTTTCATTGTATTTTCCCATGGTCTATGTAAGGAATAATGAAGCTCTCCGCAGCAAGCTGCGGAGAATCTTCGATCCTTAATGAGGAACAAACAATTTCGTTTTTGCTCGCTTACCCCGTGGCAAGCCGCGGGGAATGCGCTCACTGGCGGATTCATTAACCCGTACTGCCACGGAGGCTCAGATTGTTCGCTCGCGCCTTGCTCACCC
>JAPLJX010000455.1:3826-8730 GCA_026388375.1 Deltaproteobacteria bacterium
TCCCCCATTGGCTTCCCCAGGCCCAGTTCGCCGGCTACTATATGGCCCAGGAAAAGGGGCTCTACAAAAAACAGGGCATCGATTTGACGATCCTGCGCGGCGGACCGGAATATCCCCCCTCGGAGACGATCGCACGCAAGCAGGTGACCTTTGCCACGACGTTTCTCTCGTCGGCCCTTGAGCTGCGCAACCGGGGGGTCCGGTTGGTGAACATCGGTCAGATCGTGCAGCGTTCCGGATTCATCCTCGTCACCAAAAAGGCGAGCGGCATTAACTTCCCAGCCGATCTGAACGGGAAGAAGGTCAGCCTCTGGACCGATTTCCGTCTTCAGCCCCAGGCATTCTTCCGTAAATACGGAGTGGATGTCAAACCCGTCTATCAGGGAGCCACGATGAACCTCTTTCTCAAGGACGGCGTGGCCGCGGCATCCGCCATGTGGTACAATGAATACCACATGCTCCTCAATGCCGGCATCAACGAAGACGAGCTCAAGGCCTTTTTCTTCGACCAGCACGGCCTCAATTTCCCTGAAGACGGCATCTACTGCCTTGAGGAAACCGTCCGGCGGAACGTCGATCTCTGCCGCGGCTTTGTCCGCGCCTCCCTCGAAGGATGGGAGTACGCCTTCGCGAACCCGGAGGAGACCCTGGACGTCGTGATGCGGCATATCAGGAAGGCCAATGTCGGCACGAACCGGGTCCATCAAAAATGGATGCTCGCGCGGATGAAGGATATCATCCTTCCCCCGGGGGGCAATACGGCCTTGGGCCGCCTCAGGCAGGAGGATTACATCCGCGTCGCCGAAGAAATGAAGCGAAGCGGGCTCATTAAAGAGATTACGCCGTACGGAGAGATGTATGTCGATTGCACGACACCCCGTTAAGAGGCGCGGTCTCGCCTTCAAACTATCGCTCATGATCCTGACGGGAACGGCCGTCATCTTCACTGCCGCCTTCGGCTATAACTACATCTACTCACGCAATCAGATCCTTAAGAATGTCGAGACCAATGCGCAGAACCTGACGCTGGCCGCCGTAAACAGGATTGAAACCGTCCTTCGCGGGGTTGAAAAGGACCCTTCCTATCTCGCCCATGCACTCAGCGAGAAGAAATTCGATCATCAGACACTCCTTGGGCGGGTCGAAGCCCTGCTCAACACAAACCCGGATATCTTCGGTTCCGCGGTGGCCTTTGATCCGTACGCCTTCGATCCGGAATCCCTCTACTTCGCCCCCTATTACTACCGTGACGGTATATCGCTGAAACTCAAACTCATCTACCTCGGCAACAAGCTCTATCAGTACTTCTTCTGGGACTGGTATCAGATTCCCAAGGAACTGGAACGGGCGGTATGGAGTGAACCCTATTTTGACGAGGGGGCCGGCAACATCATCATGTCCACCTACTCGATACCCTTCTCCCGCATAAACGGCAAGAAGCGCGTTTTCACCGGTATCGTAACGGCGGATATCTCCCTGGACTGGTTGGTGGATATCGTCTCCAGACTCTCCCCATACGGGTCGGGCTACGCCTTCCTGATCTCCCAGAGCGGGGTGTTTGTAACCCACCCCGACAGGGAGGCGATCATGCGGGAGAGCATCTTCAGCGTGGCGGAAGCGGCCAATGACCGGGAGCTCCGGGAAACCGGAAGGGCAATGATCCGTGGCGAAACGGGATTTGTCGCGCTAAAAAAACACTTCTCCGGGCAAAAGGCCATCATCGGCACGGCCGGTTTCGGGATCCTCTTTCTGGTCATCGTCCTCATCTCCGGCACCATCACCCGGCCTCTACGCACTCTCGCCGGCAAGGCCGCGGAGATCGCCCGGGGTAACCTCGATATCGAAGTGACGGAGGTAAAAAGCAACGACGAGATCGGCGAACTCTCCCGCTCCTTCGACAACATGAAGGTGGCCCTGAAGGAGTACATCGCGAACCTCGCGGAAACCACCGCAGCCAAGGAACGGTACGAGAGCGAGCTGAAGATCGCCCGGACGATCCAGATGAGTTTCCTGCCCAAGAACTTCCCCCCCTTCCCGGAAAATGTCGAGTTTGACATCTATGCGACCCTGGACTCCGCGAAGGAGGTCGGCGGGGATCTTTACGATTTCTTCCTCCTCGACGAAGATCATCTCTTCTTCTCGATCGGCGACGTCTCGGGCAAGGGGGTCCCGGCGGCCCTCTTCATGGCAGCGACCAAGACCCTGATGAAGGGAACGGCCGGCCGGGATATGGCCCCATCGGAGGTGCTCTCCCGTGTCAACCGCGAGCTGTGCCTGGGAAACGACTCGATGATGTTCGTCACCGTCTTCTGCGGGATACTCAACTTCCGGACCGGAGAGGTGCTCTATTCCAACGCCGGCCACAACCCGCCGCTCATCCTGAGAGCCGGACAACCGCCGGAATGGCTCACCCTGCCCGACGGCTTCTTCCTCGGGACGATGGAGGATTCCGTCTATGAAACGCGCCAAATTCTTCTTGCGCCAGGCGACATGCTCCTTCTGTATACGGACGGCGTCACCGAGGCGATGAACGGCGACAAGTTTTTTTATGAGGAGCGGCGTCTGATCCGGGTCACGGAAGATCACGGGCATGAGCCGCCTGAGAACCTCGTCCGGGAGATCCTCCGGTCGGTCCGGGATTTCGCCGGCAGCGAACCGCAATCGGACGATATTACGATGCTTGCGCTCTCTTTCCGGAGACGTGCGGAAAATCCGTCATAACGATGATTCAAAAAGAAATGGAGAACCTGGCGCGGCACATCATCCGGGCATCCTTTTCCCAGCAACGGATGCAGTATCTCGCTGATGAAGGGACCGTCATCTATTCGGCGAAGGTGGTAAAGACCGGAAGGTCTTCGACGCCCCGGAGTGGCTCGCGGCCATGTGCTCGCATGTCCCGAACCGGGGGGAACAGATTGTGCGGTACTAAAAATTCTGTAAGACTCTCAGAAAATACAGTTCAACCCGATTTTTTCTTGGAGAATGATAAATGCGCAAATACATGTATCCGACTTTTGCCATCTTGGTTGTGAGCGCCCTGTTGCTTGGTGGTTGTGCGGCACCCGATGCACCTGTAGCCCAAAAACTCAAGGTAGGTGTGGTGCTGGACACCAGCGGCGAGAACGACAAATCCTTCAATGAATATAGCCTGAAGGGCGTAAAAGAAGCCGCTACCGAGAAGGGACTGGACTTCTCGTATATCGTTTCACAATCAACCGACGATTTCGAGAAAAGCATCGAAACCCAAATCGCTGAGGGAGCCAACCTCGTCGTCACGGTGGGAATCTTTCTGGGGGACGCGACCAAGGCGGCAGCCATTAAGTATCCTGATGTTAAATTTGCCATCGTGGATGTTGCCTACTTCCCTGGCGACGATGGAAAAGACCCGTATTCGAATGAGCTGAAGAACATTACCAGCCTCATGTTTGCAGAGGATGAGACCGCATATCTGGCCGGTGTTCTGGCCGGTTGCATGAGCAAGACGGGTGTCATCGCAACTGTTTCTGGTATGGAGATTCCACCCGTGGTGCGATTTGTCAAGGGTTATCAGACCGGTGCGAAGTCCGTAAATCCCAACATTATCACGCTCAATCAGTACATTCCCGACTTCAATGACCCGGTAACAGGTAAGACCATCGGACAGACGTTCATCGGCCAAGGGGCAGATGTCGTCTTCGGTGTCGGCGGCAACACCGGCAATGGCGGCCTGCTTGCCGCCAAAGAAGCGGGCATCATGGCGATCGGTGTGGATGCCGACCAGTACTTAACCTACCCAGAAGTTGAAGACGCACTGATGACAAGCGCCATGAAGAATGTTGACATTGCAACCGGGCAAGCAGTGCGAGATTTTGCCGATGGCAAGCTGGCTGCAAGCATAAAGATGGCAACGCTGTCAAACGGCGGTGTAGGCCTTGCCCCGTATCACGATTGGGACAGCAAGATCTCGGCCGACTGCAAAGCCAAGGTTGCTGCAGCCGCCGACGCGGTCAAGGCTGACCCCAAAATCACGGGCGGCAAGTAACAACAATGCTTGAGCATCTACTCCGGGATTTTCGCCGGTTCGAAATGGCGGCGGGCAGCGATGAAATCGGGCAGGTGCCGCGCCAGATGCCAGAGGCTGTGGCGGTGCTCCCAGAGGCGGTCCCGGAATCTCCGGCGCCAGGCGGGATCGGTGTAGAATCGCTTCACATGCTCGTTGTAGAGCCGGTCGAGCCGCGCCCGGGAGGCGATGCCCCTGGGAACGAAGACGAAATTGAGGCAGTTCATCTGCCGCCAGTCCTCCTCAAAGCTCCCCTCTTCCCGGATCGTCTCCCAGATCGGGGCGCCGGGGAACGGCGTGAACTTTGTCATGTTCATGTCGTCGAGCCCAAGCGAAAGGACGAAATCACCCGTCCGGCGGATGGACTCCTCCGTCTCGCCCGGGAGCCCCATCATGAAGAGCCCCTTGGCCCGAAGCCCCGCCGCCCGGATCAGCTCCACCGTCATGTGGGCCTCCTCCGGCGTCACGCCGGCCTTGTGCCGCCGGAGCATCTCCGGGTCGGCCGACTCGATGCCGAGTGAAACCATCAGGCATCCCGCCGCCTTGAGCATCGTCAGGAGTTCCCGGTCCGTCTGGCCGACGCGGACGGCGCAGTTGAACTGAATCCCCAGCGGATTCCGGGTCAGCATGCCGCAGAGCTCGGCGATCCGCGGCCGGTTGGCGGTGAAGAGATCGTCGTAGATGTTGAGGTGGCGGACCCCGAAGCGGGTCCGGAGGTGGCGCATGTGGTCGTAGATATAGGCCGGGGAGTTCCAGCGGTACCCCCGCTTGAACACGGAGCGGTCGCAGTAGGAACACTGGTAGGTACAGCCCCGGCTGGTGATCATCGTGGCGCCGGGAAACCGGATGTAACTGAACAGCGGCA
>JAPLJX010000344.1 GCA_026388375.1 Deltaproteobacteria bacterium
CAGATATGGCCCTGGGTGTGCCCCGGTGTCCCTACAGCCCGAAGACGGTATTCGCCGATCTCGATCACGAAGCCGTCGTCGATCAGGGTCAGATCGGGAACCGTCTCCGGTTTGTACTTGAAGCCGGGGTGGTTCTGCAGGACCTTCATGAGTTCGTCGGCGGGAAAGCCGTTCATCTGAGCGTAATCGGCCATGAGCTGCCAGCTACGATCCTTGTCGAAAACCCTGGAGTCGATCCTGCTGAAGTAGACGGTGCTGCTCCCGCTTGCCAGCCGCGCAACCAGTCCCGCGTGGTCGGAGTGCATGTGGGTTATCAGAAAATCGGTCTTGGCCGGGTCGCAATCGAGGGCGCGCAGACCCTCCTGCATGGCCTCATAACAGGCGGTGCGGTTGAATCCCGTATCGATGACGAGGTCCCGTCCATTGCCCTTGATGACGTATGAATTGAGCTCCTTCAGCGGACTGTTGGGAAGGGGTACCTCGATTCGGTAGAGCCGCTCCATCACCTCTTCAACCATCTATGCATCTCCTTTGAATTTCACGTTCCGACAACGCCGTCGCTTTCACCGCCGCCGGGAGATCACCCGCACATACCGGGATCTTCTCGACAGCCTCTATAAATAGGGGGAGATACCTAATTATTTACCATATTTCTCAATGATCTCACTTTTCCTGAAACAATCAATAGAGTGGTCGTTTACCATGCCCGTAGCCTGCATATGTGCATAACATATGGTAGAACCCAAAAATTTAAAACCTCTATTCTTCAAGTCTTTGCTTAATGCGTCCGACTCTTTGCTGATTGCAGGATAATCCGATAATTTCCGTATGTTATTGATTTTGGGTTTGCCGCCGACAAACCCCCATATATATTTTGAAAAACTTCCATACTTTGCCTGAACTTCAAGAAATTTATGCGCATTATTTACCGTAGCTTCAATTTTCAATCTATTTCTGATGATCCCCGGATTCAACAACAGTCCTTTAATCTTTGCCTGGTCAAATCCGGCAATCTTTTCCGGTTCAAAATTTTCAAATGCCCTTCGGTAATTCTCTCTCTTTTTTAGAACGGTGTACCAGCTCAAACCTGCTTGGGCAGATTCCAAAGTCAGAAATTCAAACAACAACCTGTCGTCATAAACTGGAACACCCCATTCTTTATCGTGATATTCAACATAATCGACTTTACTCAAATCAACCCAAGGACAACGGCAAAGTTCAGGGGCGCGACGCATGTCGGCGCGTCCCCTGGGACGAAGTGTTAGAGGTTGGCGCATATTTCCTTCACCGACAGCACCTTGTCAACCATCAATCTTTTTTTCTTTTGGCAAGTAATCCTCTCTGACAGGCGAGAACACTTCAACGACGACGGAGTCTTCGATGATTTCCACTCCATGTTCAACACCGCCCGGGATGCACCAGGCGTCGCCCGCCTCCGCGTCCCACTTCTCCGTGCCGACCGAAAAACGGAGGCGGCCCCTCAGAAGATATCCCGTCTGCTCATGAGGATGGGCGTGAAGGGGTATAGTGCTGTCTTTCTTCAACAGGAATTTCGTCATTAAGGTCTTCTCGCCGTACACCAGCGTCTTCAGTTCGATTCCCTTTATAGCAAGACGGTATCCACTTTCACTGTGCTTTTCGAACATACCCGACTCCTTCCTTTATCGCCTCTGTAATTCCCTTTGTCCAACACCGAGTTCACGGGTGCCGGCAGGTGTCCAGCGGAATGGCGGGTTATTCCGCTGGGCTAAACATGAACAGGCTCGAAACGATGAATGCGCGACAACACATCAGAGAGGGCGTCTTTGGCTCGTGCCGTATCGTAATCGGTCTGCAAGCCGACCCAGAAACCGTCACTGGTACCGAAGAAGCGAGACAGGCGTAAGCCGGTATCGGCTGTCACGGCCCGCTTGCCCGCGACGATCTCTCCGATGCGCCGTTGCGACACTCCGATTTCCTTGGCGAGCCGGTACTGGGTAATCCCCATCGGCTTCAAAAATTCCTCCAGCAGGATTTCGCCGGGGGTAGGGTAAGGTATTTCACGCGGCATGGTCACTCTCCTTCACTGGAAACGACATTACTCTATCCGCACGGAACAGGCCTATGTGGGACGGCAATAGCGTTTTGGCAGGCGCCGCACCTGAACGTCCGCATTCCACAACTGGGAGATGACCGGTTTCACGTCGTCCGGGGTACTGCTTGTCCAGAATAGTTCCGTGCCTGAACGGGGATCGGGCGACAACAGGTCATTGCTTTCCAGCCGGCGCCGCAGCTCGTGAGCGATCGCCGTGTTCGGATCGACGATGGAGACTTTGGGTCCGGCGATCTCCCGGATGAGCGGCGCAAGGAACGAGTAGTGCGTGCACCCCAGAATAATCGTGTCCGCGCCCCGCTCCAGCAACGGCAGGAGATACTTCTCAGTCAATGCCCGCGTGTTATCACCATCCAGTTCACCCGTTTCAACCTGCTCGACCAGTCCGGCGCAGGGCTGGATCAGGATATCGGCATCGCCGCCAAACCGGTCCAGCAGCTTCGCAAATTTGTCGCTGGAAAGGGTCCCGCTGGTCGCCAGCACGGCGACAACCCCGGATGCCGTCTTCCCTAACGCCGGTTTGACGGCGGGCTCGATTCCGACGATCGGCACGGAAAATCTTGACCGCAAGGTTGTGATCGCGGCGCCTGTCGCGGTATTGCACGCAACAACGATCGCCTTCGCCTTCCGATCCACCAGGAATTCGGTGATGGCAACCGATCTTGCTTCGACAAACTGCGGGGATTTGTCTCCGTACGGCACGCAGGCCGAATCGGCGACGTAAAGAAGATCTTCACTCGCGAAAGCCCTCCGGATCTCGCGAAGGATCGACAGTCCGCCGACTCCGGAATCAAAAATCCCGATTGGAGATGAGGAATTCATTGGGAATCACCTTGACATAAACCCGTTTTGCTTGTCAAATGGAATACTGTGCTGAAAACTAATCCTTGACATCGGCGGCGGGAAGGTTTATACAGCCCACGCTTTCAGATTTGGTTTTGGCTGTTTCCCCTACCCCAGAGCCTGTAATAAAAGGCTTCTGGGTTTTTTTGCGCCTGAAGAATAGAGAGGCCTTGGGGGCAGGGTAAAACCGGAAGAAGACAGGAGGAATATGGCAAGACAAGGCCAGGACAAGTTCATCAAGCGGCAAAAGGAGCTCGAGCGCATCAAAAAGGCGAGCGAGAAAATGGCCAAACGGCAACAACAGAAGAAAGACAACATTGAGAAGGAAATTGAATGAGTTTCAGACAGTTTAATCTAAACACGCAGATCGAAAAGGGCATCGAAGCCCTGGGTTACACGGCGCCGACGCCGATTCAACTTCAATCCATGCCCGCCATTCTCCAGGGCAAAGACGTCATGGGGATGGCCCAGACCGGCACGGGGAAAACCGCCGCGTTTGCGCTTCCCATTTTACAGCGGCTGATGAGCGGTCCGCGGAAAACGCTCCGCGCGCTGATCGTCGCCCCGACGCGGGAGCTGGCGGAACAGATCCACGAGGCCATTGGCGGCCTCGGACGGGCGACGAAACTCAAAAGCGTCACCGTTTACGGCGGGGTGAACAAGAACCCCCAGATCCGGGGGCTCCGCCAGGGGGCCGAAATCGCCGTCGCCTGTCCGGGACGCCTGCTCGACCTCGCAGACCAGCGTGAAATCGATCTCTCCCGTGTCGAGGTTCTGGTCCTGGACGAGGCGGACCGCATGTTTGACATGGGATTTCTGCCGGATATCCGGAAAATCATGAAACTCCTGCCGACCAAGCGGCAGACGCTGCTCTTCTCCGCCACCATGCCGGAAGACATCCGGAAGCTGGCGAAGGATGTCCTGCATGACCCCGTCATGATCCGGGTCGGGACAGGGACGCCCGTCTCCACGGTTTCCCATGCCCTCTATCCGGTGGAGCCGCACCTCAAGACGGCCCTGCTGATGAAGCTGATCGAGCGGACGGACACGGGATCGGTGCTGGTCTTCGCACGCACGAAGCACCGCACGACGCGCGTGGCCGAGCAGATGAAACGGGCCGGTTTCCCGGTTGCGTCGCTGCAAGGGAATCTCTCGCAGAACCGGCGCCAGGATGCGCTCAGCGGTTTCCGTGAAGGAAAATATCAGATCCTGGTGGCCACCGACATCGCCGCCCGGGGGATCGATGTCTCCGGGATATCCCATGTGATCAATTACGACATGCCCGACACCGTCGACGCCTATACGCACCGGATCGGCCGTACGGGCCGCGCCGCGAAGACAGGGGACGCCTTTACCTTTGTAACGCCCCAGGACAGGGCCTTTGTGGGGGACATCGAGCATGTCCTCGGGGAAAGAATCGAGCGGCGCACACTGGCGGATTTTGATTACAACGTGCCGGCGCCGGCGGGCAGCAGTGATGCCGCCGACCGTCCCCGGCATTCCGTCGGGCGAAGACCGGCAAGAGTTTCCGGATATGCCCCGGTGAAAAAGAGGGGCGATTCCGTACATGGGGCGCCGCGACCTTCGGGACGCCGGAGCGGTACGAGATCGCTGGCGGGGTTCTCTGCGTTCCGAAGTTCATCCAAAACGAGGTGAAACCGCAGTGGATTACCGGGTCCGGATCTCCCCGCGGAGCAGGAAGGTCCGCCTGAACCTTTCCGCCCGCGACGGGGTGACCATTGTCATTCCCAAGGGCTTTGACGCCCGGCGGATCCCCGCCATCGTTGAAGCCCGGAAGGGGTGGATTGAGAAACATTTGCGGCGGTTTTCGGAGGAGGCCCGGTTCGTTGCCGAGAACCCGCCCGATGTGCTGCCCGAAACGATCGACCTGCCGGCGCTCGGAGAAATCTGGCATATCGCGTACCGGTCGACGGGGGCGCAGCATGCTGTGGAGGTGGAGACCTTCGGGCCTGGGGAGCTTGTCGTAAGCGGTGCGATGGGCGACCATTTCGCCTGCCGCAGCGTTTTGAAACGGTGGCTCCGCCGCCGGGCAGCGGAAGGGCTCATGCCGCTGCTGGCCCGCCTCGCCGAAGATAACGGTTTCCGGTATAACCGGGTGACCATCCGGAGTCAGAAGACCCGCTGGGGGAGCTGTTCCGCCCGGAAGACGATCAGCCTCAATTGCCATCTGCTGTTTCTACCCCCCGACGTCGTCCGCTACGTTCTGCTGCATGAGTTGTGTCACACCGTATTCATGAACCATTCCAGTAAGTTCAAGTTTCTCCTGGACGGGTTCGAGCCGGATTGCAAGGCCATGCGCCGGCGGATGCGCGGGGGCTGGAAGGATCTCCCCGCCTGGCTTTCATGACCCCTTGGGCAGAAGGCTGAAGTGTCCTGATCGTCCATTCACCTGCCGCCTGTCTGTCTGAGTTGCAATATAGGAAAGATCCCGGTGGCAACTCGATCGGCATGGCGGCTTGCTTCGCCTGGATTATTGTGAGATATAGCGGCGCAGGTCCATCATTCATGATAACGCAAAACCAAGGAGGTCGCGGATGGTCGGGAAAAGAGAGGTCATCGAGAAGGCGCTGGAGTGCGGTTTTGAGGATACGGGCTTCACCACGGCGGCGCCCTTCGAAGCCCAGCGAGCGTACTTGGAGGAGAGGCGGGAGGATTACGCGTGGGCGATCCAGTCGGGTCTCGATCTGATTACCGGGACGGATCCCAAGAGCATCCTCCCGGAGGCGAAATCGATCATCGTCATCATGGAAGCCTATTTCCGGGAGGCATTCCCGCCGTCCCTGGTGCGCCACTTCGGCCGCTGCTACCTCGATGACGACCGCATGACCCAGGGCCGCCTGGCAAAGCGGGTCAAGGCCTTCCGCGCCTTTCTCCGCGAGAACGGAATCAATTCGAAGGTGCCCTTCCACCTGCCCCACCGGATGGCGGCGGCGCGGGCCGGCATGGGGACGTTCGGCAAAAACTGCCTCTTCTATTCCCGGAAGGTGGCGGCACGCGGGTCGTGGGTCCTTCCCATCGCCCTCATCGTCGATCGGGAATTTGAACCGGACGAACCGACCATCGAGGTCGGCTGCCCCGACTGGTGCAAAAATGCCTGCATTGCCGCCTGTCCGACGGGGGCGCTTTCGGGACCACGCCGGATCAATCCGCGTCGCTGCATCTCCTACCTCACCTATTTTGGTAAGGAGCTGACCCCTGCGGAGCTTCGGGTGCCGATGGGATTGTGCGTCTACGGGTGCGACCGCTGCCAGAGCGTCTGCCCTCGCAACGCCCCCTGGCTCGCCCGGGAGCTCAAGAAGAACGAAAAAGCGGCGACGATGGTCGAAGACTTCCGGCTGGAAAAGCTTCTCGGTATGGACAAGGCCTGGTTCACCGAAAAGATCTGGCCGCACATGTTCTACATGTCCGACGCGGACCTGTGGCGGTGGAAGATGAACGCGGCCCGGGCGATGGGAAACACCTTGGATGAAACGTATATTCCTCATCTGACGGAGGCCTTCCGCCGGGAGAGCGACGAGCGGGTGAAAGCGATGACCGCCTGGGCGCTCGGCCGTATCGGCGGCCCTGCCGCGAAGCAGACCCTCGAGGCCTTTCTCGCGGAGAGCGCCGGTTCCATCCGGTCGGAGATTCTTTCGGCGCTAGCGGGGGCTTCCCCACGGCTTTGACACCCCCCCGTCATGGCGATCGTGTCCGGGCGCCGGGACGTATTTACAACATTTCGGCCCGCGCCGTGAATCGCGGGATCCATGAGAGGAAAGAGCCTTATGCGTATCGTGGACATTCAGGAAAAGACGGTATCCATTGCCTCGGAGATCCGCAACGCCTATATCGACTTCAGTAAGATGACCGTCTCCGTTCTGGCCTTGTATACGGATGAGATCCGGGACGGCCGGCCGGTCGTCGGCTACGGATTTAATTCGAACGGCCGCTATGCCCAGGGGGCTTTGCTCCGGGAGCGGTTCATCCCCAGGATCATGGCGGCCGATCCCAAACGGCTGATCTGCGCGGAGGAAAGCAACCTGGACCCCTTTCGGATCTGGGATGTGATGATGGCCAACGAGAAGCCCGGAGGCCACGGCGAGCGCTCGGTGGCCGTGGGGGTGGTCGACATGGCCGTCTGGGATGCGGTCGCAAAGATCGAGGGCAAGCCGCTCTACCGCCTGCTCGCGGACCGGTATCGCGGCGGGAAGGCGGATGAAAAGGTGTTCGTCTATGCGGCGGGCGGCTATTATTACCCCGGGAAGGACCTCGGCGCATTGAAGGCGGAGATGCAGGGGTATCTCGACATGGGCTACCGGGTCGTGAAGATGAAGATCGGCGGTGCCGAGCTTGAGGAGGATATCCGCCGCATCGAGTGTGTACTTGGGCTGGTTGGCGAGGGTGAGAGGCTGGCGGTGGATGCGAACGGACGTTTCGATCTTCCGACCGCCGTCGCCTACGGGAAGGCCATGGCGCGGTTCGGGCTCCGCTGGTATGAGGAGCCGGTCGACCCGCTCGACTACGCCGCCCATGCCGAACTGGCCCGGGGATATGCAGGGGCGCTGGCGACCGGTGAAAACCTCTTTTCCTTCCAGGATGCGCGGAACCTTCTGCGCCATGCCGGGCTTCGGCCGGATCAGGACATTCTGCAGATGGACCCCGCCCTCTCCTACGGGCTGGTCGAATACCTCCGGATGCAGGAGGCGTTAAAGGCCCAGGGTTGGTCCCCGCGCCGGTGCATCCCCCACGGCGGCCATCAGTTCGCACTCAACCTCGCGGCGGGGCTGGGGTTGGGTGGAAACGAGTCCTACCCGTTTGTTTTCGCCCCCTTCGGAGGATTTGCCGACAAAACACGGATTGAGGATGGTTATATCAGCCTTCCGGAGACCCCGGGCATCGGATTTGAAGAAAAATCGAAGCTTATCGATCTGATTCGTTCGCTGTTCGGTTAGGATGTACAAATCAATTGAGATACATCCCATGAACCTGTCGGATATCCGGTTCCCCAGGCAGTTGGAAGCCGATGACACGGCGGAGGCCATCCGCAAGGCGTTGATGGCCCGTACCGTAAAGCTCTGGCCTGGCGGCAATCTCGATGTCGCAAGAATCGCGATGGATGACCCGCTGAAAAAAGTGCTCCGGATGGCCAGACTCAAGGGCCGGATTCAATACGGATTCGAAACCGTATTCAACAGGCTGGCAGGCGAAAGCAAAGGGATTCAAAATGTTCGGGGTCGGGGCGGCGCCCCCTATGGAGATCGGGTATCCCGGCTGCTGCTGTTTTCCAACGACGGCGCCGAGCGTTTTTACAGGCATATCGAATCCCTCTTACAGGCGCACGCCCCCAGGCTGCTCGGTTGCCTTCTCGATATCGACGGCATCGCCTTGGGGAATGCGCTCACCGGCAAAGAGATCCGGATCAAGCTTTTGATGGCGGAACACAAGGATGCGGTTTCCGAAATATTGCGTACGATGGTTGCCGGTCGGAATATTTCTCCGTCCGCAAGTGATACCATTCAGAAGGCTGCTGTCAAACCGTTGCCGATGGATTGAAACGATCCGGGTTGCCTTCGCTTTTCGGGGATGGATCAGGCGGCGCCCCCCGAACGAAAAAGGTCATTCACAGGCGGGATGGTATGGGACTGATATGGATCAATGAGGTTTCGGTCAGCTTCGGCGGGCCGCGGCTCTTGGACGGCGCTACGCTCCAGATCGAGGCGGGCGAAAGGATCGGCCTGCTGGGCCGGAACGGTTCGGGCAAGTCCACCCTCATGAAATTGCTTGTGGGCGATATCACCCCGAATAGCGGCGGGATCATCCGCAGCAATGATGTTAGAATCGCGATGTTGCCCCAGGATGTTCCCGACGACCTGCCGGGAACGGTCTATGATGTCGTCGCCGCGGGAGGCAGTGAGCACCTGGAGTTGCTCCGGGAATACCATGTCCTTACCCTGCAGATGGCCCGGAGCGGCGATGACGGCCTGCTTTCGAAGCTCGAACGGGTTCAGCACCGGCTGGAGACCTCCGG
>JAPLJX010000419.1 GCA_026388375.1 Deltaproteobacteria bacterium
ACGGACAAGTTGGGAGTACGGCGGCGATTTAACGCCGCCCTTTCGTGCGATCGCAATGAGAGCACTCTGGCTTCGAACCGGTTTAACGTTCGGATCGCGTCTGACGCGATGGTAACTACCGTCGGGTTGCATCAATCGCGCTTTCACATTGTCTGTCAGATAGGTCATCAAAATTTCGTCGATGATCCTTGTCTTCAACGCCTGGTCCTGGATCGGGTAGAGAATTTCGGCCCGTTTCTTGAAGTTGCGCGGCATCCAATCCGCGCTTCCCGAATAGATCTCCGGTTCGCCGCCGTTGTGGAAATAGTAGATGCGGGAATGCTCAAGGAAGCGGTCGAGGATGCTCCGAACGCGGATGTTGTCGCTGACGCCGGGGATGCCCGGCCGCAGGCAGCAAATACCGCGTACGATGAGATCGATCCGCACGCCTGCCTGGGAGGCACGGTAGAGGGTGCGAATGGTGCGCTCGTCAATGAGGGCGTTCATTTTCGCTATGATCCGGCCCGGTTTCTTCGGGGATGATTTTTTTATCTCCCGTTCGATGAGTGCGATGACGCGATCCTGGATGTTGACCGGGGCAAGGAATATCTTCTTGAAGCGCGATTCGATGTTTTCCGGCTTCAGCATGTCGCCGCCCGTCCAGGAGTTGAAGCCGGTGATGACATTGAAGAGCGAGGAGACGTCGTTCCCGATTACGGGATCTGCGGTCATGAGTCCGACATCGGTGTAGATCTGGGCGGTCAGGGAGTTGTAGTTTCCAGTGGAGAGGTGGACGTAACGGCGAAGCTGCTTCCCCTCCCGCCGGACAACCAGAATCGCCTTGCAATGGATTTTCCACTTTACAAAACCGTACACGGGGTTGATTCCCGCTTTCACCATCTGGTGCGCAAAATCGATGTTCTTCTCCTCGTCGAAGCGCGCCTTGATCTCGACGACGGCGGTCACCTGTTTGCCGTTCTCGGCCGCCCGGCAGAGGGCCTCGACGATCGGCGAATCCCGGTCAATCCGGTAAAGTGTCTGCTTGATGGCCAGAACATCCGGATCTTCTGCGGCGCTGTTGATGAAGTCGACAACCACGGCGAACGAATCATAGGGGTGGTGAATCAGAACGTCGCCCTCCCGGATGACGCTGAAGATATCGCTCTTGCCGGCAAGGCGCTTTGGGATGCGCGGGTTGAACGGCTCGTCCCGGTGAATCGGAGAAACGGGCAGATCGTACAGCGGCAGCAGACCGCAAAGGTTCAGCGGACCGGGGATATGATAGACATTCGTCTCATCCATTTCGAGATGTTTACAGAGGATTTGCAGCATCTTTTTCGGGATGCCTTCCCTGACCTCGAGTCGGACGGCGATTTTGTTGGAACGGTCCTTGAGCTCCGCCTCGACGGACTTCAGCAGATCCAGCACCGCATCTTCATGGAGATCATAGTCCTGGTTACGGGTCACCCGGAAGGGAACGCAGTTCGTGATTTTCATCCCGGGGAAAAGGCTGCCGATGCTCGACCGGATCAGCTCCTCGAGCAGAACGAAATGGTGCTCTTTCTTTCCCTTATCATCCATGATCCGGATAAGGCGCTGGAGCACCGAAGGCACATCGACGAATGCGTACGGCTGTGTGTCCATATTCGTCGGCGATTCCTTGAACATGACCATCAGGTTTAGCCGCAGGTTGCCCAGGAACGGGAAAGGGTGGCCGGCATCGACCGCAAGCGGCGTCAGGATGGGGAAGATCTGGCTTTCAAAGTAGGCGTTAAGCTTATGGATTTCCTTTTTGTCCAGTGAGTCGACCGCATGGATTTCGATTCCGGCCTGCTTGAGGAGTGGGAGGACCGTCTCCTGCAAGCATTGGTACTGCCGGGCTACGTATATGCGGGCTTTTCCGGCGATTGCATCGATCTGTTGCTTTGGGAGCATACCGCTTTGGTCGGGATCGATCACGCCGGCCTGGACCAGTCGCGCGAGAGCGCCGACGCGGGCCTGGAAGAATTCGTCGAGGTTCGAGCTGAAAATCGAGATGAATTTCAGTTTCTCGAGGGCGGGCGTTTCCGGGTCCTCGGCTTCTTCAAGTACCCGGCGATTAAACTCGATCCAGGAAAGTTCGCGATTCAACAGCAAGGAAGGACCCTTCAGGTTGCTCTCCATTGTTGCTTTCGCCTTGTTGGGGGATACAGTTGTTTTCACGTTCAAATGCCGATGGCCTCGCCCATTTGCCGGATGATAACCACCTTTCCGGCAACAAACTATAAAGAGATGGCCACTTTGTGTCAAGGGCTATCTGATCCGCTGTCGGATAGGCCATTTCATATGGGGACACCTTGCCGCAAGGTGTCCCCATATGAATCGACTATTCCGATAGCGTCATCTTCAGGGTTCCCCCCCGGCCCAGGATGTCATGGAGGTGGACATACCCCTTGATGCGGTTCTCATCGTCGGTGACCACGAGTGTGGTGATCTCCATCCGCTGCATTGTTTCGACGGTCAGGGCTACGGAGATGTTATCACGAATGGACTTGGGGGAGCGGGTCATGAGGGTATCGATCCGTTGATTTCGGAAATCGAGGCCGGTGCGGACGAGACGGCGGACATCGCCGTCGGTCAGGATCCCGAGAAGCTTGTCGGTGACGTCGGTGACGAGAACGAACCCCTTGTTCGTTTCATCCATCTCCCGGATGGCGTCGAGGACGGTCGCACCGATATCGACGCGGGGGATCTGGCTGCCGCAGATCATGACGTCCCGAATTTTGGCCCGAAGTCGGGAGCCGAGGCTTCCGCCGGGATGAAATTTGAAAAAATCCTTCTCCTGGAAATTCCGGCGATGGATCAGCGCAACGGCCAGCGCGTCACCCATGGCCAGGGCGGCTGTGGAACTGGATGTCGGCGCGAGACCGAAAGGGCAGGCCTCTCTGGCCACCCCGACATCGATCACGATGTCACAGGAGCGGGCCAGGGTCGAGGAGAGGTTGCCGGTAAAGGCGATGCGCGGCACGCCGATGGCCCGGATGCTGTCGACGATCATGTTCAGTTCGTCGGTTTCACCGCTGTTGGAGATCGCGACCAGGACATCGTCTTTTGTAACGATCCCCAGATCCCCGTGGAGGCCCTCGACGGGATGAAGGAAGAGGGCCTGCGTCCCGGTACTGGTCAGTGTTGCCACTATCTTTCTGCCGATCAGACCCGATTTGCCAATCCCGGCGACGATCACGCGCCCCGTGCAGCGGTAGATCAGGTCGACCGCCCGCGAAAAATCCTCTCCCACCCGATCGATCAGTTGAAGAATGCTTTCCGCCTCAAGCTGGAGCACTTCCTTCGCCTGTCGGATGGACTGGTCTGTCTCCATGAACAACCTCTCCGCCGATTCGAACCGGCAATACCTTTATGAATGCATTCAACTTTTAACGATGGATGATGCTATCAGAAATCTGCGGTCCTGACAAGGCGGATTTTGACGGCGCCGGTATTGACACCCCATCGGCTATTCCCTATAATCCGTCCGGGAATACGGAGCATTAGGTGGAAGTTTGATTTCCCGAGTGCGGAAGATGGGAAAAAATAGAAACTGTTGGCACTGGTTTGCGGGAGGGTGTGTGATATTGATCTTCACGCTTCTCCTTGCCGTCCGCCTCGTCGGCCTGCCCAAACCATTTTCCGGAGCGGCGGAGACCCTTTCCCGTCAGCCGGGAGTAGTCCCCGTCGGCGAGTTCTGGATGAATATCACCCAGGCCGGCCGGAAGATCGGCTATGCGCAGCGTAACTACTCCCGGACGGATGACGGGTTTCGCTTCTCCGAGAATATCTTCATGCGGATCAATACGATGGGGATTCTACAGCCCTTGACGGTCCGAACGTCGGCGGAGCTGAAAACCGACCGGACGCTCGCGAGTTTTCAATTCGATCTCGGGTCGAACCTTTTCAAGTTCACGGCCCGGGGGGCGGTTGAGGGGAAGAAGCTGACTGTTCGCATCGGCGGACCGGCCGAGGAAAAGATCAGTGTCATCGCCTTGGCGGAGCCGCCCTATCTGGGCGGCGGCATTCTGGAGTCTGCAGGGGCAGGGGGACTCCAGCCGGGGGAGGGGAGGACATTCCCGGTCTTCGATCCCGCCTCCCTGGGGCAGAGGCCGGTCCGGATTACCCTTCTCGGCGAAGAAGGGCTGAGGATCATGGGAAAAAGCCGGTGGGTCCGAAAACTTTCCGTCGATTTTATGGGGATGAAGCAGATCGCCTGGGTCGATCCGGACGGATCGGTGCTCCGGGAGGAGGGTATCCTGGGGATTGCCCTGGAGCGGGTCACGCGCGAGGAAGCGCTGGCGGGGCTTGAAGGCGCGGTCAGCGCGGATCTGACGGAGATCGCCTCTATCCCCTCGTCGAAACCCATTGAAGGCGCCGCGGCCCTGAAAGTCCTGAAGATCCGTCTGGAAGGTATTCGGGAGGGTTCTTTTTTTCTCGACGGCAACCGTCAGATCTATCGGAACGGTGTGCTCACGATCCG
>JAPLJX010000201.1 GCA_026388375.1 Deltaproteobacteria bacterium
CCCCCCAGCGGAAACTTCCGCGGTCCGGTTCCATCTCCCCGGCCAGGATCTGGAAGAGGGTAGTCTTGGCCAGGCCGTCACTGCCGACAAAGGCGATCTTGTCCCCCTTCCTTACGGTGAGGGTCAGGTTGTTCAATACGGATACCCCCTGGATCTCCTTGCCAAGACCCGTGATCTCCAGAATGGTGTTCCCGCAGGGGCGCTCGGGTTTGAACTGGATGAACGGGTACTTCCGCGAGGAAACCGGCATATCCTCGATGGTCAGCTTCTCCAGCAGCTTTTTCCGCGACGTGGCCTGCTTCGACTTGGAGGCGTTGGCGCTGAACCGCTGGATGAAGGCCTTGAGGTCGTCCGCCTTTTCGGTGGCCTTGCGGTTTTCGTTCAGCTTTTGCTTCAGGATAAGCTGGCTCGCCTGGTACCAGAAGTCGTAGTTGCCCGCGTAAACCCGGATCTTGCCGAAATCGATATCCGCGATGTGGGTGCAGACCTGGTTCAGGAAGTGGCGGTCATGGGAGACGACGATGACCGTGTTCCGGAACCGGCAGAGGAAATCCTCCAGCCAGGCGATGGATCGGAGGTCCAGGTGGTTCGTCGGCTCGTCGAGCAGCAGCACGTCCGGATTGCCATAGAGGGCCCGGGCAAGAAGCACGCGCACCTTGTCCCCCCCGTCGAGCTCCTTCATCTTCCTTGGGCAGAGCGTTTCGGGGATGCCGAGACCTTTGAGGAGCACCGCCGCCTCGGACTCGGCCTCATACCCGTTCATCTCGGCGAATTCCGCCTCCAGTTCCGCGGAGAGGACCCCATCCTCTTCCGAGAAGTCGGGTTTGGCGTAGATCGCCTCACGCGCGGCCATCACCTCGAAAAGCCTTTTGTGCCCCATGATGACGGTGTCGATGACCGTCTCCTCGTCAAAGGCAAACTGGTCCTGACTCAGCACCGAGATTCTTTCCCGGGGGCCGATGGCGACCTCGCCCCTATCCTGCTCCACATCGCCGGAGAGGATCTTCAGAAAGGTCGATTTCCCCGAACCGTTGGCGCCGATGACGCCGTAGCAGTTCCCCGGCGTGAACTTGATATTCACCTCTTTGAACAGCACCTTCCTGCCGTAGGCAAGGGTGACATTGGATACGTTGATCATGCTTCCATTCCTTTTTAATCTCTCGGGATAAATTCCCCGCACAAATAAAAAACCACAGGGGTGATCCCCGTGGTTCACATGTCGGCGGTCCACATACACCATCGCCCTCCCGACGGCAATCTTTATTTTGCGGATATGAAAAATAATTTGCCTTTTGTCAGAAAAACTGGTTTATATTTCTGACAAAAATGAATGGTAACATGCCGTGCAAAGCATCGATTCAAAGATACTTAACAAGATTTATGGGTCTGGTAGAGGTTCGGTCTTCACCCCAGGTCGTTTTCTGGACCTTGGCAGCCGCGATGCCGTTGACAAGGTATTGTCGCGCTTGGCCCAGAAAGGCACCATCCGTCGGTTGGCCCGTGGTCTCTACGATTATCCGGAGCATCACCCGGTCATGGGCATTCTGGCGCCGAGCCCCGATGCCATTGCCCGTACTCTGGCCGGCCAAGGTATCCGCCTTCAACCCTCCGGGGCATACGCGGCCAATCGGCTGGGTTTGTCCACGCAGGTGCCCGCCAGGATCGTCTATCTGACCGACGGCCCCTCCCGCACGGTGCGGGTGGGAAACCAGGAGATTCACCTCCAGCGGACGACACCGCGGAACATGGGACCGGCCGACCGCATCAGCGGTTTGGTCATCCAGGCGCTGCGGCACCTGGGCCAAAAGCACGTGGATGATGCCGTGATCCAAACCCTGCAACGCAAACTAAGTGATCAAGACAAAAAGCGGCTGATCAAGGACATCGCTTACGCACCCGCGTGGGTGGGCAAGCATCTGCGGGAGATTGCCCAGGGAGAGGCCTGAATCATGGATCGGATTGTTCGGCTGTCCGACGATGAGCGTCGTCTCTACTTTGTGCAAACCGCCAAACGGCGTCTATTGATCATATTTCTGTCAGCCTTACCGCATCGGTGTAGGGAATCAAGACGCCGCGGGATTTTTCTTCCCATACCTTTTCACGGTGAGCGGCATCATAAACCATCTGTTCCACCGGAAAGGTTAACGCTATTTTCTCAATGATGCCTTTTTCTCTCTCGGAAAGGGGCTCGGCTTCCCTTTCTTCGGCAGACAGGATGCTGTCGATGAGGTCTTTATAGTTATTCATCTGCGGGCCATAGGGAAGAGCCGCATAGGTAGCGCCGGTTATCCCTTCTTTGAATTCACGAAAGGCCAGCATGTCCGCATACCAGATATATTTAGCCGAATAAAGCAGCCGGTCATTTTTCTTGAGAATCTTTCTTCCCAATTTACCCTCGAAGTGTCGCAGGACGATTTTCACCCGGGGGATCGAGAATGGCTTGTTACCGGTATAAGGATCATCGCCGCATATCCGCCCCGACAGGGTCTCCCGCAGCAGATGATCCATGGATCTGCTTTGGATAATAGATCCTTCCCACCGTTTGGGGCTGGCAATGCCGACTTTCATCCGATCCGCCAACGCCTGCTGGCTCAGCCCCAACTTCTTTCTACCCGCCACCAGTTCGGCGCTGGTGAGCAGCCCCGTTTTACTCCGGTAGGCATCCGCCATCCTCCTCTGAACAGCCGCCGTTTGCTCCAGCGTGCCGGCCTCCAGACCGCACTCGGGACAGATGAACCCTTCGTATGCATACACAATATCCTCATCCCGGAATCGAACCCTTTTCTCTTTTCGGATCAGCGTCATGGCCTGTCCACAGTTCGGACATATCATCTTCTTTTGTTCCATTTCTCAACCACCTTTCCCGGTTCGATCCTTATGGAGGGATACCAACCAAAGGGTGTCGCCTTTCAAGGTAAACTAAAAAAAGATCTTGCTGCTGATTTCTTTATGTGTCGGTTTGGTCATAGATTAGTATCAATTGATACCATTGTCAATGAAATAATTTGAGATGCCTTTATATTTTTCAGGCGTGCGCCTCGTCCCAGTTCCGGCCGGCGGCGACCTCCACACGGAGGGGCACATCAAGCTTCAGCACCCCCTCCATCTCCTCGCGGACGAGGACCATCAGAACTTCCCTTTCGGAAACGGGCGCCTCGAAAACGAGTTCGTCGTGGACCTGCATGATCATCGCGGCCGAAAGTCCCTCTTCCGTGAGACGTCGGAAGATCCGGACCATGGCGACCTTGATGAGATCCGCCGCCGTCCCCTGGATGGGGGCGTTGATCGCCGTCCGCTCGGCAAACTGCCGGACGGCGGCCTGGGGGCTCATGATCTCCGGCAGGTACCTCCGCCGCCGGAGAAGCGTCGTTACGTACCCGTCCCGCCTCGCCTGCGCGAGGAGCCCGTCGAGGTAATCCCGGACCCTTCGGTATCTTTGGAAATAGCTGTCGATGTAAGCCTGGGCGAGCTTCTGCGTGATCCCGAGTTCCTTCGCGAGGCCGAAGGCGCTCATCCCGTAGAGGACGCCGAAATTGATCACCTTCGCCTGCCGCCGCATGTCGGGATTGACCATCTCGGGGAAGACGCCGAAGACGTCTGAGGCGGTCCGGCTGTGGATGTCCTCGCCGGCAGCGAAGGCTTCGATCAGAGCCTCGTCTCCGGAGAGATGCGCCAGCACCCGCAGTTCGATCTGGGAGTAGTCGGCGGAGACGATCTCCCAGCCTTGGGGCGCGATGAAGGCCTGGCGGATCCTCTTTCCCTCGAGGGTCCGGATTGGGATGTTCTGGAGATTCGGGTTGCTGCTGGAGAGCCTCCCCGTCGCCGTCACGGTCTGATTGTAGGTGGTGTGGACCCTACCCGTCCGGGGATAGACCAGTTCCGGCAGGGCGTCGATGTAGGTCGATTTGAGCTTGGCCATTCCGCGGTAGGCGAGAATCTCCGCGGGAAGCTCGTGGCCCTGTGCGAGGGCGGTCAGGACATCCACGTCCGTGGAATACCCCTCCTTGGTCTTCCGGCCCCGCGGCAGCCCCAGTTTTTCGAAAAGGATGGTCTGGAGCTGCTTGGGGGAACTGATGTTGAATTTTTCCCCCGCCAGCCGATGGATCTTCTCCTCCGAGAGGGCAAGGAGCTGCTCAATCTCCTGCGACATCGACCGGAGAAGCGGAAGATCCAGCAGAACCCCCTTCTGTTCCATCGCGGCGAGAACCTCGACCAGTGGCGTCTCCACGCCATCGAGAAGCTCCGTCATCCCTGCCGCGGCAATCTTGCCGGTCAGATCCGCGGCCAGCGACATCACGGCGTCGGCGCGCCGGCCAGCGTAGTCCGCCGCCTTCTCCACGGAAATGGAGGCAAACGGCACGGCCTTCGCACCGCTCCCCACGAGTTCCTTCACGGAAGGCGTCCGGCGGCCGAGGTGATTCAGCGCCGTGTCGGCGAGCTCAAAACTGTGTTTCGCGGGATTGAGGAGGTAGGAGGCGACCATCGTGTCGCAGCCGAGGCCCCGGAGGGGAAGGCCGCACTGGGAAAGCACGATGAGGGCGGTTTTGAGATCATGGCCATGTTTCGGGATGGCCGGATCGGCGAGGAATGGCGAGAGGGCCGCGAGGACCGTGCCGGCGGAAAGCCGCGGCGCGCCGTCCTCATGGGCGATGGCGATGTAGAACCCTTCGCCCGGCGCGGGCGAGATGGCCAAGCCGATCAGGGAGGCCGACATCGCCTCCGGCGAGGAGAGGACCGGCTCCAGCGAAAAACCACGGCCCTCCCGCAGTCTTGACGCAAGCGCAGCTAACTCCTCCGGCGTCCGGCAGATCCGGTAGTCGCCGGCGCTCTCTTCTCCCCGGATCTTCAGGTCCTGGAGCAGCGACGAGAATTCAAACTCCCTGAAGAGCGACATCAGAAGCTCTTTGTCCGGCTCCCGCCGTCGGCAGGCATCCAGCTCGAAGTCGAACGCCGCGTCCGTCCGGATCTGCGCCAAATCCCGGCTGAGCCTTGCCTGGTCTATATTCTGAAGGATCGCCTCGCGGGTCGTCGCGTTGTGGATCTGCTCCGGATGGGTGAGGATCGCAGCGATGCTCCCGAACTGCTCGATCAGCCGCTGCGCCCCCTTCGGGCCGATGCCGGGAACGCCGGGGATGTTGTCGGAGGCGTCCCCCATCAGACCGAGGATATCCACGATCTTATCCGGACCGACGCCGAAGCGCTCCTTCACGGCCGCGATGTCGTAGGTCTGCTCCTGCATCGTGTCAACCATGAGGATCTCCGTGGAGACGAGCTGCATCATGTCCTTGTCCCCGGAGACAATGACGACCGCCATCCCCGCCTCCGCCTGCCGGCGGGCGATCGTCCCGATGATGTCGTCGGCCTCGATCCCCTGCTGCTCCAGGACGGGGATGGAAAACCCCCGGACGATCTCCTTGACGAACGGAATCTGAGGGATCAGGGTGTCGGGGGTAGCCTTCCGGGTGGCCTTGTAGGCATCGTAGGCCTCGTGGCGGAACGTCGGCCCCTTTACGTCGAAGGCGACGGCGATGTAGTCGGGTTCCTGGTCGCGCAGGAGCTTCATGAGCATGGTCGTGAAGCCGTAGATCGCATTCGTCGGAAAACCCTTCGAGTTGGAAAGCTCCCGGATCGCGTAGAAGGCCCGGAACAGGTAGTTGCTCCCGTCGACGATGACGAATTTGGGGCGCTTCTTTTCTTCCGTCATTTATTATTCCCTTCGTTCAATCCTGACGACTCCGCAAACGGCGCCGCGGTGACGGGAAATCCTCCTGGATGAGATTCAACCGTTTCCTGTCGACATCGTCCATACGCCTTTCCTGCCTTATATTTCCCCAGGCCGGTAGATGCAGAGAGGCTCTTCCGCCAGGTAATTTCCGGTCGCCTCGTAGGCCCGCGCCCGGCAGCCGCCGCATACCCCGATGAACTCGCAACGGCCGCACTTCCCCTCGTATCGATTGAGGTCACGGATATCATTGAATATTTGTGATTCATTCCAGATCTCTTCAAATCCTTTTTCGGCAACCTGGCCGCAGTCCAACTCAAGATAGCCGCAAGGCTGGACCTGCCCCGTGTGGGAAATGAAGCAGAAGGCGCTCCCCCCGAGGCACCCCCGGGTCATGGAGTGGAGGGGGTTTCCCGCGCCGGCGCCCGACGACGCCGGTTTCATCTCCGCCCCGTCTTCCGTCCGGCCGCCCCTCCCCTTCTGGCGCTGGCGGAAGATCCGATAGTAATGGGGCGCGCAGGTCGCCTTGAGCTGGATGGCGCAGCCGAGCCCCTCCTCATAGAACCAGTTCAGCGTCTCTTCGTAGGCGGTGGCGGTGATCGCCTGAGTGGCCATCTCTTTTCCGCGCCCCGTGGGGACCAATAGAAAGATGTGGTGCGCCGCGGCGCCGCGACGATGGACCAGATCGTGGATCTCGCGGATCTGTGCAAGGTTCGCCAGGGTGATCGTCGTGTTGATCTGGAACTCCAGTCCCGCCTTTTTCATCGCGGCGATGCCGGCCAGAGAGCTATCAAAGGCCCCCGGCACTCCGCGGAAGAGGTCGTGGCTTGCCGCGTCGGGTCCGTCGAGGCTGATGCTCACCCGTCGGATCCCGACTTTCAAAAGCCTCTCCGCGACCGCTTCGGTCACAAACGTCCCGTTCGTCGCCAGAACCATCCGGAGCCCCTTTGCGTCCCCATAAGCGGCGATGTCGTAGATATCCTTCCTGAGGAGCGGCTCCCCGCCCGTGAGGATAATGACCGGTTTGGCGAATGCGGCGATCTCGTCGAGAAGTTGCAGGCACCTTTCGGTGCCCAGTTCACCGGGATAGGGACCCCGCTGCGCCGAGGCGCGGCAGTGTCCGCAGGCCAGGTTGCAGCTCCGGGTGACCTCCCAGGCGACCATCTGGAGGGTGTGGGGTACGCATCGCGTCTTCCGTCGATGTGAGACGGATGACCCATCTCATACCCTTTCGGGACCCCCAGAAACGATTTATCGCACCAGGAGTGGCGCGGCCTCTGGGGCAAAATAGGTGATGATCATGTCCGCACCGGCGCGCCGGATCGCCGTCAGCGACTCCAGCATCGCCCGCTCGCCGTCGATCCAGCCCATCTGCGCCGCCGCCTTGACCATCGCGAATTCGCCGCTCACGTTGTAGGCGGCGAGCGGCAGGTCGAACTCCTCCTTCGCCCGACGGATCACGTCCAGATACGCGAGCGCCGGCTTCACCATGATGATGTCCGCCCCCTCCGCCACATCGAGGCTGATCTCCCGGATCGCCTCGTCGCTGTTCGCCGGATCCATCTGGTAGGACCTCCGGTCGCCGAAGGATGGGGCGCTCTCCGCCGCCTCCCGGAAGGGACCGTAGAAGCAGGAGGCGTATTTCGCCGAGTAGGCCATGATCGGAACGGCGTCGAAGCCCGCCTCGTCAAGCCCCTCCCGCAGTGCGCCGATCTGGCCGTCCATCATCGCCGACGGGGCGACCATGTCCGCCCCCGCGTTTGCATGGGAGACGGCCTGTTCCGCCAGGACCTCCAGCGTCAGATCGTTCATTACCTCGCCCTTCTCGATCATCCCGCAGTGGCCATGGCTCATGTACTCGCAGAGACAGACGTCCGTAATGACGAGGATGTCGGGGACCTTGTCCTTGATCTCCCGGACCGCCCGTTGGATGACCCCGTCCTTCGCGAGCGCCCCGGAGGCGATCTCGTCCTTCTTCTCGGGGATCCCGAAGAGGAGGACCGCCGGAATCCCCAACGTCTTCATCCGCGCCGCCTCCCGGACGATGTGATCGACGGACATCTGAAAGTTCCCCGGCATGGAGGTGATCGGTTTCTTTACTTTCGTCCCCGGCACCACAAACAGCGGATAGATCAGGTTATCCACCGAGAGCCTCGTCTCCCGGATCATCCTCCGAAAGTTCTCATTCTTCCTCAGCCTCCGCGGCCGGTAATCAGGAAATTGCATGCTATTGCTCCTTTCTATGAAAATAATCGGGAGCTGTCCTCCCTTTTTATCGGGCGATCTCCTCATCGGTGAGGAAACAGGCCGGATCGGGGGCCCAGATCTCCCCCGGCTCCACCGCCCCGCAATAGAGTTTTGAGATTCCGATCACGATACTTCTTTCCCTTTTTCAAAATAGGCCGCGATCGAATCCACCAGCTCCGGGATCGTGTAGCGCTCCTGGAGGATGTCCACGGGAAGGCCGGCCTTTCTCGCCGCCGCTTCCGTTACCGGACCGATGCAGGCGATCCGGACCTTGGGCGGAAGATGAAAATCCGGCCCCATGATCCCGAGGAAATGGGCCACGGTCGAGGGACTCGTGAATGTGATCGCGTCCACCTTGCCGTCGGCGAGGAATGGCTCCAGTTCGGAGGCGTTCCGATCGGAGCGGACGGTCCGGTAAGTCGTCGCGACATCGACGGTTGCACCCATTTTTGTGAGCCCTTCCGGAATGACATCCCGCGCCTCTTTTGCCCGCGGAAGGAGAACCCGGCGCCCCCGGAGATCCTCGCCGGCGAAGGCCCGGACTACCCCCTCGGAGATGAACTCCTCCGGAACGAGATCCACCCGGATTCGGAGCGCTTCGACTGCGGCGGCTGTCGCCGGGCCGATCGTGGCGATCCGGATCCCCTTCAGATCCCGGATGTCTCGACCCCGCTCCCGCAGACGTTGGAAGAAGAAGGCCACGCCGTTGGCGCTCGTAAAGATGAGCCACCGGTAGCTCTCCAGTCGGTCGATGGCTCCGTCAAGCTCTGCCCATCTCTCCGGCGGCCCGATCCGGATGACTGGAAAATGGATCACCCTCGCCCCTCGGGCCCGAAGAAGTTTCGCAAACCCCTCCGCCTGCGCCTCCGGCCGTGTAATGACGATCCCCCGGCCGAAGAGGGGTTTTGTCTCGAACCAGTTCAAGGTTTCCCTGAGACCGACCACACCCCCGACGACAAAGACAGCGGGCGGCGAAAAACGGCTCTCCTTGGCCTTCCGCGCGATATCGCCAAGGGTCCCGGTCAACGTCTCTTGGTCCGGGGTCGTACCCCAGCGGATCAGCGCGGCCGGCGTGGCGGGCTCTTTTCCGCAGCGGATCAGGTTCTCCGCAATCGCCGCGAGGTTTTTCACCCCCATCAGAAAAACAAGCGTTCCGATTCCGGCAAGCGACGGCCAGTCAAGGCCGCTCTTCCCCTTGGTCGGATCTTCATGGCCCGTGACGAAGGCCACCGACGCGGTATGGTTCCGGTGGGTCAGCGGGATCCCTGCATAGGCGGCGACGGCAACCGCCGAACTGACGCCGGGCACGACCTCAAAGGGGATGCCCGCCTCCTGGAGCACCTCGGCCTCCTCGCCGCCGCGGCCGAAGATGAAGGGATCGCCGCCCTTGATGCGGGCGACCACCGCCCCATTTCCCGCCTCTTCAACGAGGCGTCGATTGATCTCATCCTGGACAAGGGTGTGTTCACCCCCCCGTTTTCCGGCGTAGATCCGGCGGACATCCGGCCGGGCATGGCGGAGAATCTCGGGATTGACCAGATGGTCGTAAATGATCACATCAGCCTCCCGGATGCACTCCACCCCCCGGAGGGTGATCAGCCCCGGATCACCCGGCCCGGCGCCGATGATATAGACCCTGCCCGATTTCGTCATGAGTCACCCCTCATGCTGTTATCAAATTCATTGCCGGGGGACACGATGCGGCATCATGTCCCCATTAATAAACCGCATCGAGCAGGGCGCGGCCGCCCTGCTCCAGGATGTGCTCCGCCAGATTTTCTCCGAGTTTTGCAAATGCCGTGGCAGGTCCCGTCACCCGATGGCTGATCACCGTCCGCCCGTCGAGGCTCCCGACCAGCCCCTCCACGGCGATCTCCGCATCGTTCTTTTTCGCGAAGGCCGCAATCGGAAGCTGGCAGCCGCCGCCCAACCGTTTCAAGAAACCCCGCTCCGCGCCGACCTCGCAGAAGGTCACCGGATCGTTGAGGAAGGCAACCACTTCGCGGCAGCGGGCGTCATCCCGCCGGGTTTCGATACCGATCACCCCTTGGCCGACGGCCGGAAGCATCAGCTCCACCGGAATGAACTGGGAGACCCGTGAGGCCCACCCCATCCGCCGGATCCCAGCAGCCGCGAGGATCACGCCGTCCAGCCCCTCCGTTTCCAGCTTCCGGATCCGCGTATCGAGGTTTCCGCGCAGTGGAACGATCTCCAGATCCGGCATCCGGTTTCGGAGCTGAAAGGCGCGCCGGAGCGAGCCGGTGCCGATCTTCGCCCCGTGGGGCATCTCCTCCAACTTGCGGTCCCCGCGCGAAATCAGGACGTCCCGCGGATCTTCCCTGAGCGGCGTCACCAACATCTTTCATGCTGTGGACGGCCAGGTCCACGTCACCCCGAAGGAGCGCCTCTTCGATCTCCTTGATGAAGAGCCCCTTCCCGCCAATCGCGGCCAGGGAGACGTCCTGCATGATGTCCCCTTTCGTCCGGATGGTGACCAGTTCCACGGCAACCCCCGGATGGCGCTCCCGGATACGGTCCGCAACCCACCCGGACTGCGTCAGCGCCAGGGCGCTCCCCCTCGTTCCAAGTCTGAATGTCTTCTGAATGGTATCCTCCTTGCCCCCCATTCTTTACCCATTACCGCTACCGCTTACTCCTTACCGCTTTATGGGGACACGATGCGGCATCGTGTTCCCAGCCGTCACAACTTGAACAACCTCCGGACGGCCGCGACATACGGAAGC
>JAPLJX010000451.1:0-12810 GCA_026388375.1 Deltaproteobacteria bacterium
ACCGCCGCCAGCGCGTTATAGACATTGAAGAGGCCGGGGACGTTTAACTTTGCAGTTCCCAGCAGAACATCGCGGCAGTAGAGGGAGAAACGGGAGGATGCCCCCGAGTAGCAGATCTCCTCCGCCCGGTAGTCCGCCTCGGGCGACAGCCCGTAGGTGATTGTCCTGCGCTTGATTCGGGGGAGGATCTCCCGCACGTTTGGGTCGTCCAGACAGAGGATGGTTGCACCGTAGAACGGAACGATGTTGGCGAATTGCAGGAATGCCTCCCGGATCTCCTCCAAGTCCCGGTAGTGGTCGAGGTGCTCGCGGTCGATGTTTGTGATCACGGCGATGCAAGGATTCAGCTTGAGGAAGGAGCCGTCGCTTTCGTCCGCTTCCGCCACGATCACCTCCCCGCCCCCCAGTCGGGCGTTGCTCCCGATGCTCGCGAGTTTGCCGCCGATCACCATGGTCGGGTCCAGGCCGCCGTGGGCGAGGATCGTCGCCGCCATCGAGGTCGTCGAGGTCTTCCCATGGCTGCCCGAGACGGCGACGGAGAACTTCATCTTCAACAGTTCCGCGAGCATCTCGGCGCGCGGGATAACCGGGATATTCCGCTCATGGGCCGCGATCACCTCCGGGTTGTCCGGTCGGACAGCCGTCGAGGTGACGACCACATCCGCGTTGCCGATATGGGTGGCCGCGTGGCCTCGGTGGATCGCGGCGCCCAGATCATCCAGGCGCTGGGTGGTGTCGGAGGAGGCGAGGTCCGAACCGCTGATCTCATATCCCAGGTTGAGGAGAACTTCGGCGATCCCGCTCATGCCGATGCCGCCGATGCCGACGAAGTGGATGCGCCGGACCTTCCGGTCCATGCCGCCGGTTTTCAATGTCTCTTTCATGATGCCCTCGCAATAAGTCGGAAGAACCCGGAAAAGGGGGCGAAACCCTCTTTCATTTTGCACCTCTGCGGCATTCCGTGGGCTGCCGGTCTTCGATGAGCTCCAGGCAGGCGGCGACGATGGCCGCCGCCGCGCGGATGTTGCCCAGGGAGGCGGAAGCCTGTTCCATTTTTTGGATCTCCTCCGGCCGGCGGTAGAGCCTTTCGATAGCCGCCGCCAGTTTCCGGCCGTCCAGTTCTCTCTCCGGGATCATCTCCGCCGCGCCGGCACGGACGAGGAGTTCGGCATTCTTTGTCTGATGGTCGTTTACGGCGAAAGGGAAGGGGATCAGAATGGCCGCCTTCCCGCCGGCGGTGATCTCCGCGATGGAGGTCGCGCCGGCCCGGCACAGCAGCAGGTCAGCCGTTCGGTAAGCCGCCGCCATGTCCAGGATGAAGGGGGTAACCTCTGCCGCGAAGCCCCGTTTCCGGTAGCCATCTTCGACCGTCTCCCGATCCATCTCCCCCGTCTGGTGGATAAAGCGGATCCGGTCCTTCAGGTCTCCGAGGCTGTCGAGGGCGTCCATGACGATCCGGTTGATCGCATGGGACCCCTGGCTTCCACCGAAGATCAGCAGGGTGAAACGCGGATCGCGTTCTCCGGTCTTCATTTGATCCGTGAGAAAGGCCGTACGGATCGGGTTTCCGGTGACCCGGGTTCGGCCGGCGGGAAACCAGCGCGCCGACGCAGAGAAGGTCACGAAAATCCGGTCGGCGAAACGGCCGAGGATCCGGTTGGTCAGGCCCGGAAAGGCGTTCTGCTCGGCAATCGCCGTTTTCAAACCCAGCAGACGGGCGGCCAGGACCGCCGGTCCCGAGGCGTACCCGCCCACGCCGACGACGACGGCGGGTTTAAACGTGCGGAGGATCCGGAAGGAGACGATCAGGCTGCCCGGGATTTTGAGGAGGGATGGCAGAATCCGGATTGGACCCCGCCCCTTCAGGCCTTCCACCTTCAGCGTCCGGAGGGGGAAACCGAGTCCGCCCAGGATCTTCTTCTCCAGCCCCCGTTCCGTGCCGATGAACAGAACGCGGTTTTCCGGGTGTCGCCGGAGGAACTCCTCGGCGATCGCGATCCCCGGGAAGAGATGGCCGCCCGTCCCGCCGCCGGCGATGATCATCCCGATGCCGCCGCGATCCGAAGATGGGCCGCAAGGCTTTTTTTTCATGTCATGACTCATAAGAGGATATATTCAACAATATGCCCACCGCCGCAAGGGACATTATCAGGGATGTGCCCCCATAACTGAGAAACGGGAGGGCGAGCCCCTTCAGCGGGATGAGCCCCATCACGCCCGCGATGTTGATGAATGCCTCCAGCGCGAGCATCATCGTGAGCCCTGCGGCCAGCAGGTTTCCGAACAGATCCGGGGCCTTCAGCGAAATCCGGAAACCGCGGACGATCAGGATGATGTAGAGCAGCAGAATCAACCCAACACCGATGAAGCCGCTCTCCTCGGCAATCACCGAGAGGATAAAATCCGTATGGGGCTCCGGGAGATAGAAGAGCTTCTGCATCCCGTCCCCGATCCCCACGCCGAACGTGCCGCCGGATCCGAAGGAGATCAGCGACTGGATGATCTGAAACCCCGAATGGCGGGGGTCCTTCCAGGGGTCGAGAAAGACCAGCAGACGGTCCATCCGGTATTTCTTGTGGAGGAGGAGCCAGAGGGCGACGGGGAGAAAGAGCGCGGCCAGGCCCGCCAGGTGGACGATCCGGCCGCCGGCCAGAAAGATCATCAGAAAGGTGATGAGCGCGATGATGATCGTCGTGCCGAAATCCGGCTGGAGCAGGATCAGGCCGACCAGAGTCCCCATGATGCCGAGAGGGACCAGCATCCCCTCGCGGAACTCACGGATATGGTTGACCTTCTCTGTCAGAAAATGGGCAAGGAAGAGGATCAGGGCGACCTTGACCATTTCGGAGACCTGAAAGGAGAAGACCCCGAGTTTGAGCCAGCGCACGGCGCCGCCGGCGCGGATCCCCAGATGAGGAACCCAGATCAGCAGCAGGAAGAAAACCGACAGGATGATGCCGGGCCAGGCCAGTTTCCTGAGCTTGTAATAGGAAACGCGGGTTGCGAGCGCCATCACTCCCAGGCCGAGACAAAGGAAGAAAAGCTGCTTTTTGAGAAAGAACTGACCGTCGCGGAACCGTTCCATTGCGAGGATGGAGCTGGAGCTGTAAATCATCACTGTCCCGACGGTAACGAGGAGCAGCGTGACCAGCAGCAGGATCAGATCCGGTTTTTTTTCGTTTTCGGTCCGTCTTTTCATCTCTTTGGCTGCCTGACCCATTCCTGGAAACGGTTGCCCCGCTCTTTGTAGTCCTTAAATTCGTCGAAGCTGGCGCACCCCGGCGAGAGGAGGATGACGTCGCCGGGCGATGCGGAGCTGTAGGCCTTTTCCATCGCCTCTTTCATCGTTGGTGCGAGGGTCGTCTTGACCAGGCCGCCGACCAGGCCGTTGATCTTCTCCCTCGCCTCGCCGAAAAGAACCAGCTCCTTTACCCCCCGGCGGATCAGCGGAGCAAGGGTCTGAAAATCCCCCTCCTTGTCCCTTCCCCCGAGGAGGAGGACGACCGGTTGGGAGAAGCTCTCCAGCGCCCGCATGACGGCGCCGACGTTGGTCCCCTTGGAATCGTCGTAGAAGAGAACGCCGTTTTTCTCTCCGGCGTATTCGATCCGGTGGGTGATCCCCCGGAAGCCGTTAACCGCCTGGATGATCACCCGGGGGGGGCAGCCGCAAGCCCGGGCCGCGAGGATTGCCGCCATCGCGTTTTCGCAGTTGTGTCGTCCGGGAAGATGAATCATGGCCAGCGGATATTCCTCTTTCCCTTCCGCAGGGAGGAGGTGAACGAGGGTCTCTCCGGAGAGGAACATCCCGTGGTCGACGGCGCCGGAGGAGCTGAAGAGCTCCGTCCGGGCGGTCAGACGCCCGCACAGAGATGCCGTGGTATCTTCGTCTGCATTCAGGATTGCGAGGTCTCCGGCGTTCTGGCGGGCGAAGATCCTCTCCTTGATCTCCCGATACGCATTGAAGCTCCCGTGGTAGTCGATATGGTCGTTGGTGATGTTCAAAAGCACGGCGATTCGGGGATGAAACGTCTGCGCCCACTGGAGCTGGAAACTGCTCACCTCCACAACCGCCCAGTCCGCACCCTGTGGCCCCTCGACGTAACCGATCAGCGGGGCGCCGATGTTCCCGCCGACAAAAACCTTTTTCCCCGCCCCGCGGAGAATCTCGCCGATCAGAGAGGTGACCGTCGTCTTGCCGTTCGTGCCGGTGATGGCGACGATCGGGGTCGTGATAAACCGCCAGGCGAGTTCAAGCTCGCTCAGAACGGGGATCCCCCGCCGGACAGCCTCGATGAGGATCGGGTTGTCCGGATAAATCCCCGGTGAGGGGACGACAAGATCGGCATTGGTCAGGATCTCCGGTCCGTAGGAGGAAACGGTCAGCTCCGCCTGCAGATTCTCCAGCGCGGCCGAGGCCTCTCCCCAGGCCGATCGGGGCTTTGCGTCGGTCACCGCGATCCGGGCTTCCCGGCCCGCAAGGAAACGGGCCGTTGCAAGCCCCGTTTTCCCGACGCCGATGACCGCCACTTTTTTTGCTTTCAGATCCATCGCGTCCCATTTACCTCAATTTCAACGTGCTGATGGCTACGAGCGCCAGCAGCACGGAGATAATCCAGAAACGAACGATCACCTTGGGCTCGGGCCATCCCTTGAGCTCAAAATGGTGGTGGATCGGGGCCATCCTGAAGATCCTCCGTCCGCCGGAGAGCTTGAACCAGCCTACCTGAAAGATGACCGAGAAGGTCTCCAGGACGAAAATCCCGCCGACGATGGCGAGCAGGATCTCCTGTTTCGTCAGGATGGCAAGGGCGCCCAGGGAGCCGCCCAGCGAGAGGGAGCCGACGTCCCCCATGAAGACCTGGGCGGGATAAGCGTTGTACCAGAGGAAGCCGATCCCGGCGCCGACGACCGCGCCGCAGAAGATCGCCAGCTCACCGGTTCCCGCCACGTAGGGGATCTGGAGATAGGTCGCGATCTTGACGTTGCCGGCAAAATAGGCGAACAGGAGGTAGGTCGTGAAGCAGGTGATCGCCGGGCCGATGGCGAGGCCGTCCAGGCCGTCGGTCAGATTGACCGCGTTTGCGGCGCCCACGATGATGAAGGTCGTCAGCAGGATGTAGCCCCATCCCAGGTTCGGCAGGGCCGTCTTGAAAAAAGGGATGGTTACGTTCGGGTTGAACCCCGGTTTGGTATAGAGAATGATGCTGACGAACAGTGCGATCGCGATCTCCGCGGCCAGCCGGATCTTCCCCGGTACACCCCGGCTGTCCTGCCGGACGAACTTCCGGTAGTCGTCGAGGAATCCGATCAGGCCGAAACCGACCGTGACCATGATCACAATCCAGATGCAGCCGACGGTCAGATTTGCCCAGAGGAGCGTGGAGATGGTGACGGCAAAGATGATCAGGATGCCGCCCATTGTCGGCGTCCCCTTTTTCGCATGATGTGAGTCCGGTCCATCCTCGCGGATCGTCTGGCCGATCTGGAGTTCCTGCAGCTTGCGGATGAGCCAGGGACCGACAATAAAACAGATCACGAGGGCGGTGATCGCCGCATAGATCGTTCGGAAGGTGATGTACCGAAAGACGTTGAAATAGGAATATTTGTCATGCAGCGGATATAAAAGATGAAAAATCATTTCTCAAACCTTCCTGCGGCGCCCGTTGCCTCTCGTGCGGCGCACCCTACACCGTTTGCGATTTCAGGTCAAATGCCGCAATCATATTTTCCGCCACCGCTTCCATCTTCATCTTTCGGGATCCCTTGATCAAAACCCAGTCGCCCTTTTTCAGCCAGGACCGGAGAGAGGAGACAACCTGCTGCGGGTCGTCGAAAAACGCAATCCGCTCCGCCGGAAACCCCATACGGATCGCCCCGGCGGCCAGCGCTTTCGTGAGCGATCCTTTGAGAAACAGCTCTTGAATGTCCGTATCCGCAAGGAGCGCTCCGATTTCCTCATGCCATTCCTCCGACCGTTCTCCCAGCTCCAGCATATCGCCCAGGATCACGGCGGCTTTTCCGTTTCCCCGAAGCCCTTGCAGGGTCTTCAGGGCCTCCCGCACCGAGGCGGGATTGGCGTTGTAGGTATCGATGACCAGGTAGGCGCCGTTTCCGAGTTGCCGGATCTCGGTCCTCCCCGGGACCGGACGGAAAGCGGCAAGTCCCGCCGCTATCTGGCTGCGGTCGAAGCCGAGCGTCCACGCGGCTGCGGCTGCGGCCAGGGCGTTTCTGACGTTGTGTTCCCCGGCTGCGGCCAGGAAAACCGGGTCGCCGATTCCGTCGATGACGAGGTCGAAACGCACCCCCTCCGGTCCGACCGTCTCGACCCTCCGGGCGGTGATCGCGGCGTCCGGGCCGAGGCCGAAGGTCACCCGTTTTCCCTGCAGGCGCCCCGCAAGGACGCCGATCGCCGGATCGTCGTGGTTGAGGATCGCCGCGCCCCGTCCGGCCATGACCTCAAAAAGAGATCCTTTCTCCTCCCGGATCGCCTCGAGGGAACCCAGCCCCTCGATGTGGGCGGGGCCGATGTTCGTGATCAGACCGACGTCCGGTACGGCGATGGCCGCGAGCATCGCGATTTCTCCCGGGCTGTTCGTCCCCATTTCGACGACGGCGAGCTCGTGATTCTTCCGCAGTCGGAGCAGGGTCAGCGGAAGGCCGATCCGGTTGTTCAGGTTTCCTTCCGTCTTCAGGGTGTTCCGCGTGCGGGAGGCGATCGCCGCGACCATTTCCTTCGTTGTGGTCTTCCCGGAGCTTCCGGTGATCGCAACCACCGGGATCGGGAATCGTTGCCGCCAGTTGCGGGCGATGTCACCCAGCGCTTTCAGGGTGTCCTGAACGGCGATCACCGGGATCCCTTCCGGAGCCATGGCGAGCTTCTTCGCAGCATCCGTGCGGATGAGGAGGCCGGCGGCCCCGCGTTCCGCGGCCTTTGCCAGACAGTCGTGGCCGTCGAAATTTTCCCCGGCAAGGGCGATGAAAAGGTCTCCTGAGGCCAAGGTTCGCGTGTCCGTGGAGATCCCTCTGCAGGACCAGCCGTGGCCGCCCCGAAGCGCGGCGCCCCCCGTGGCCTTCAGAATCTCCTCGGCGGAAAGATCCTGTGCTTCGTCCATCATGATCCTTCCCTCCTGGTTTGCCAAAGCCTCAGTTCCTCCCGTGCGATCATCCGATCGTCGAAGGGAAACTTTCGGCTGCCGACGATCTGGTAATCTTCGTGGCCCTTTCCGGCGATGAGGACGATGTCCGCAGGCCCGGCGAGACCGATGGCCGCGGCGACGGCCGCTCTCCGGTCGGGGAGGACGAGGTAGCCTCTCTGCTCCGGAATTCGCCTGAATTCATGGATATCGGTGAATTTCGGCGCCTGGATGCCCATTTCGATCTCCCGGATGATCTCCAGGGGATCCTCCGTCCGCGGGTTATCCGAGGTTACGATGGTCAGATCGCTGTAAGTCGCAGCGGCCTTGCCCATGAGCGGTCTCTTCCCGCGGTCCCGATCCCCGCCGCACCCGAAAACGGTGATGATCCTTTCCGTCCGGAAGAGGGTCAGATTCTGGAGGACCCGCTTCAGGGCGTCGTCCGTGTGGGCGTAATCGACGAAAACGGCGGGCTGCCCCGCCGTGCTCACTTTTTCAAGCCGTCCCGGGACCTGGATCAGACCGGCGATCCCGTTCCGGATGGCCCGTCCGGGGATCTCGATGGCTCGGGCCGCCGCCGCCGCGGCAAGGATGTTGTAGAGATTGAATCTTCCCATCAGGGGGGATGTGATGTCGAGCGCTTCGTCCTCGATGTTCAGCTTTGCGTCGATCCCTCCGAGGGAGAGATGAAAGGGGTTTGGATGGACATCGCAGGGGTTGTCGAGACCGTAAGTGATGCAGCCGCCTCCGACTTCCCGGATGATCCGCTGCCCAAAGGGATCGTCGCCGTTGACGATCATCCGCCGGGGGCGGTTTTTCCCACCGCCGGGGAGAACCTCGGAAAAAAAGCGCTTTTTGGCCTGAAAGTAGTTTTCCATGGTTCGGTGGTAATCGAGGTGGTCGTGTGTGAGATTGGTGAAGATCCCCAGGTCGAACGCGCACTCGTCGACCCTGCGGAGGTCGATGGCGTGGGAGGAAACCTCGGCAACGCAGTGGGTGACCCCGTGATCGGCCATCTCCCGGAGAATCCGCTGCATCTCGAAGGATTCGGGTGTGGTGTTTGGTGCGGGGAGACTCTTGTCGCCGTATCGGTAGTTGACCGTTCCCAGGACGCCGACGGAATGGCCCGCGGCCCGGAGGATCGCCTCCAGAAGGTAGGTGATGGTGGTCTTTCCGTTCGTTCCCACCACGGCAATAAGGCAGAGAGAGGAGGAGGGGTGGCCGAAGAAATTCCTTCCAAGGCGGCCGAGAACCTGACGGCTGTTGTGGACACGGATGGCCGTAACGCCGGCGGGCGGGGTGAAGTCCCGCTCATGGATGATAAAACGGGCGCCGCGGGTCATGGCGTCACCGATGAATTGATGGCCGTCCGTCTTGAGGCCGGAGATCGCCACGAAGAGACTGTACTTTTCACATTGGCGTGAGTCGTAACGGACGGAGTGCACCTCCCCGTTCGGATCTCCCGTCATCCCGAGGGTTTCGATTCCCTTCATCAACTGCGGAAGCTGCATCGGACACCTCAAGAACCCATCCCGAAGGTGATGGTGCAGAGGCGGTCCTCCGGCGCGGGCATCCCGGCTGCCGGCTGCTGAGCGATCGCCCAACCGCTTCCGATGACACGCACCTCGATCCCTTTTTCTTTCGATTTCTTGACGACCTCGCGGATCGTCATTCCTCGGAAGTTCGGCATGGCGGTCTCGTCTGTCTCCGTCCCCGACCGGTCTGTGGACGGCGCCGGAACGGATGCAAGCCTGACCTTCATGTCGCCGCTGACGAGTTTCCCCTCTTCCGGAATGGGGTTCTTCCGGATGTTCGTTTTGAAGCAGGTCAGAAGCTGTTCCCCGATATTCTTGAAGACCGGGGCCGCGGCCACGCCGCCCCACCGGTCCCGTTGCGGTTCGTCGAGAACGACCAGGATCGCAATCTGCGGGTCCTCCGATGGAAAGAACCCCATGAAGGAAGTCCTGACCTTCTCCGAGGAGTAGACGCGCCGGGCAAAATCGAATTTCTGCGACGTGCCCGTCTTCCCGGCGACGGCGACGTTTACGATGCGGGCATGCTTGCCGGTTCCGTCTTCCATGCCGACCACGTCGGTCAGGATCGCCGTCAGCCGTTTTGCCGTCTCCGTGGAGATGACCCGGCGGACCACGGTCGGATGATAGGCCTGGACAAGGTTTCCCTTCCGGTCCATGAGCCCGCGGACGATGAAGGGTTTCATCAGGACCCCCTGGTTGGCGACGCTGGAGAGGGCGGTGATGAGCTGGATGGCCGTTACGGAGATCCCCTGGCCGAAGGCGACGGTTGCCGCGTCCACGCGGGTCCATTTTTCCACCGGCCGAAGGAGACCGCCCACCTCGCCCGGGAGGTCGATGCCGGTTTTGTCGCCAAACCCGAACTTGCGGATGTACTGGTAGAATTTCTCTTTACCGAGTTTTTCCGAAATTTTGATCGCTCCGATATTGCTGGAATACTTGAGGATATCGTGTACGCTCAGGACGCCATGACGCTTGCGGTTTGCCTCGTGGAACACCCGGTCGGCGATCGCATAATGGCCGTTTTCGCAGTTGAACACATCCGTTTCCTTGACGACCCCCTCTTCAAGGGCGGCCGCCGCCAGAAACGGCTTGAAGGTGGAGCCGGGATCGAAACTGTCGGTGATCGCCTTGTTTTTCCCGGTGGCGGGGTTGACCGCGGAGAAACGGTTGGTGTCGAATCCCAACTCGTTGGCCAAGGCCAGGATTTCTCCCGTGCGGGGATCCATGACGATTGCAAATCCCCCCTTGGCGCCCTTATCCTTCACGGCGGCTTTCAGATGGGATTCCACCAAGTGCTGAATGCGGTTGTCGATGGTCAGAACGAGATTGTAATTCTCCTTCTGGATGGTTTCGGGCCTCTCCACGCGGGGATAGAGCCGCTTGCCCTTGGCGTCCCTCGTCCAGATCAGCTTTTCGGGGGCGCCCTTCAGGTAGCGGTCATAGCGCAGCTCAACCCCTTCAAGGCCGGTGGCGTCGATGCCGACAAAGCCGATCAGATGGCCGGCCAGTTCGCCGCTGGGATAGTAACGTTTGGGTTCCTTGACGATAAAGATTCCGTCGACGCCCATTTCCTGCACGAGACTGGCCTGTTCGGGGGCGATTCTCCGGGCGAGCCAGCAGAAATTCTTCGCGCCGGACAGTTTTTTCTGAAGGACCGACCTGTCTGTCTGGAGAATGACGGCGAGCCGCCCGGCCACCTCGCCGGGGTTGTCGATCTTGGATGGATCGGCGCAGACGGAATCGGCCATGATGGAGGCGGCCATCTTTTCGCCGTTTCGGTCGAAGATGATCCCCCTTTCAGGCTGCAGCAGAAGGATCTGCGTATGCTGCTTTTGGGCAAGGGCCTTCAGCGCCTTGCCGGATAGGATCTGCAGTTGAAAGGCGCGCGAGGCGAGGGCAATGAAAAGAACCAGGAAGAAAGCCAGCAGCGTGGCAATCCTGAATTTCATCCACTTTCTGGATTCGCCGGTCATTTCAGCATGATCACCTGCGCCCTTTCCGGATACGTCATCTGTAGTCTTTCCCGGGCGATGGTTTCGATCCTTTGGGGTGATTTCAGCGTGGCGAGTTCGACCTTCAGCTTTGTCTGCTCTTCCGTGATCTGTTCCCGGCTGTTCAGTTCCCGGGCGATCTGATACTCCAACTCCGTCATGTGGATATGGCTCCATACATAGAGGAGGGCCACCGCCATCAGGACGGAGGCGATGAAGATCCAGGTCGAATATCCGATGCGGCCGGACGCATCCTCCTGCGGGCGAACCGTCTGTTTGAGAACCTCTACGGCCTGCATGATCCAATCCTCTCTGCGACTCTCAGTTTTGCGCTTCTGGCCCGCGGGTTATCGTGAACCTCCGCCTCGCCGGGAACCACCGGCTTCCGTGTCAGGACTTTCATCGTCGGTTTCCGACCGCAGGCGCAGAGGGGAAAATCGGAAGGGCAGATGCAGCCTTTCTCTTCCGCGTGGAAGGCGTTCTTCACGATTCGGTCTTCCAGCGAATGAAAAGAGATCACACAGAAGCGCCCGCCATCATGGAGACGCTCCATTCCGTCCGCCAAAGCCTGCCGCAGGCTGGCGAGTTCGTCGTTGACGGCGATTCGGAGGGCCTGGAAGGTCCGGGTGGCCGGGTGGATCCGGGCGGGTCCCCGGGCCTTGGGCAATGCCCCGGCCACAATTCCGGCGAGATCAGCCGTCGTCCGGATGGGGGAAAGGGTCCGCCTCTCCACAACGGCCCGGGCGATTCTTCCCGCCATTCTCTCTTCTCCGTAATTCCGGATGATCTTTTCCAGCTCGTCCCGGGACAGGGTGTGGATGAGATCGTACGCGCTCGGACCCTGGTCCTGGTCCATCCGCATGTCCAGAGGGGCATCCAGGGCGAAGCTGAAGCCCCGTCCCGCCGTGTCCAGTTGATGGGAGGAAACCCCCAGATCGAGGAGGATTCCCTCCACCTTCCCGATGTTCATCTCGGCCAGAATGGTTTCCATCGTGGCGAAATTTCCCTTCAACAGGATCGTCCGGTCGCCGAAAAGCGCCAGACGTCTCTCCGCTTCCCGGAGCGCGTCCGCATCGGTGTCGATGCCGATCAGTCGGCCGTTCGGCGCCGAGTTCCGCAAGATTTCAAAGGCGTGTCCCCCGCCCCCCACCGTGCCGTCCAGATAGACGGCCCCGGCCCGGCATTGAAGGAAAGCGATGACCTCTCCGACCAGGACCGGTTTGTGGAAGACGTCCATTTCATGATGCCTTCGTAAAACAAATCGAAAAAGCCATTGTCCCGGGGCCTTCTATATCCCCAAATCCGCCATATAGTCGCTGAAGCCATCCAGGTTGTCCCCGCTCTTTTTCATCTCGGCTTCGAACCTATCCTTGCTCCAAATCTCGATCACCTTGATCATGCCGGCGAGGACGATGTCCTTCTCCAGTTTTGCAAATTCCCTGAGATTTTGGGGAATGAGGATTCTTCCCTGACCATCCAGGGTGCAATCAACCGCCCCGGACATGAAAAACCGCTGAAAGGCGCGGACCTCTTTCCGCAGAAGGGATTGGTGAGAGACCTTTTCTTCGATGATACGCCACTCATCGTAAGGAAAAATCATCAGATAGCTGTCCCAGTTCGTGATGACGAGACGGTTGTCGTATTTCTCGGCGAACACTTCACGGAGTCGCGAAGGAAAAATGACTCTCCCTTTGTCGTCGATGGTGTGGTAATACTGACCCCTGAAGACGGACATTGAAGGCTTTTCCTCCACAATAATCCACTTTGCCCCACTTTTGGCTTAAGATAGAGGAGGATTTTGCCTTTGTCAAGAAAAATTTTTAATTTTTTTGTCTGTTAATCTGATATTTTAAAACGGCCTGGTTGTGGCTGGCGAGGTTGTTGGAGAATTGGTGTGACCCGTCGTTCTTGGCTACGAAGTAGAGGTAATCGACTTTGGCGGGGTAAAGGGCTGCCCGAAGGGAATCGATGCCGGGGTTGGCGATGGGACCCGGCGGAAGCCCGTTGATCCGGTAGGTGTTGTGGGGCGTGTCCGATTTCAGGTGTCTCAGCAGGACGGTTTTCACGTGACCGCCTTCCTGTTGTAAGTTGTAGATGGCCGTCGGGTCGCTCTGCAGTTTCATTCCCATTTCCAGACGGTTGTGAAAGACG
>JAPLJX010000451.1:12866-18212 GCA_026388375.1 Deltaproteobacteria bacterium
GCGCTGTTTCCAGATTCCTTGCCGATGATCGAGGCAAGGGTCACCCACTGGGGGAGGGTCAGGCCGATCTCCTGTGCGCGCTTCCGCATCTCCGGCGTGACTTTCCTCCAGAACTGTCCAACAAGGATCCGGATGATTTCTTTGATCGTCATGGACCGGTCGAACCGGTAGGTGTCGGGATAGAGGTATCCTTCGATGCTGTCGGCCTCGATGTCGAGAGAGGCAAGAAAAGAGCGGTCGGTCGCCAACGTCATGAATTCCTTTTCATTGACCAGTTTAAAGGCGGAAAGCCGCCTGGCCACCTCGTTTGCGGTGATGTCCTCGGGCAGCGTCACCGGATAAACCTTGATCTCCCCCCGGACCAGTTTGTCGAGGATCGCCGAAGGCGACATCGCGCCGTTGAGTTCATATTCACCCGCCCGGATGTGTCTCGCCGCCTTTTTACCCAGGGCCAGCACCCAGAAGAAAGGACGATTATGGACCAGACCGGCATTGTCGAGAATCTCCGTAATCCGGAAGAAACCGGATCCCTTCGGGATGTCGACCGTCCTTACAATGGTGATGTCATTGACAGGGGTTGTTGCGTAACGGTAGAAAGCCGCTCCGGTCAGGAAAAGGACCAGAAGCAGCAGGAGCGCCCTCTTTCGTCTAGGATTCCGCGTTATTCCCCATCTCTTTTTAATCCATGCGAGCATGTTCATCGGGCGGTCCGTCCGGTTCCCCCTTCATGGGCCAGGTTATCGAGATAGCCTTGAAGGATGATGCACGCGGCCAGCCGGTCGACGACCGCCCTTTTCTTCTCCCGGCGCACGCCGGTTTCCCGAAGGAGCTCTTCAGCCTCTTTGGTGGAGAAGGTTTCATCCCGGCGGATCACGGGCATAAACAGACGGGCCTCCAGCCGCCGGGCGAACCGGTTGACCTTATCGCACTGGATCCCCTCGCTGCCGTCGAGGCGGAGCGGATAACCGATGACGATCTTTTCGACGCCGAAGCGTTCGACGAACCCGGCGATCGCCGCCAGATCCGCATCGCGGTTTTTTCGGACGACGGTGGCGATCCCCCGGGCGGTCATCCCAAGCTCATCGCAGATTGCAACGCCGATCCTCCGATCACCATAATCAAGCCCCAGCACCCTCATCTTCCATCCCTTCAGCATATCGTATACTTATAAATCATCTACCGTAAAATTCCAACTAAAATTTGAGATGATCGATGGTGGTTCGGGGCCCGAATACCGGGAGAGAAACCGATAGCGCCGATTTTCAATTTCGCCGGCAGGGGTGGGGTTGGAGGGCGCAGAATCGAGGGTTCAATGCTTTGAAGGGGATTCCTCAGGCATTTCTTCAAAACCCAGGATCATGGCCTTGACATGGTCGAAGAGGTGGTGCCCCATCGTGCACATGTACAGATGGACGATCAAATTTAGCAGAAACAGGTAGCTTGCCACAACATGCAGCGCATCGAGCAGCCTGATTCCGCCCAGCCAGTCGATCACGCCGCGGAAGAAGAAGATGTCGCTGAAGAGGATGCCCGTAAAGACAATCAATGGGGTAATCACGAGCATGACCGAGCCGTAGGCGATCTTCTGCAAAGGGTTGAACTTCCCTTCCGCAGTTGGAATTAAAGGATTTTCACTTCCCTGGAATACGCCAAAGAGATAGTAGAGCGCCTGCTTCCCCAGGATTGGGAGATCCGCCGGCCGCGGGATGTAATGAACCCGGAAGCTACCGCTAACCAAGATATAGACCAACCAGAAGAGGAAGGAGAGGGCCATCGCATAACCGGTGTACTTATGGATCAGGATGGTTACACTGTATTCGGGGATCCAGACGGCCATCTTGCGGGCGATCTCTTCGATCCCCGGCACCCTGAGCTGGATACCCGTAATCATGAGCGCAATGACGATCAGCGCATTGATCCAGTGCCATATTCGGATGGTCAGCGTATGGAGGAAAACCTTTTTCATCGTTTCACCAGTATCCGCAGCAACGCATGCGCCAGGATCGAGAGAATCACCAGGATCACCAGGATCACCCCGACAAGGTCGATCAACTTGAAACCGAGGCTCTTGGCGTAAGCGGTTGAACCCTCCGGCGCTTTGCCGAGCAGGGCGTAGATATCATCCTTCGTGATTTTTTCCTCCCCGAGGAGGTAGATATCCAAAGCCATTCCGATGGGGTAGACGGAGATCAGCGTGCCTTTGACCGGGACATAGATGTGCCGGTCCTTTTCAGGCAGAATAAGGTACATGGAATTGTAGAAATGGGCCTGGGGCGAGTGACATGTGACGCAGTTCCTCTCCTTGAGCCTCGTGACCGAGTAGTCGTGATAAACCTTCGTAACGATAATTTCCGCATCGACGAAGATCCCTTCGCCCATCTTTTTCTTCAGGTCAACGACGAAACGGCCGATCTCTTCGCCCTTGACCATGTTCTCCGCGTAGGTGTTGATGACCGACTTGAGATGTACATCTTGGCCGAAGACCCGTTCGAGATCTTCGTACTGCAAAGGGTTTTTCTTCCTGTCTTTATTATCCGCAAAGAAGAAAACCATGCTCTTTTCCGAACCCGGGCTATGGCAGGTCGTGCACTCGAGGTAGTCGAAATGGAGCTTGGTGTTCGGCAGCCATTCATGCCGGGTGATGTAGTCCTTGTGGCAGCGGGAGCAGATCGCAATCCGTTCCTTGGCGTTGAACTCCTTGTATGTCTTGATCAGGTGAGGGTTATGGCAGTCGGTGCAGGAGGTGGCCCCCTTCTTGGCATGAATGGATTCTTCATAGGTATGGTAGACCTGCTCGTGGCAGCGAACGCAGACCTTGTCGGTGATCTTTTCCTGGGAGGTGTGGCAGTCGGTGCACCGGACCCCTTTCTGTCCGTGCACGGTCTTGGGGAACTCGCGGAGGGACGGGAATTCAGGGATGAAAACCCTGGGCGTGATCTGTATGCTGTAACTCGTTATGTCGTTGATCCTTGCCTCCGCGCTGGTAAAGCGGGTCCTCTTCTCATGACACTCGCCGCAGTCTGCGGCTTTGGGCATGATCTCATGGTTATCGCCATAGGCCCAGAATTGCTTCTCCAGTTTATAGCCCTTAAACTTCTGATCCAGCAGGGCCTCAAAGGCATGCCACTCGGCCGGGTTGGTGAAACCATTGCCATCCCGGTCAACGGTCTTCCTCTCCAAGGTCGACCCTTTGGGCAGCGTAACCGTCGCCGTGATCCCGCTCTTGTCCAGCTTGCCGTGGCAGGCGACGCAATTCAGCGCGGCGAGGTGTTTGCCCCTCGAAGGCAGCGCCTTGTGGGCGACGTTGGGGTGACAGGAAGCGCAATCCGCTCCCTTTCCCTTCTTCCCATGGATCTCATGGCATTGATTGCAGGCAAGGCCCTTGGATTTGTGGATGCCGGCCGAGTAGCGCTCGACGGTCTTATGGTGGCAGGCATTGCATGTGGGACGTGCAAGTTTCTCCTCGTGAGGGATCTCTTTAATGCCGATGTGGCAGTCCGTGCAGGCAATGCTTTCGTGGGAGGTCCTTTTTTTGAAGTCTTCGTGGCAATTGAAACAGTCGTCCGACAGGACGGCGGCCCCGACGGGGGAACTCAGGAACAGAAAGATGATGACAAGAATCGGCATAATATCCCGTATCGAGCAAGAGAGATCATCAACGCGGGGGCATAATAAATTTTTTACCGGTTTTGTCAAGAAAAATATCGGCAAATGGGCTATCCCGATGTTGCGGAAAAGACAAATGGGCGGTATCCCTTGATTTCGAAGCCGTCAAGACTTCAAAGCGGAGATAATCTTGGCGGCAATCCGGTCGAGCTGTTCCCGCTCCGCAAGATCAAGCACGGAAGAGGATGCAAGCTGCCGGGACGCAAGAGAGGGCAGGACTGGAATGGTTGCCGTCAAGGGAGGGAGACCCTCCATGTCCGGCAAGTGGAAATCGTCGGGGGCGCGATTGATGATCAACACCTGACGGGGAAGTCCCATTTCCCTGGCCAGCACACTGATGCGGGAGGCCGTCTGCAGGCTCCTCATGCTGGGCTCGCTCACTACGACGAGCCCATCCACAGACTGGACGGTGCCGCGTCCCAGATGTTCCACACCGGCCTCCAGATCCACGATGACCCATTGCCGATTTTCGATGATCAGGTGGGCGAGCAATGCCTTGACCAGGGCGTTCGGCGAACAGGCGCAACCGCCTCCGGCACCTGCAATGGTACCCATCACCAGGAGTTTGAGACCAGCCACCTTTTTGGAGAGCCGCTCCGGCAGGTCTTCAACAGCGGGATTTAAGCGGATGAATCCTTCGCCGACCCGCTCTCGAATCAGCTCTTTCTCCTGGATCAGAGGCAGAGGAATGTCGCTTTCCGGAAGGCCGAGCGCCTGCCCCAGGGAAAGCGCCGTATCTGCATCGAGGAGCCAGACCTCTTCCCCCTGACGAGCCAGATAATCGCCGATCCAGACCGCCAGCGATGTTTTTCCTACCCCGCCTTTTCCCGCAATCGCAAGCTTCATATCCGATTTCCTCCCAGCCCCATTGAGAAGGGCGAAAAACATGGTTCTTCCTATCCGTCCCGCGCGTTTTTCTTCCTCCGGTCACGAGACATTTCCCAGATCACGCACTGGCTTCTGAATTTGCAGTATAATTTTGGATCCATGCATACACAACAGTGATCGATATTCAGACATTCGCAACACTCCCTGCAAAAGCCTGTTTCGTGCTTCTGACAGACGGCCAAGGCCTCCCGAACCGGATGGATCCTGCAACGCATCTCTTTCCTATCCTGATTCCGCTCATGGTTTTCTTCGTAAAACAATCATCATTACGGCATATTGAGAATTTTCTTGTCTCCTCCGGATAGCGTTACCCGGCGCATGAATTAATTTCCTATCACGATTCATGATGTCTGAAAAGGTAAAAAATATGCCTTGTAAATCATCTGAAACTGATTTAGCCTACAAAACAGCAGATTGATTGTGGTCGTTTCCATTTTTTATCCTTATTATTATGAAATATCCGAAGATATTTAATCTGGTTCGTGGCATTACCGATTCGATCGGGGTAAAATTCTTCGTATTGCTGACCGTCTTGCTGATGCTTTCTTTTGGGATTGTGACCTATGTCAACATCTATTTTCTTACGACACTGTTCCGGGAAGATATCGTCAGCAATGCTGTTCAGGTAAGCAACCTGATCAAACGGGCTACTTATCACAGCATGCTGAATAATCGTCGGGATGATTTAGCCAACACGCTTCTGAGCATCGGCAAGGAAGAGGTATTTCAAGGGATACGGATTTATAACAAGGCAGGGAAAATCACCTTTTCGGACAGACCGGAAGATATTGG
>JAPLJX010000228.1 GCA_026388375.1 Deltaproteobacteria bacterium
AAGACCGTTTGGATATGGCGCATCTCCGGAAGGGGAAGCCGTCTGCTTCACCGGCGAAGCGCTTGCCCAAGAAGCGGTAAAGGAGGACAATGTGATGGCTGCCGCATCAGGAAAGGGGAAGAAAGCAAAGACTGATGCGACAGAAGACATCTGGAATCTCCGGTTATATGTAGCCGGTCAGACCCCGAAATCGATTACGGCCTTTGCTAATTTAAAGAAGATCTGCGAAGAGCACCTTGAGGGGAAATACAGTATTGAAGTGATAGATCTTTTAAAGAATCCCCAGCTTGCCAAAGGGGACCAGATTATTGCCATACCGACACTGGTAAGGAGGCTTCCCGAACCGATTAAAAAGATTATCGGAGATCTGGCTAACACAGAGCGGGTGCTGGTGGGACTCGACATTCGTTCTGTCTCCGGATGATAAAATGAATTTTGGTGAAACAGCGATGGAGATGAAAAGAGGGAAAACGAGCACTGAGGAATTCGAAAAAGCGGCACCGAAGCGAGATCGGGCAAAGTACGTTCTTCGGCTGTATGTTACAGGGATGACCCCAAAGTCAACCCTGGCAATCGCCAATGTCCAGAAACTCTGTAAAAAATACCTGGCAGGCTGCCACGAACTCAAGGTGATAGACATCTACCAGCAGCCCAAGCTGGCCAAGGGAGAGCAGATTATTGCCACCCCAACGCTCATCAAGAAACAACCCCTGCCACTCCGGAGGCTCATCGGCGACATGTCGGATACGGAAAGGTTTCTTGCAGGCATCGATCTGAAACCCAAAGAATTCATGAGTAAGAAGCAATGAAAAAATCAGAAAGAACACGCCAGCAACTTTTGGATGAGTTGCAGGAACTCACATCGCGGATGATGGAAGCTGAGGAAACTCTGCGCGCTATCCTAAGCGGTGAGGTGGATGGTCTGGTTGTCTCAACGGCGGAAGGAGATCGGGTCTTTACACTATCGGGCGCCGAGCATCCTTACAGGGTCATGGTCGAAACCATGAACGAAGGGGCCGTCACCCTGGCCGCAGGCGGCACGATCCTTTTCTGTAACCAACGTTTTGCAGATATCGTCAAAGGGTCTCTGGAAAAAGTAATGGGATCTTCAATCTACCAATACATTTCATCAACAGACCTTCAATTATTTGAGGCATTGGTTGAGCGGGGTTTAAAGGAGAACAGTAAGGGGGAACTTGTCTTACAGGCCGGAGGTGAAAATACTGTACCTGTCTTACTTTCCGTAAGTCCCCTTCAGCCCACGGATATGCCCGGTGCGGTGTGCGCCGTAATGGTGGACATCACCGAGCGCAAGAAGATGGAGGAGGCGCTAAAGAATTCTGAAACTAACTACCGCCGTCTCTTTGAAGCAGCCCAAGATGGAATATTAATCCTTGATGCCGAAACAGGACAAATATCAGATGTGAACCCATTCTTGTTAGAAATGTTGGGTTATTCACATGAGGAGCTCTTAGGAAAGAAACTCTGGGAAATTGGCACCTTTAGAGATATTGAAGCATCGAAAGCCACCTCTTCGGAATTGAAGAGCAAAGGATATGTTCGCTACAATGATTTACCGCTGGAGACGAAAGACGGACGGCCAATTGCCGTGGAATTTGTCAGTAACGTCTATCTGGTCAATCATCATAAAGTGATCCAGTGTAACATCCGCGATATCACTGAACGGAAACTTACAGCAGAGGCTTTAAAAAAATCTCACAACGAACTGGAACGACAAGCTGTCGAACTTCGGACGGCTCTTTCTGAAGTCAAAACATTGAAAGACCGACTGGAGGCCGAGAATATTTATTTCCGTCACGAGAACAAAATGAAACATCGATTTGAGCATATTATCGGTGAAAGTGATGGTCTCAAGTATGCTCTCTATCGAGCGGAACAAGTTGCTCCTACGAACACAACGGTCCTCATCCTTGGTGAGACCGGTACGGGGAAGGAGCTGATCGCCTTTGCCATCCATAGCATGAGTCCTCGTAAGGAACGGCCCCTGATCACGGTCAACTGTGCCGCCCTGCCGGGCAATTTAATTGAGAGTGAATTGTTCGGCCGGGAGAAGGGGGCATTTACCGGAGCCGATACCCGGCAGGTAGGCCGGTTCGAGATTGCCCATGGTTCCACCCTTTGCCTGGACGAGATCGGGGAGCTGCCGCTGGAGGTGCAGGCCAAGCTGCTCCGGGTGAGTGATTCAGCATAACGAGTTTGAGCGCCTGGGCTCGTCCCAAACCATCAAAGTCGACGTACGGATCGTGGCAACGACCAATCGAGACCTTGAGGAAGAGGTCCGCAAGGGCCGGTTTCGGCAGGACCTTTACTATCGGCTTAACGTCTTCCCCAGCACTGTCCCACCACTACGGCAGCGGAAAGAAGACATCCCGCTGATGGTCCAGGCCTTCCTGGAGCGGTATTCC
>JAPLJX010000082.1:0-1421 GCA_026388375.1 Deltaproteobacteria bacterium
GTGGGCGACTGCTGCGAATCCTTTCACCGGGTGAGCGGCCGCTGGGTGAACATCCCGCTGGGCGACATCGCCAACAAGCAGGGGCGCGTCGCCGGCCGGAACATCGGCGGGGGGGCGATGATCTTTCCGGGGATCGTCGGGGCGCAGTCCTTCAAGGTCTTCGACCTGGAGGTGGTGGCGACGGGTCTCGACGAACGGGAGGCGGCGGAGAGCGGTTTCCATCCGGTAAGTACGCTGGTATGGGGTAACGCGATCGCGGGGTCCATGCCGGGAAATACAAAATTGGGTCTCAAGCTGATTGCCGACCGGGCGACGGGAAAGCTCCTCGGGGCGCAGGCGGTCGGCAAAGCGGGCGCCGTGAGCCGGATCAATACCCTCTCCTGCGCCCTTTGGGCGGGACTGAACCTTGACGACGTCGGGTATATGGATCTGGCCTACTCCCCGCCATTCGGCGGCTCCTGGGACCTGATCCACATCGCCGCGCAGGCACTCCGGAGGCAGATATAAAGGGGGGCGGAGCGCTGTCCCCATTTCCCCAAAATGCGTGGAGAAGTAAAGAGGCGCCTCCGGAGAACCGGGGCGCCTCTCTTTTTGCGATGACCACCGGCGGGCATCAGATCTTGATGTCCAGTTCCTTGATCAGGTCTCCGTAGTCCTTATACTCCCGCTGCAGGAAGGCGGTCCAGTCCTTCGTGTTGAGGTAATCGATCGGCTGGTAGATCGAGGCCATGGCCTTCTTGTATTCCGGGTCTTCGCTGATCTTCTTCAGGGTCGAGGCGATGTATTCGATGATCTCGGGCGGCGTGCCGTTCGGGACGGCGACACCCTTCACCGAACCCCAGGTGGCGACATCGATCCCCTGTTCCTTCAGGGTCGGGACCTTCGGAATGACGGGGTCGCGCTTGTCGAGGGCCACGCCGATCGCCTTGAAGCGGCCGGCCTTGAGGTGCGGCATCACCTCGGAGGGATGGCCGCCGCCGATCGTGAGGTGACCGCCCGCCAGGGCGGTGGTTGCTTCAGAGCCGCCGGCGAAGGGCACGGTCGTGATCGGGATGTTGGCCCGCTTGGAGATGGCCCTCATGACGAGGTCCACGGAACCGGCGGCGGTGGAGACCGCCGCGGTAATCTTGTTTCCCTTGTTCGCGAAGGCGACCAGGTCCTTCATCGAGTTGATCGGGGATTTACCGCTCACACAGATCACGATCGAGTGGATCGAGAGCCTCGCGACCGGGGTGATGTCCTTCAGGGGGTCGAAGGGCATCTTCTGCAGGTGCGGCATGACCACGTCATGGCCGGAGCCCTGTCCGACATAGATGGTGTATCCGTCCGGCTTGGAGCGGACGACGTACTCCTCTCCCAAGACGCCGCCGGCGCCCGGCTTGTTGACGACAAGCATCGGCTGGGGGCTGTACTTCGTCCAG
>JAPLJX010000082.1:1428-8553 GCA_026388375.1 Deltaproteobacteria bacterium
TCTGGAGCCGCCGGCGGTAAAGGGGACGATCACCTGGATTGGTTTGGTCGGGTACTTCTCCGCCCCGAAGCACAGGCCGCCGGCCGTCAGCATGGTGACCAGTGCCAGGGTGAGAAACAGGGTGACTTTACGCATGTGAGTCATAGGATACCTCCTTGTCAAATGGGTTAATGGGACTCTTTCTGTAAATTTAGCCGTTTCCATTTTTTAAAATGGCCGGTCCGCACCTGTGGCGGATGCCCCGCTGATCTCCCCTGAGCCTGCCGGGTGGAACCTAAAAAAATGGTCTTATCGTCACGGTTTGCCGGGGTTCGGAGCCGGCCTCCCTTTATGTTGCCGGTGTTTTCTTCCCTCCCATTTTCCGTTTGATATAAAAGGCGGTCTGCCCCACGATCAGGAGGACGAAGACGGCGATCAGGGTTCCCGATATCGGACGCGACACGAAGATCGTCAGATCGCCGCCGGAGATCAGCAGCGACTGCCGGAGCGACCGCTCGACCATGGGGCCCAGAACGAAGGCGAGCGGCAGCGGGGCCGGATCAAAATCCAGCTTCCGCATCCCGTAGCCGAGGGCGGCGAAGAAGAGCATGGAATAGATGTCGAAGACCTGGTTCTGGACGCTGTAGACGCCGATCGTCGTGAATAGGACGATGATGGGGGCGAGGATGCCATAGGGGACGCGGAGCATCTGCACCCAGAGCCCCACCATCGGGAGATTCAATACAAGGAGCATCGCGTTTCCAATGTACATCGAGGCGATCACCCCCCAGAAAATGTCCGGGTGTTCCGCGACCAGGAAGGGCCCCGGCGTGATCCCCTGGATCATCAGGGCCGCGAAGATCATCGCGATCGCGGCGTTTCCCGGGATCCCCAGTGTGAGGAGCGGGATGAAAGAAGAGCTCGACGCGGCGTTGTTCGCCGACTCCGGTCCGGCCACCCCCTGGATCGCCCCCTGCCCGAACTCCTCAGGATGTTTGGAGTATTTCTTTTCGACGGCATAGGAGGCGAGCGACGAGATGACGGCGCCGCCGCCGGGAATGATCCCGATAAAGAACCCGATGACCGATCCCCGGAAGATCGCCCACTTGGAATCCGCCCAATCCTTGAGGGTCGGGAAGATTTTTCCGATCTTGGTCGTCACGATTTCTGTCTTCACCGTGGATTCAAGATTATAGAGGATTTCGCCGAGGCCGAAGACCCCCATCGCCAGGGTCACGAAGTCGAAACCGCCCTGGAGGACGATGCTCCCGAAAGTGAACCGGATCTTTCCCGAGATCGGGTCGAGGCCCACCATTGCCAGCAGGAGGCCGACGAAGAGGATGATCAGCCCCTTGATGATCGAGCCGCCGGAGAGGGTCACGGCGAGGAGGAGCCCCAGCGTCGTAAGGGCGAAATATTCGGGGGGACCGAAATCGAGGGCGAATTCGGCGAGCGGCGGGGCAAAGAAGGTCAGGCCGACAACGGCGACCGTGCCGGCGATAAACGATCCGATCGCGGCGATCCCCAGGGCCGCGCCCGCGCGCCCCTTCTTGGCCATCTGGTAGCCGTCGATGCAGGTGACGACGGAGGCCGCCTCGCCGGGGAGGTTCAGCAGGATGGAGGTGGTCGATCCTCCGTACATTGCGCCGTAGTAGATGCCCGCCATCATGATGATCGCCGTCACCGGGGAGCCGATTACATAGGTCATCGGCAACAGAAGGGCGATCGTGGCTGCGGGCCCGAGGCCGGGAAGGACGCCGACGGCCGTGCCGATGACCGCCCCGAGGAGGCAGAACAGCATGTTTGTTCCCGTAAGGGCGATGGAGAAACCGTTGATAAGGCCGGTAAAGATATCCATGGGATCAACTCCTTTATCTGGCGAAAAATTCCGGGGGTATGGGCACCTTCAGGAAGTAAACGAAAAGGGCATACATCGCGACCGTCCCGAGAAGTGCAATGACCATCGTTTTCAACCACTTTTCGTGTTCGATGATCTTCTGCCAGGCGATCACGAAGATGAGCGTCGAAGTGATATAGCCGACGGATTCCATCGCCCAGCCGTAAAGCACCATGAGGACCAGGGATAAAAGCGGCCGATGCCACAGACGCTGCTCCGCCGGCCCTTCATTTTCCGTTTCTTTTGTCCACTGGAGGATCAGTATCCAGATGATGCCGAGGACGGCCAGGCCCACCCCGCACAGAAACGGCAGAAGACCGGCATCGGGTATATGGATCGAGCCGAGTTTCAGCGTGTGCCAAGCGTAATACATGATCCACACGCCCCCCAGGGACGCGATGATCGCCGTGATGCGTTCATATTTTTTCACAGGGTTTTCTCCTCCTTTGCATCAAAACGAACAGGGGGACTTGAGCCCCTGTTTTCCCGTGGAATAGTTTACCGCTTGAAGACCTCCGGGTTGACGACAAACTGGGGTCGCCGGCCGGAAAGAACTTCCACTACGCCTTCCGCTGCCCCGGTCGCCATGCGGATCACGCACTCCTGTGTCAGCGCCGCGCAGAGGGCTGTCTCGTCGACCACCGCCCCCCGGGAAAAGTTCAACAGGAACGCGGTGGGCTTCATCAGGCGGAGCTTCGCTGCGTTCACGAACCTTCTCGTTTCCGGGGTCAGCGGCGTATGCAGTGATATCACGTCCGCCTGACGGAAGACGTCATCCATTTGCGCGCAGAGGGTGAGGCCGAGCTCTCCCGCCGTCTCCGGCTTCACGTAAGGATCGAAGGCGATCACCTTCATGTTGTAGGCCACGGCCGCCCGCCGGGCGACCATCGAACCGATTCTTCCGATTCCAACCAGTCCGAGGATCTTGCCGTCGAGATCTACGGCCCCATAGCTGTTGCGGAGTTCCCAGCGACCCTCACGGATGGCACGGTCGTAAACGACCACGCGTTTGGCAAGGGCGCCGATGGCGGTCAGGGTGTGCTCGGCGACGGACGTCGCATTCGCGTTCGGCGTGTTCACGACCACGATTCCTTTTTCAGTCGCCGCCTGGAGGTCAATATTGTCCACGCCGACCCCGTGCCGGCCGATCACCTTGAGTGCGTCCGCCGCCTCGATGATCTCCCGCGTAAAAGGGGCCATCCGGACAATGACGCCCGCAACCCCCCGGATCTCTTTGATGACCGTCGCCATGGACGGATCGGAGGCCACGCGGACCTCGAACCGGTCGTCGAACACCTGGACGCCGCGTTCGTGAATCGCCTGGACGATCAGAATCTTCTGCTTCATCTTTCATCCTTTCCTTAAATCCATTCCACCTATTTCCGTAGAGCCTCTTATTTCAGCATGCCCATATCGGCCAGTACCTTGCGCAGTTTTTTCCGGTTTTCCGGCGTCATCGGACCGACCGGCCGGACCGCCGGCCCAGCCTCGATGCCGATCATGCTGAGCGCCTCTTTGACCACAACGGGGAAAGTGCCGAGACCGAAGGCGACCCGGAGCGGCGCCAGCCGATACTGGGCGTCGAGTGCCCGCTTGTGGTCGCCCGCGATGAAGGCCTCGTAGATCTCCACCGGCACGCGCGGGTCGACGTTCGCCGTCGCGCAGATCGAACCGGCGGCCCCGTAGCAGAGGGCGGCATAGATCAAGGTGTCGCGTCCCATCAGGACATGGAAATTCATCCCCCGGGTGAGGCGGATGTACTCGCCGGTCATCGACATGTCGCCGCTGGAGTCTTTGATGCCGACGATGTTGTCGACGGTGGCCAGTTCCAGGACCGTGGAGGTCGGGAAGGGAACCTGGGTCCGGTCGGGGTTGGAGTAGAGCAGGATCGGCAGGTCCGGGCAGGCCTTCGCAATCGCCGTATAGTGTTCGATCAGCTCCTTCTGGCTGGGAACGAGGAAATAGGGGGTGATGACGGAGACCGCGCTGACCCCCCAGTCTTGCGCCATCTTCGTCGTTTCGATCGCCTCGCGGGTGGTTACGGCGCCGGTTCCGGCATAGACGGGAACCCGGCCACGGGTCTCGTCGACGACAATCCGGATGGCCTCTTTTTTCTGTTCGAAGGTGAGGGAGAAGAACTCTCCCTGACTCCCGACGGGAAACAGTCCGTGGGATCCGCCGTCGATCAGGTGGTTGGTCAGTTTTCGGAGCGCCCCTTCATTGATCTCCCCTGTTTCACGCATGGGGGTGACCATCGCGGGGATGATCCCTTTCGGTACAAAACTCTTCATGTTATCCTCCATTTTTACGGCAAATTTCCGCTTTTCCCGTAACCGGATTGCAGATCCACAAGGTGCTGCGGAATGCCTTGCGTGGCTTGCCTGTTATGAATGCCGAAATAGTCACTGCTTCCGCACGGCACATAGACCATAGGAAAAAGCAGTGCTTCTGTCAAGGGTAAAAGCCTTACAGTTTATCAGAAACCCTTTCCAATCTTTAGATTTCTCTGCTAAAATAGATTACGTCTCTTCACCCATCCCCGACGCTCTTCCGCCCCGGGAGATGGGAAAGACGGGAGAGGTTTATCGGGGACTTGCCGCAGACGGTTCGGAAACAACGGCTTTCAGCATTTTTAAGGACGTCCATGTCGGAGATGATCGGGAAACCCACGAAGCCGCAGCTCAGGGGGTGGGAAAAACTGACGATGGAGAAGTACCGCTGCCGGGAGGGGCTTTGCCTTGCGGAGGGGGTCAAGGTCGTCGGCGAACTCCTCCGGAGCTTCTGGAAGACGGAGGCCCTTCTGATTTCCGCTGAAAAGTCCGAGCGGCGGGCGGAAATCCTTGCCGGCGTTCCGTCCGGGATCCCGATTTACCGGCTGACGGACCGCGAATGGGCGACCTTGAGCCAGGATCCGTCCCCGGAAGGGGTGATGGCGGTGGCCGTCGTTCCACCGCCCGCCGATCTCGCATGCCATCTGGAAACGAAAGGCGGGCCGCTTCTGCTTCTCCATCAGGTGAACAATCCCAACAACCTGGGCGCCCTTTTCCGGACGGCTCACTGGTTCGGCTTCCGTACGGTCCTGCTCAGCGAGGGTTCCTGCGAGGCGACGAATCCAAAAGTCGTCCGGACGTCGATGGGGAGCCTCTTCCACCTGACGGTGATTTTGCTAGCATTTTATCGGAGATCCGGGAGCGTTTCCGAGTCGTCGGAAGCGAGGTCCGGGAGGGCGTTGCCCCCCATCCCTGTGCGGCCGGGACGGCTCTGCTGATGGGGAGCGAGAGCCACGGACTGCCGGAAAAACTTCTCGCGCAGACCGACGAGCGGTGGCGGATCCCCGGCGCCGGGGATGCGGAGTCGCTGAGCCTGCCCCAGGCGGCGGCGATCGTGATGTACGAATGCGTGCGAAAGACAGGCTGTTGAAAAATATTTCGGGGGCCTTGCATCTGGACATTTTTGAACAGCCTGCGAAAGACGGCCCCGTGAGGTGAGAAGATGGAAGGGTTCATCGAGGTGACGACAACGACGGAAACCAAAGCGGATGCCGAGCGGATTGCCCGGTCGCTTGTCGAGGCGAGGCTCGCCGCCTGCGTACAGATCGTGGGGCCGATTGAAAGCATCTACCGCTGGAAGGGCCGGATCGAGACGGCCGGCGAATGGCTCTGCCTGATCAAGAGTCGGGAGGAGAACTACGGGGCGATTGAACAGACCATCCGTTCCCTCCACCCCTACGAAACGCCGGAGATCGTCGCCGTCGCGTTGACCGGCGGCAGCCGCGACTATCTGGACTGGCTCCGGGGAGAACTGGCGGCGCCCTGCGAGGAATGAAGACAGGAAGGGATCACGGGGTAGGGGACCACCATTGCCCCGACCCTCTCCCTTCAGGGGGTGCGAAATACGGCTTGCGAGACCGTTGAGGTAGGATCATGCTTTTAGCCGGGGATATCGGCGGCACGAAGAGCCGTCTGGCGATCTTTGCGGACGACGCGGATCCACGGAAACCGCTGGCGGAGGAGGTTCTCCCCAGCGGCCGTTTTCCCGGGATCGAGGCGCTGATCCGGGCGTTTTTGAAACGGACGAATCTGACCGCGGACCAGGCCTGTTTTGCGATCGCCGGACCGGTCATTAACGGCCGCGCTGCGGTGACCAACCTCCCCTGGATTGTGGAGGCCGAGACGATCCGGCGGCAGTTCGGCTTCCAATCGGTCCGCATCCTGAACGACGTTGCGGCGACCGCTCGCGCCGTGCCGCTGCTGGAGGCGCGGGAACTCCACACGCTGTGCCCGGGAGAGCCGGCCGCCGACGGCGCGATCGCCGTGATCGCCCCGGGGACCGGCCTGGGGGAGGCCTTCCTGACGCGGGACGGGACGCGCCGGCGGGAGCACGCCTCCGAGGGCGGTCATGCGGACTTCGCTCCGGGGAGTCCGCTGGAAACGGACCTTCTCCGCGATCTCCGGAAGGAATGGGGGCATGTCAGTTATGAAAGGGTCTGCTCGGGTCCGGGGATCTGGCGGATCTACCGTTTTCTGCGGGGCAGACGACCGGCGGAAGAACCGGCCTGGCTCGCTGCGGGGCTGGCGGAGGCCGCCGATCCGGTGCCGGTCCTCATCGAGGCGGCGCTTGCGGATCGGTCCGGCCTCTGTATCCGTGCGGTAACGCTTTTCTGCTCCATCCTCGGAGCGGAGGCGGGGAATCTGGCCTTGAAGACCCTGGCCACGGGCGGCGTTTACATCGGAGGCGGAATCGCACCGCGGATACAGCCTTTCCTCGAAGAGGGAACGTTTCTCGCGTCCTTCCGGCGGAAGGGGCGGATGGCCGACCTGCTCTTCCGGATGCCTGTCCACGTGATCCTCGAACCGCGGGCGGCCCTGATCGGCGCCGTCGATTGTGGCAGAGATATCAATTAATACTCCGGCGATCAAACCTATAAAATGTCATACCGGACTTAATCCGGCATCCAGTCCTGTTCTGGATGCCCGCTGGAGTTTACCCCGTACTTGATACGAGGCGGGAATGACGACTTTGACATATATTGTTGCCGGAGTAATAAGTAAAATCTCGGTTCTTGATTTAAGTCAAACCATTCTGGCGATATCCGGTGTAGGAGAGATCAAAACGCGGACAGTGACGTATTTCGGAAAAAATAGCGCTGTTCCCCCTTTTCAAACCAAGGAGGTACACCATGTTTTGTTATCAATGTGAACAGACGGCTCAGGGAGAGGGATGCGGCAAGTCGGGGGTCTGCGGAAAGC
>JAPLJX010000089.1 GCA_026388375.1 Deltaproteobacteria bacterium
GCTCGTCGCCGAGGGGTACGCGCTGGTCATGCCGCCCATGGCCCTGTAGGTGGTGCAGATCCGGAGGGCCGCCCCGGAAACGATCGGAACTGAAAATCCTGGCCGATCTTAACGCCATGGCCCCCACCGATTACCGGGATGAAAAGGTTCTTTTGCCGCTCCGTGCCGGGTCGACTACTCGATCGTCCAGGTCGTGGCGTCCGGCGCGTCCTGGAGGAGAACCCCCCGGCCGGCGAGCTCCTTCCGGATCTCATCGGCCCGCTGCCACGCCTTCGCCGCCCGCGCCGCCCGACGCTCGGCAATCAGACGTTCGATTTCAGGAACGGGCAGATCCCGTTTCGCCGCTTCCCGCTCCCGGTCCCGACACAGGTAGGCATCGGGCTCCTCCAGGAAAAATCCCAGCACGGAACCGATCTCCAGAAGGGTCCTTCCCGCCTGTAGAAAGAGCCCGGCGGAAACGCCCGGCTTTTTCTCCGCAAGCGCCGTGTTGACGAGGCGGACGGCGTCGAAGAGGTGGCCGATCGCGCGCGCCGTGTTGAAATCGTCGTCCATGGAGTCGACAAAACACTCCCGGAGGGCCTGGAGTTGCGCCGTCATCTCCCCGTCCTTCCCGGCAGGTTCCGCGGAAAGTGCCATTCCACCGGCCGCGATCTCCTTCAGTGCTTTCAGCGTTGAATAGAACCGGTTCATCCCCTGACGCGCCTCGTTCAGCGCGGCGTCGGAAAAATCGACGGGACTCCGGTAATGGCTCTGGAGCAGGAAGAGCCGCAGGACCTCGGGATGATACTGCTGCAGAATGTCCCGAATCGTGAAGAAGTTGCCGAGGGACTTCGACATCTTCTCGCTGTTCACCCGGACGAAGCCGTTGTGCACCCAATAGCGGGCCAGGGTCTTGCCGGTCGCCCCCTCCGACTGGGCGATCTCGTTTTCGTGGTGGGGAAAGATCAGGTCCTCGCCGCCCCCGTGGATGTCGAAGGTCTCCCCCAAATACCGCTGGCTCATCACGGAACACTCGAGATGCCAGCCCGGCCGGCCGCGGCCCCAAGGGCTCTCCCACCAGGGCTCCCCCTCCTTGCTCGCCTTCCAGAGGGCGAAATCGAGGGGGTTGCGCTTCTTATCGTTGACGTCGACGCGGGCGCCGGCCAACATGTCCTCGAGGTTCCGTCCCGAAAGCTTCCCGTACCCCGGGAATCGCTCCACCGAGTAATATACATCTCCATCCATGGGGTATGCGAGCCCCTTTTCGATCAGGGTGGTCACGAGGCGGATCATCCCATCGATGTGTTCCGTCGCCCGGGGGGTAAACGTAGGACGGACGACGCCGAGCCTCCCCATATCCTCGTCGTGTTCGCGGATATAGAACTCGGCGATCTCGGCGATCCCTTTTTGTTCGCGGCCAGCCTTGTCGATGATCTTGTCATCGACATCGGTGAAGTTTTTCACATAGGTAACGTCACAGCCGCGGTAACGAAGATAACGGGTGATCACATCGAAAACGACCGCCGAACGGGCGTGTCCCACATGGCAGACGTCATACGCCGTGATTCCGCAAACATAGATCCCGACCTTCCCCTCTTCCAGGGGATGGAATTCCTCTTTTTTTCTCGACTGGGTGTTGTAGATTCTGAGTGTCATCGCTCCTCCGGATGATCAGCAGGCTGTTGAAAACCGCCCATCTGCTGCGTTCCCCTCATCCTTCCCTTCGCCAAGCTCAGGGCAGGCTATTTCCCTGTCATGGTGAGCCCGTCGAACCATCGGGGGCCTTGCATCTGGACATTTTTGAACAGCCTGCAAGGGAGCCTTTTTAAACAGGCTCTCAGGGGTACAGGGCGACCAGCGGCAGTCCGGTCCCCTCCGGGAGACCGGCCATCAGGTTCATGTTCTGGATCGCCTGGCCGGAGGCCCCCTTGATCAGGTTGTCGATCACGGAGACGACGATGAGCCGCCCGGTCCTCTTGTCCACGGTGACGCCGATATCGCAGAAATTCGAGCCGACGACTGAAGAGAGGTTGGGAAACTGGCCGGCCCGGCAGATACGAACGAACGGTTCTTCCCGGTAAAATTCCCGATAGAGGACCGTCGCCTCCGCGGCGCTAACATTCTTTTCCAACTTCGCATAGATCGTGCTCAGGATCCCCCGCTTCACCGGCAGCAGGTGCGGTGTGAAGGAGATCTTCATCTCCCGCCCCGCCAGGAGCCCCAGCTCCTGCTCAATCTCCGGGGTGTGCCGGTGTCCGCCGACCTTGTACGCCTTGAAGCCCCCCTCCACTTCGCAGTAGAGCGAGGCGATCTGAGGCTCCCTGCCTGCGCCGCTGACGCCCGATTTCGAGTCGGCAATGACGGAGGAAGGATCAATCCAGCGCGACCGCAGGACGGGCGCAAGCCCGAGAATGATGCTCGTGGGATAACAGCCCGGATTGGCCGTAAGACGGGTCTTGCGGATCGCGTCCCGGTGGATCTCGGGCAGGCCGTAAACCGCCTCTTCGAGCATCCCGGCGGCCGTATGCCGGCCGTACCAAGCTTCATAGGTGACCCCATCCCGGATACGGAAGTCCGCGCTCAGGTCGACAACCTTCCGGCCCGCCCGGATAAAGAAGGGTGCGATTTCCATGGAAACACCGTGGGGAAGGGCCAGAAAGATGAAATCGGCGAGACCGGCCACCGCTTCGGGAGGGTCGTTCGTGTAGACGAGACCGGTCCGTCCGGACAAGGCCGGATAGACCTCGGAGACGGGCGTCCCCGCAAATCGCCGGGAGGTCGCCGCCACAACCTTTGCCTCCGGATGGCCGAGCAGCAGCCGGAGCAGTTCCTGCCCGGTATAGCCGCTGCCCCCATAAATGCCGACCTTGATCATTTTGTACCCTCCTGACAGGATGTGGAAAAACAACAGGATCGGCAGGCTGTTCAAAAATGCTCAGGTGCAAGGCGCGCAAGAACCGAAGAGCGAGGCGTATATGGAAATACGTCGAGCGATGAGGTTTGCAGCGCAACGCCGCAGATGAGCGTTTTTCAACAGCCTGCCAAAAAAAAGGGAGGCCATCAGCCTCCCTGCGGATCTATCTCTTGGAGAACTGGAACCGCTTGCGGGCCCCTGGCTGACCGTATTTCTTTCTCTCCTTGATGCGGGAATCTCGCGTCAGGAAACCGGCTTTTTTCAGGGCCATCCTAAGATCCGCATCGTATTCCACCAGTGCCTTGGAGATGCCGTGCTTGATGGCGCCGGCCTGACCGGCGATGCCGCCCCCATCGACGTTGATATAAAAATCGAGGAGGCCCTTCTTCCCCGTCATCTCGAGAGGCTGCTGGATGATCATCTTCAGGCTTTCCCGGGTGAAGTAGTCATCGAAGTTCCGTTTGTTCACCAAGTTCCGTTTGTTCACCTGCCAGACGCCGGTGCCTTCCTTCATATAGACCCGGGCAATGGCGCTCTTTCGCTTCCCTGTCGCGTAAAACCGTTTTTCCGTCATATCCCTCTCCAGATCGTGTTCGCGGACCCAATATTTCTTCCGTTGCGATTATTACAGCTGCAGAATGCGGGGGCACTGCGCCTCGTGCGGATGGTCGCCGCCGGCGTAGATCTTGAGCTTTTTTAGCATGGCCCGCCCCAGCGTATTCTTGGGAAGCATCCCCTTCACGGCCGCCCGCAACAGCTCTTCCGGTTTTTCCTTCAACATCTTGCCCGCCGCCGTGGCCTTGAGGCCGCCCGGATAGCCGGAGTAGCTGTAGTAGATCTTGTCCGTCAGCTTCTTGCCGGTAAGGCTGATCTTTTCGGCATTCACCACTATCACGAAATCCCCCGTATCCGTATGGGGGGTGTAAACGGGTTTATGCTTCCCCCGCAGGCAATGGGCGATCTCGCTCGCCAGCCTTCCCAGGATCTTGTCCCCGGCATCCACGAGATACCAGTCACGACTGATTTCCCCCTGCTTTGCCTGATATGTCTTCATCATTTCACCCAATGCCTATGATTTTGAAACTGGAGAGATACGCAAATTCGCGCCCTTTGTCAAGTAAAAATCTGCATAAAACTGTAAAAAGAAATCATCTGTCCGATTCGTTGCCCCGTCTTTCACTTCCCCATACCGTAGAGCGAAAAAACGACCATCACGGCCCTGTCGTCCTCGCGATCGGAGACATTGAGTTCCACATTCCAGCACTGTTTCCGGTATTGCAAGCCGTAGGCGGATTCTACGGTCTTGCGGTCAAGCTGGTTTCGTCTCAGCAGATAGGTCGCACTGAGGGAAGAGGTCAGAACCGCCTTCAGGTAGAGGTTGATCTCCTCCAGCGTGTCCCGGGTGTAACGATACCCGGCGGACGCCGAATCCCCACGATCATCGGACAGGGTCAGGTCGTAATTGTTCTGTCTCCAACTTCCTGAATTCACGTCAAATTTGTTGCGCGCCGACAGGGAGAGATAGGAAAGAGGCGCCAGATCCAGCTCCAGATCGACATCACGGAAAGGCCGGTTGTCATTCCCTGTCCCTGTTACGTCCCGTCTCGCCTCCAGGATGTCGTAAGTCTGACTCAGCTTGAAGCGCATCATCTCGCGATAGCGGATCTTTCCATCCTTCGCCCGCATCCGGGCGAGCAGCGTGTTGGTGATCCCATAGGTCAGGCTGTGCTGACCGGGAATCCGGTCCAGGAAATCGGGGGCGTGATCCTGCGACGCGTCGGGAATATAGGTGTAGGTGATCTCCGGTCGGATTCCGTGCCAGATCTTCTCGATCTCCGCACCCTTGACGTCGAAAACCCGGTGCATCTCCGTGGAGAGGGTTGTCCCCAGCGTGAAGACCTCCCGGTCGCCGTATTTGTCCCCGGTATCCGTCACGGAATCCGACCGCTCCCAGACATTCCCCCGGAAGCCCGCCTGCGGCGTGACCCGGGCATAGGATCCCAGCTTCAGCGGCAGGAAGAGGGTCGGACTGATCTCCCAGAGATGTCCCTTCTGCCCCTCCTGACGGAAAAAATGATCATAGCCAGCGGTGAATTCGAGTTGAAAAGGGCTGCCGAAGAGGGGCTGCCGGAATCCCGTGAGGGTCGCCTCCGGATATTTCTGCAGCGTCCCATTGTTGTCGGGGGAGGAAAAGTCATCGGTATAGCGCGCCAGGGCGGTTAAGTTGTACAGGGACCAGTCCTTTGTCAGACGGATCGTGGAATCAAGTGATCCGAGAGATTCATCCCCGAGGAAGGGGACTCGACTAAACCGATCTTCCCCGCTCGGGGAATAATGACCCAGATAATAGTTGAAGGAGGAAAAATCCTTGAAATACCAGCGGTCCGACACCCGGCGGATATCGCTTCGGAGGCTGAAACCGTCCGCAAAGGTTGTTTCGTGATTGAGATAATAGGACCAGCGGTTCCGATCATCCTGCCAGTCACGGCTCATGGTTCCGACACCATCCGTAACCCGCTTGCGGTCGTTGATGAAATCCCCATAGAAAGATAGGGCAGATAGAAGACGGGAAGATCCCTGACGAGGAACCGGCCATGCTTCAGCGTGCCATAGCCGTCGACGGTCAATTCGACTTCTTTGCCCGCCAGCCGCCAGTCGGGATCATCCCCATCGCAGGTGGTCACCGTGCCGTTTCCCAGCCGGTAGGTCGCTTCCGACTTTTTTTCGATCTTTTCTCCCCGGACGTAAAGATGGTTCTGGGCGATGAACATCCTTCCCTCATCCACCGTTCCGGTCCGGGAGACGATATTGAACGAGACCTTCTCGCCCTCGAGGAGGTCCTGATCGTTCCGGAGCAGCACATGGCCGACAGCCAGGGCTTGGCTCGTGCCGCGGTAAAGGGTCACGGCGTCGGCCTTCAGATCCCCTCCAGAAAAGGTGATCAGGACCTTTCCCTTCGCGTGAAAGGCGTCCTCATCCCCGTCGTAGGCAATGCTGTCCGCCTCAATGGCGACGGGCCCCCCGTGGAATTCCGTCTCGAAAGCCCCGATCGGTGAAGCCGCCAGGCAGGCTAAAAACAGAATTGCCAACAAAAAACAGACCTTGTTCAGCCTTGGCACCTCAGCATCTTTCCACGCCGCCCCGATCGCCCGGTTCCCGGACACGGGAACCCGTTTTACCGCCTTAAGATGATCCGATGGCGTCTCTTGATTTCTCCTACCAGATAGAGGGAGCCGGCCGCACAGACGAGATCCTCCTCCCCGGCAAGCGAAAGGGCGCGCCTCAGCGCGTTGCCCGGATCCTCGACCACTTCGATCGCCCTGTTAAACTTTTCCGCCAGTGGCCGCAGAGAATCCGGAGGCAAGGCCCTCTCGCTGTGCGGACGGGTGAGAATCACCCGGTCGGCCAGCGGGAAGAGCCTCCTCGCCATCGTCCGGTAGTCCTTATCCCCCAGGACGCCAAAGACCAGGATCAACCGCCGATGGGGAAAATCGTTCTGGAACGCCCGGCGGAGCGCAGCCACCCCCGCCGGATTGTGCGCGCCATCCAAAAGCAGCATCGGTGAGCGCTGGAGAATCTCCAGCCGCCCTTCCCATTGCGCCTGTTTCAGGCCTTTGGAAACGGCGGCATCATCCACCCGGAAACCGGCATCTCCGATCAGTTCCACGGTGCCCAGCGCCAGTGCGGCATTGGAGATCTGGTGCCTTCCGATCAGGGGGCATACCAGCCGTTCCTGGCCTCGCCCGATGCCCCGGTATGAAAACGTCCCATCCCGATGGACGATCGTGCGAATCTCTTTCCCGACCCGGTACAGAGACGCCCCTCTTTCCCGGCAGATCCCCTCCAGGGTCTCAATGACGGGCTTCTGTCGGGCGGCGGTGAGACAGATTCCCCCTTCCTTGATGATCCCGCCCTTTTCGCGCGCGATCTGCTCCAGCGTGTTGCCGAGGTACTCCCGGTGTTCGAGGGAGATGTTGGTGATGACCGAGACAAGCGGGTTGACCACGTTGGTGGCGTCCAGCCTGCCCCCCAGGCCTACCTCCAGCACGGCAATATCCGCCTTCTTCCTCTGAAAATGGAGGAAGGCCATTGCGGTGAGGAATTCGAAATAGCTCACGGTCTCCCGAACGCCCCTTTTTACCGCTTCCGCGCCGGCCACGATTTCCTCGCGGCAGATCATCCGGCCGTCAATTCGGATCCTTTCCCGGAAATCAATCAGATCCGGAGAGGTGTAAAGCCCGGTCCGGAACCCCGCCGCGGTCAGCAGCGAGGCCGTCATCGCCGCCACGGAGCCTTTGCCGTTGGTGCCGGCGATCAGCACGGCTGGGCAGCTCTCCTGGGGATTGCCGAGCCTCTCCAGAAGGGAACGGACCGGATCGAGACCGAGACGGATTCCCAAGGGGTTCAGAGACCTTAGATATGCAAGCGACTCGCGATAGGTCATGAATAATGGTTGCCAAAAAAAGGGCGTCTCTGTTGTAGTTTTGCGGCTTTTTTCGGCAGGTTTAATCCGCCGTCACCTTGAATACCTCGTCACCGGGACGGACACGTTCCGCTACCCGGATGCCGATATAGTCGCCGGCAACCGCCTGGGGCACCTTCTGGTTGTTGACCTCCATGGAATCGAGCGGCATGGTCAGATTGGTGGTATGACCCGTGAATTTCAGGGTATCCCCAACCTTGATCCCGCCATCCGTGATCTTGACCGCGGCCACACTCGGTTTGGAAAAAAACTTCACGACTTCGCCGATCCTCTGTTCACCCATAGCCGATCCTCCTTCCAATGACGATCCCGGGCAAAGGCCCGTGCCATAAACAGTTAGAGGGAAAATATCGCGTTTCCGATGAAAAGACAAGGAGGGAATGCGGGGAAAATAAAGAGGGCGGGTTGACGGCCCGCCCTCGCACGAATCTCTATTTCTTTGGCGCCGACGCCTTTTTCTTGGGTTTCTCCGCCTCGGCATTCCGGACGAATTCAATGATGGACATGGGTGCATTGTCGCCCGCACGATATCCGGACTTGACGACTCGGGTATAGCCGCCGGCCCGGTCCTTATAGCGCTCCGACATCTCGCCGAACAGCTTGCTCACCACGTCGCGCTCACGCACATAGGAGGCGGCCTGCCTCCGGGCATGGAGATCCCCCCGCTTGCCGAGGGTGATCATCTTGTCCGCCACCTTTTTGAGCTCCTTGGCCTTCATGTCGGTGGTCTGGATCTTCTCATATTTCAAAAGGGAGGTCACCATCGTTCTCAGCATCGCCTTGCGGTGGCTTGTCGTCCTTCCCAGTTTGCTTCCAAATTTTCCCTGGCCCATCGAATCTTATCCTTTCCAGAAACCAAATCTATTCCGCTTCTTCGTCCGCTGCTTCCGATTTTCCGGCCTTGTTCCACGGTGGGAAATCAAGCTTCATACCGAATCCCATACCGGATTCCAGCAGAATTTCTTTGATCTCATTCAACGATTTCCGGCCGAAATTCTTCGTTTTAAGCATCTCCGCCTCTGTCTTCTGAACCAGTTCCCCGATCAGGTTGATCCCTGCGTTCTTCAGACAATTGGCCGAACGGACGGAGAGTTCCAGATCATCCACATGCCGCAGAAGAACGTCATTGATATCCTCTTCCGTTCCCTCAATCTCGGATGCTTCCTCTTCTGCCTCCACCTCGGAGAAATTGATGAAGGTATCGAGCTGCTCCTTAAGGATTTTGGCGGCATAGGCCACGGCGTCATCCGGAAGAACGCTCCCGTCCGTCCAGACCTCGATGATCAGGCGGTCATAGTCTGCAACCTGACCGACCCGGGCATAGGTTACGGTATAATTCACCTTCTTGATCGGCGAAAAGATGGCATCGATGTTGATCGTCCCTTCGGGCTGTTCGGGGTCTTTTTCCTTCTGCGCGGCAACATAGCCCTTCCCCATCTTGACCGCCATTTCCACCTTGAAGGAGGCCTTTTTGCCCAGCAGAGTTGCGATATGGTGATCGGGATTGAGGATTTCCACCGTCCCGTCGGTCACGATGTCCCCCGCGGCAATCGTCCCTTCCCGGGAGGTATCGATCCGAATGGTCCGCGGCCCGTCCTGATGAAGCTTCAGGCGCACGCCCTTCAGATTCAGAATGATATCGGTCACGTCTTCCTTGATCCCGGGGATCGTGGAGAACTCATGAAGAATCCCGTCAAATTTTACGGAAACAATGGCCGCCCCCTGGATGGAGGAGAGCAGGATCCGTCTGAGTGCGTTTCCCAAGGTTGTGCCGAAGCCGCGTTCCAGCGGCTGACAACTGAATTCCCCATAAAAAGCGGTATGGGTCGTTTCATCGATCTCGATCCTTTTCGGTTGAATCAAACTGCGCCAGTTTCTCTGCATAATTCCTTTCCCTGCCCTTCGGATACCTGGTGATTGTCTTATTTGGAATAAAGTTCAACGACCAGCTGTTCCTTAACCGGCATCGTCAAGTCCTCACGGGTTGGAAGCATTTTCACCAGACCCTTGAAGTTGGTCTTATCGACCTCCAGCCACTGTGGAACCCCCCGCCTGGCAACGGTTTCCATGGCTTCAATGATCCGCTCCACCTTCCGGCTGCCCTCCCTGATCTGGATTTCATCGCCCAGTTTAATCAGATAAGAAGGGATATTGACCGGTTTCCCACCCACCAGAAAATGGTTGTGCCGGACCAGTTGTCTTGCCTCCGTACGCGAATTCGCAAAACCCATCCGGAAGATCATGTTGTCCAGCCTTCTCTCTAAAAAAATCAGTAGATTGGTCCCGGTGATACCCTTCTGCCGGTCCGCCTTGTCGAAATATCCCCGGAACTGTTTTTCCAGCAGGCCGTACATCCTCTTGAGCTTCTGTTTTTCCCGCAACTGGACGCCGTAGTCGGAGAATTTTTTCCGCAACTGACCATGATCTCCCGGTGCAAACCCACGCCGTTCAAAAGCGCATTTCTCGCTGTAGCACCTGTCCCCTTTGAGAAACAGCTTCAAACCTTCTCGCCGGCACAACCTGCATACGGATTCTCGATATCTTGCCAAAAAAGCCTCCCTGATCGATGATCAATTATCAATTTCAATGTTCAATGCTGTCTGATCGCCGGTCTTTTGACCGTTGCTTACACCCTTCTGCGCTTGGGCGGACGGCACCCGTTGTGCGGAATGGGTGTCACATCACGGATGATGCTGATCTTGAGTCCCGCTGTCTGCAGAGACCTCAGCGCCGATTCCCGACCGGAGCCCGGCCCCTTGACATAGACCTGAACCGCCCGGACCCCATGTTCCTTCGCCTTCTTCACGGCATCCTCCGCCGCCATCTGCGCGGCAAAAGGGGTGCTTTTCCGGGATCCCTTAAACCCCTGCATCCCGGCGGATGCCCATGCAATCACATTCCCGCTCAAGTCGGTAATGGTCACAATCGTGTTGTTAAAGGTCGACTGAATATGCGCTATCCCCTCGGAGATGTTTTTCTTTTCCTTCTTTTTCCCTGTTTTTCTGACTGGCTTTGCCATTGGTCCTCCGGATCCATTCGCTCTCTATTTCTTCTTGCCTGAAATCGACCTTCTCGGTCCTTTCCTTGTTCGGGCGTTCGTGCTGGTTCTCTGTCCCCGTACGGGAAGCCCCTTCCGGTGCCGCAAACCTCGGTAGGTCCCGACATCCATCAGCCTTTTGATGGACATGGAGATTTCCCGCCGCAAGTCCCCTTCGACCTTCACTTCCCTGTCGATAATATTTCGGATGGAGGTTATTTCCGAATCCGCAAGCTGATCGGTTTTCGTGTCGGGGCTGACGCCGGCGCCCCGAAGGATCTCCTTCGATTTTGTCCGCCCGATCCCATAGATATAGGTCAAGGCGATTTCCATCCTCTTGTTTTTAGGTAAATCCACACCCGCAATTCTTGCCACCGGTCAACCTCCTGATCATTGAATCCTTATCCCTGGCGCTGCTTGTGCTTCGGATTTTCACAAATCACGCGCAACACGCCCCGCCTTTTGACAATCTTGCACTTTTCACAAATTTTCTTGACCGAAGAACGTACTTTCACGATCATGACTCCTTGAATCCGTCAAAGGCAGGTTATGGACCCCAGCCGCCTTTGCTATTTTGTCCTGTAAACAATTCTTCCCCGTGTCAGATCATAGGGGGAGAGCTCAACGGTAACCTTGTCGCCGGGCAAGATCTTGATAAAGTGCATCCTCATCTTCCCGGATATATGGGCCAGAACGCGGTAACCGTTTTCCAGTTCCACTCGAAACATGGCGTTGGGCAGGGGCTCAACCACCCGGCCTTCAACCTCTATCGCCTCTTCTTTCGCCATAATCTCCATTCTGCATGGGATGTTTCCGATCCCCGCACCATCCGCAAAGCCTCCGCTACGGCATCCGGCTCAGGATCTCCGGTCCGTTCTCCATAATCACCACCGAATGCTCAAAGTGAGCCGAAAGTTTCCCATCCTCGGTGACCACGGTCCATCCGTCGGGGAGAACCTTCACCCGGTATCCTCCCTCATTCACCATCGGCTCTATCGCCAGAACCATTCCCTGCCGGAGCTGGATCCCTCTCCCGCGCACCCCGTAATTGGGAATCTGCGGGTCTTCATGCATGTTTCTGCCGATTCCATGTCCGACAAAATCCCGGACGACTGAAAAACCGGCATCCTCGACCCGCTCCTGCACGGCAGCGGAGACATCCCCCAGGCGGTTGCCCACCCGCGCCTGCTCAATCGCGTCGTAGAGCCCTTCTTCGGTGACTTTCATCAGCCGCTGCGCCTCGGCTGAAACAGTCCCCACCGAAACCGTTATTGCGGCATCGCCATAATACCCCTTATAAACAACCCCGAAATCGAGGCTCAGGATATCACCGGAGAGAAGCGGCCGGTCGGACGGCATGCCGTGTACCACCTCGCCATTTACCGATGTGCAGAGAGCATAGGGATAACCGCGATACCCCTTGAATGCCGGACGGACCCGACTCTTCCGTGAAAGCGCTTCCGAAAGCCGGTCCAGTTCACGGGTGGTCACACCCGGTTTGACCTTTTCCCTCAGCTCCGCCAGGATCTCTGCAACAATGGCATTGCTGGTCCGGAGCTTTTCAATCTCATCCGGCAGCTTCAGGATAACCATGCCCATGATCCCCTGTTTTCGGCGGTCATGCCTGCATCAGCGTCTTCTGGCAATGCGTCCCTTCTTCATGAACCCCTCATACTGCCTTGTCAGCAGATGGGTTTCGATCTGTCCCGCCGTATCCAGCGCCACGCCGACGACAATCAGAAGGGCCGTCCCTCCAAAATAGAAAGGGACATTGAAAGAGCTGATCAGAAGACTGGGAAGCACGCAGACGGCTGAGACATAAATGGCCCCCCCGAAAGTCAGCTTCGTCAAGACATCATCGATATACTCGGCCGTCTTCTTTCCCGGCCGGATTCCGGGGACATATCCCCCGTATTTTTTCATGTTGTCTGCCACATCCACCGGATTGAAGGTCACCGCCGTATAGAAGAAGCAGAAGAAAACGATGAAGGCCACATAGAGCAGCTCATAACCGACCCGTCCCGGAATCATCGCACTCGCAACCGACTTCATCCAGGGATGCGGAATAAAATTGGCGATCGTCGCTGGAAACATGATGATCGAAGAGGCGAAAATCGGCGGGATAACCCCGGCCGAATTGACCTTCAGCGGAAGATGGGTCGACTGACCACCGTACATCTTTCTCCCGACCACCCGTTTCGC
>JAPLJX010000059.1 GCA_026388375.1 Deltaproteobacteria bacterium
GCGCCGGTCATCAGCGCGAACACACTGGAGTTTCACCACGGCAAGCACCACAAGGCCTATGTGGACAACCTGAACAAACTGGTCGCCGGAACCGATCTTGCCGAAGCCGACTTGGAGACCGTCATCAAAAAGGTCGCCGGCGATCCGGCCCGGGCGGGGATCTTCAACAACGCCGCCCAGGTCTGGAACCATTCCTTCTACTGGAAATGCCTCAAGGCAGGGGGCGGCGGTGCGCCGACCGGCGCTGTGGCGGCAAAAATCGCAGCCGCTTGGGGAGGCTATGAAAAATTCGCGGAAGAGTTGAAGAACGCCGGAGTGACGCAGTTCGGAAGCGGCTGGGCATGGCTGGTCGTCGACGGCGGTCAGTTGAAGATCACGAAAACCGCAAACGCCGACACACCCATCGCCCATGGCGTAAAACCGCTCCTCACCCTCGACGTGTGGGAACACGCCTATTATCTCGACTACCAGAATCGCCGGCCCGATTATCTGGCCGCTGTGATCGGCAGGCTGATCGACTGGGATTTCGTCAACGCCAATCTCGGCTGACCGTTTCAAGGGGGGGCGGGGAAATAGTCCCCCGCCCCCTTTGCCCGTACCGATCTTGTCATAACAGCATGAATTAAAGCGTATTCCGGAAGCGCGATTCGAGAATTCTTCGGGGTCCAATTTCAATCGGGAGGGTTTCTGATGAAATGCAACGTCGGGAAAACGGACCGCATCGTACGGGTCATCATCGGTCTGGCCATCATCTGGGCAGGTTTTTATTATGAGAACTGGTGGGGGGTCATCGGCATCGTTCCACTCGCCACCGCCATCATCGGCCACTGCCCGGCCTACGTCCCGTTCAAATTCTCCACCTGCAGAAAGGACGATTGATCCCCCTCCCCGCAGCGAGAGAAACCCTCTTTTACTGTAACGTCATGAGCTGGGGCATGTCATGGATGCAGATCCCGGAAGAGATGACAACCGCGAACACCGGAAACGGTTGAGGCAAAAGTTCCTGACTGCGGGGATGGGTGCTTTCCATGAGTACGAGGTTGTGGAGCTCCTTCTGACCTGCGCAATCCCACGAAGAGACGTCAAACCCCAGGCGAAGGAGCTCCTCCGGGAGTTCGGCTCCCTCAAGGGGATCGTTGATGCGGAGATCGACGATCTGGTGAGAATCAGCGGGGTGGGAAAGGCTTCCGCAATCGTCGTCAAATTTATCAGGGAACTGGCCACCCTCTACCTTGAACAGAAAGCGAAGGAAAAGCCCCAGATCGCCTGCACATCCGAGCTTCTTGATTTCTGCCGGACGGCGATGGGTGGGAAAAAAGACGAGGAGTTCTGCGTGATCTATCTGGACGCCCAGAACCAGATCATCGAGTTTGAAACCGTCCAGAAAGGGATCGCCAACCAGGCCGTGGTTTACCCAAGGCAGGTTCTGGAGAGGGCGCTCCGGAAGAAGGCCTCGGCGATCATCCTCGCCCACAACCACCCCTCCGGCCATGTCCGCCCTTCCGACGCCGACATCCGCCTCACAAAAACGATTCAGGAAACGGCCAAGGCGCTGGACATCCTCGTCCACGACCACATCATCATCGGCGAGAATCGCTTCTTCAGCTTCCGCGAAGAGGGTCTAATGCCCTGACCCCGGAAGGATCATGTTTGCGGCGAGGCCCGGCTCACGAAAAATGAGGATCACGCATGACCCCCATTTTATTCGCTGTAGGATGATTTTTCCAAAAAATGATTCGGGCAACGAGAGGGGCAGAACTTACCGCTTGCCGTCGACCCTCTCCTTGAGTTCCTTGCCTACTTTGAAGAAAGGCAGCTTCTTGGGAGAAACCTTGATGCTCTTTCCGGTCTTCGGGTTTCTACCCGTATAAGCCTCGTACTTCCTGACAACGAAGCTGCCGAACCCCCTGATTTCGATCCTGCCGTTTTTACCCAGTTCATCGGTAAATCCCTTAAACACCAGATTTACCACGTCAATCGCCATTTTCTCCGTCAGGTTTTCTTTGCTGCTTAACGCCTCAATGAGTCCAGATTTGTTCATGCCTTCCTCCTTATAATGGCTCTTCACGTTCATCCCGCGAACCAAACCGAACAACGGCCTTGTTCAAATAACGTGATAATATACCTTTACTTTCGTCGACTATTATTTATTTTCAAATGAATGTCAAGACAATTTTTCCCCGATTTTCGACCTGCGGCGTGGGCCAATAGCCGGTCCACCTCCTTCGGGGTCAGTCTGCGCCATGCGCCCTCACGCATGGATTCAAGCGTAATCTCCGCTACGGCGACACGGATCAGACGGCAGACGGGATGGCCCAGAGACTCAAACGCCCGCCGGATCACACGATTCCTTCCATCCGTGATCGTCAGCCGAAGCCAGGAGCTTCCAGGGTTCGTCTTTTCGAGGCGCACGTCTGTAGGCGAAAATCTCCCGTCGGGCAGGTCGATCCCCTGTTCCAGGAGCTGAATTTCCCTCTTCGGAAAGTTCCCCTCCACCTTGATGCGGTAACTCTTCGGAATTCCGTACCGGGGATGCTGGAGGCGCTGTGAAAAGTCTCCATCATTGGTCAGGATCAGAAGGCCCTCCGAATCGTAGTCGAGACGTCCGACGGGAAACACCCGTTCCGTTACCCCGCTGAGGAGGTCCGTCACGATCGGCCTCCCCTGCGGATCGTTGAGCGTCGTCACATAGCCCTGCGGTTTGTGGAGCAGGATATAGACCCTCTCCGCGTCACAGGAGATGAGTCTGCCATCCACGCGGATCTCATCCCGATCGGCGTCCGCCTTTGTTCCCGGTTCCGTCACCACGGCCTGGTTGACGCTGATCCGGCCTTCGGCGATCATCTTTTCCGCCGCGCGACGGGACGAGACGCCCGCCCGCGAGAGGATTTTCTGTAGACGTTCTTCCATAGCCCTATTCCTGCTGCTCTTGTAAATCTTTCAGTTCCCGGAGTGTCGGCAATTCGGAAAGGTCCTTCAGGTTGAAAACCTCGAGAAACTTCCGGGTCGTTCCGTAGATGATCGGTTTGCCGGGAACGTCCTTCCTGCCCACGATCCGGACGAGCTTCTTCTCCAACAGTCCCTTCAAGGCGCCGCTTGCATCCACGCCGCGGATCCGGTCTATTTCCGCTTTCACAAGCGGCTGGCGATAGGCAACGACGGCCAGGGTCTCCAGGGCGGGCGTCGAGAGCAGGGCAGGACGACCCGCCTTCAATTTCCGGACCCAGGGGGAGAGATCCGTTCTCGTCCGGAACTGAAAACCGCCGGCGACCTCCCGAAGGCAGATTCCTCCCCCCCGTGTGTCATATTCCCGAATCAATCCTTCCAGAAGAGAGACGATCTCCTTTTTTTCCGTATCTGACAGGGTCTCGACGATCCGTTCCACCGTCAGCGGCGATTCGGAGGCAAACAGGAGCGCCTCGATGATCGCGATTTTCTCTTCCATCACCCCTCCTCTACCCTTCCACCGCTGGAAACAACCGGATCGCCCCGAAGGGTCCCGACTGATAGGCCCTGACCATTCGCAGTTTCATGAGCTCCAGAATCGCGAGAAACGTGTAGATGATCCGCCTCCGGTCGGCTCTATCACCCAGCAGATCGGAAAAGGTGATCTGTCCCTCTTCAGACAACCTCTCCATGATTTCGTTGATTCGGTCCGCCAGGGACATCTTCTCCGTGTCGATCTCCAGATCCTCCTTGCGGTCGAGGCCGGCGATGATCCGGCGGAAGGCCGTAACGAGCTCAAAGATGTCAACCTCAATGAGCGCGTCATCCGCCTCCCCGGCCGTGGTCTGCTCCTCTTCAGATGCTGCGCCCCGCGTAAAGACATCGCGCTCGAGAAGTGGTCGCTCGCCGAGGCTGAGCGCCGCTTCCTTGAAGGCCTGGTACTCCAGGAGTTGCTGGACCAGTTCCGCGCGGGGGTCCTCCCCCTCTTCCTCCTCGCCCTCACCCTCGGCCGGCGGCAGCAGCAGCTTCGACTTGATGTGGATGAGCGTCGAGGCCAGCACCAGATATTCCCCGGCAAGGTCCAGGTTGAGAGAGCGCATCATATCGAGGTAGGAAAGATACTGCTCGGTGATCAGGGCAATGGGAATATTGTAGATATCGATCTCGTTTTTCCGGATGAGATAGAGCAGGAGGTCCAGCGGCCCCTCGAAGATGTCCAGTTTGATCTCATAGCCCATGATGAATTTTCATCGCTTCCCTGACCTCGGCGAGCGTAGCCTTTGCGATCCGAGCGGCCCGTTCATTACCGTCTTCGATGATTGCCCGGACC
>JAPLJX010000105.1 GCA_026388375.1 Deltaproteobacteria bacterium
CCGGTCGAGGTCTTCCCCGTGCCGGACGGGATCGTCTTCATCAAGGTCGATCCCAAGACCGGCCTACCGGCGAAACCCTCACACCGCGGGGCGATCTTCGAATGCTTTCTCGAAGGAACAACGCCCGAAGACGCCGAAACGATCGATCCCGCCAATCTCCCCGGCGGGACGCACCGGTTCGACACGGAGCCCAGTTTCTGACGACAGGAAACCATCTGAAAAATCATCTTGACAACGGTTTGGCTTTCCGGTAGGGTCCAGCCTCAATTTTGAACCGGAAGGGATTTTTTGTGAACCAATCATCGCCGAACAGCCTGCTTCTCGTAATTAGCGTCGTAGTACTCGTACGCACGGGGGCTGCTGCTCGGTGTCTTTGATCGGATGACATAAAAGACGAGAGCCGCGGACCCCGCAAGGTCCGCGGCTTTTTTGTTTCTGAAAAGCCGCGGTTCGGGGAATCGGCGGCTTTTTTATTCACGGAAAGGAGTTTTACATGGATACCATCGGTGCGGACATTGTTTTGAAAACCTTGGCGGAGGAGGGGGTGGATGTGATCTTCGGCTACCCCGGGGCCAACACCCTGCCGCTCAACGACCGCCTCACCGACAGCCCCATCCGGCACTACCTGATGCGGCACGAGCAGGCGGCGGCCCATGCCGCCGACGGCTACGCCCGGGCAACGGGAAAGGTGGGGGTCTGCCTCTCCACCTCGGGTCCCGGCGCCACCAACATGGTCACCGGAATCGCCACCGCCTACATGGATTCGACCCCGATGGTCGCGATCACCGCCCAGGTCAACAGCGACCTCTGGGGCCGGGACGCATTTCAGGAAACCGATATCATCGGGATCACGATGCCGATCACGAAGCACAGCTTCATGGTGCGCGATGTGAACCAGATCGCCTCCTCACTCCGGCAGGCCTTCCAGCTCGCCAGCACCGGCAGGCCGGGCCCGGTCCTCGTGGATATCCCGAAGGACATCCTGAGCGCCCGCTGCAGCGACCAGCCGAAAAAGGCGCCGACCGCAGCTGCAACGCGGATCGATAACCCGGAACAGATCGAACGGATCGCCCAGGCGCTGAACCGGAGCGAACGGCCGGTTCTGCTCATCGGCGGCGGGGTCAAGCTGGGCGACGCCTGCGTTCAGATGAGCGAACTCGTGCAGCGGGCGCAGGTTCCTTTTGTGACGACAATGATGGGGATCGGTTCGGTCTCCTCCGCAAACGGCTTCAACCTCGGCTTCATCGGGACGCACGGAAACGAGCTGGCCAACCGGATGGTCCACCAGTCCGACTTCATCCTCGCCCTCGGCGCCCGCTTCACGGAGCGGAGCACCTCCGTCATCTCGGAGTTCGCGCCGCTGGCTACCATCGCCCAGATCGACATCGACCCCACCTCCATCGGAAAGAACATCAAGGTGGACCTCCCCTTTGTGGGGGATATCCAAGAGGCCCTTGCGGCGCTGATCCCGCTGATCGTTCCCCGGGAGCGGGACGCATGGCTGGAACGGATCCGAACGGACCGTCAAACCCTGGAAGAAAAGCTCATCGACGGCGGCTGCGGCCAGGCGGGAACCCTGATCCGGAAGATCCAGGCCGCCATGCCGAGGGAGACGATTGTCGTTCCGGACGTGGGGCTCAACCAGATCTGGACGGTCCGAACCTGGCAGAGCCATTCCCCGCGCAGCCTGCTTACGAGCGGCGGCATGGGA
>JAPLJX010000468.1 GCA_026388375.1 Deltaproteobacteria bacterium
ATTGTTGGCGATCACGCCGACGGACCTGCCCATGATCCGGATGAAGGCCACAACCATATTCTTTGCCCAGTATTCGTGGGGCTCGAACATTTCATGGTTGTCGGCCACGGCGGCGATGATCTTTTTCATATCGTATGCGCGAGACGCCTTGTCCGGGATCACCGTGTCCAGCTCCGGGCACTCTCTGTCCGCGCTGTCCGTGCAGGGTGCTATAGGCTGGGGGCTATGACAACTGTCGGGAAGATAGGAAAGCATGGTCTTTACGCTGCCGATGCACTCCTCATCGTTTTCCGTGACGAAATGGCAGACCCCGCTCTTGGCGGCATGGGCCATCGCGCCGCCGAGCTCTTCGTGACTTACCTCCTCCGCGATGACCGCCTTCACGACATCGGGGCCGGTAATGTACATGTAGCTGTTGTTCTTCACCATGAAGACCCAGTCCGTGAGCGCCGGCGAGTAGACGGCGCCCCCCGCCGTGGGTCCCATGATGGCGGAGATCTGGGGGATATACCCGGACGCAATGCTGTTTCGGTAGAAGATCCCGGCATATCCCTGCAGGGCGGTAATGCCTTCCTGGATGCGCGCTCCACCGGAATCGTTCAGCGCAATAAACGGCTTCCTCGCCTCGATGGCCATGTCCATCGCCTTGCAGATTTTTTGGGCGTGCATCTCCCCGAGGCTGCCTCCGGCGCTGGTGAAATCCTGGGCGGCAACGAAGACAACCCGGCCGTTGACCCGGCCGAAGCCGGTGATGACGCCATCCGCATTGATCTCCTTCTCGGCAAGGCCGAAGAGGGTGGATCGATGTTTGACAAAAAGCTGGATCTCCTGAAAAGTTCCCTGATCGAAAAGGAGATCGAGCCTTTCCCGGGCCGTCAATTTGCCCTGTTCATGCTGCTTTCGGATCATCTTTTCGCCGCCCATGGCGCCGATCCGATTTTTCCGTTCTGAAAATTCGCGGATTTTTTCTGCCGTCGTTTTCTCCATAATCTCCCAGGCTCCCCCCTATGCTTGATGTTTGATGTATTAATCCCCGTGCCTTTTTTGCCTTATTTGCCGGGATAAGTCAATTTGAGAGTTCATTCCATACCGATCATAAATTTTTCTTCCGACCCGTAGCGGGCGGATATTCAAAATTCCGGAAGCCCTGTAGACGGCTCAAAAAATTTCTATTTCTTCACCGGTCATGGTGATGTATATAGGCTAAACATCCCAACAGAAAGCCCGGCATGAGCCGGCGCCCTCTGCAACAGAAGCGAAAGCATGGGTGTGGGTTTGTTGATCAAACCCGGAAGCGGTCATAAGATGCAGAACGAGATTTCCGATTATTGCCCGGGGGCCATCGGTCGCGTCGCCGAGATGCACGCAACCTACTACCACTGCCACTGGGAATTCGGCCTCTTCTTCGAGGCCAAGGTCGCGACGGAGCTTGCGGAATTCCTCCAGCGCTTCGAAAAGGAACGCGACGGCTTCTGGACAATCCGGCACGAGGACCGGGTGGCAGGGGCAATCGCCATTGACGGATCCAAGGCGGCAACGGACGGCGCGCACCTCCGCTGGTTCATCGTCTCGCCCGAGATGCGCGGGAAGGGTCTGGGCCGCAGACTCATGACGGAGGCCGTCTCCTTCTGCGACCGGCAGGCCTATCGCCGGATCTTTCTCTGGACCTTCGCCGGACTCGACGCGGCGCGCCACCTCTACGAAACGTTCGGTTTCCGCCTCGTTTCCCAGCAGGAAGGTGAACAGTGGGGAACCCGGGTCACCGAGCAGCGTTTCGAACGCAATCGGGACCGCACCTGATCCCAAGGCCGATCTGCTCGAAACCTATCGGGGCACGGGCCGGAAGGGGGAACGTCTGGGAGAAACCTTCGCGCGCGTGGTCTGGCCGGAGGCGACTGCCATTACCGGCAGGCAGGGCAGACGGTCTCGCACTTGAAGCAGTGGTACTCAAAGCCGATGAAGGAGGCCTGGTAGAGTTCGAGGAACCGCGGATTCACAAGCTGTTCCTTCCGGGTCTCGGGCGTCGCCCCGATGAACTTCTTCGCATAGGCTATCGCGCCGCCGATGCCGTTCGGCTGGGAGACCCGGAGACATTTCATCGGGTCCGTCTTCCCCTCCTCGTCCAGGGCCTTCGCAGGGCAGGACTCGACGCAGAGGTTGCACTGGTTGCACAATTCGTCCCGGACGGGGGGATCGGATTCGAGAGGCAGATCGGTAAGGCAGGCGGTAAAGATGATCCGCGTTCCGTAACGGGGGTGGATGACGAGGTTGTGGCGACCGAAGACACCCAGTCCCGCAGCGACCGCCGCATGCCGCAGTGAGAGGTCGGCGACGACGCCCATGGCGGGAGCGGCCTTCCGGGTCATCAGATTCATCATGGCAAGACGCGACATCATCCGGATTCGCTCGTTCTCCGATTCGAGCCCTCCATCGAGTTCCCGGTATCCCAAGACCACCATCGATCGGACCCCGGGAAGCAGCGTGCACGGATCCGGTGTCCGCGGAGAGCGGTAATCCTCAATGGCGGCAAACCCCACCACATCCGCCCCGTTTTCCCGACCGAAATTACGAATGGCATCCTTCATGGTTCCCTCCTTCGAATCAATGGATTAACGAAATCCGGACAGCCGATCATTCCACGAGAACAAACGCAAAACAATTCCTACCGCCACAGCAGACCCGCCGTGGACTTCAGACCGGATACGGAATACGGCACCCATGGCTACAGGAGCGACACCTTGTTTTGTCTAACATTATTTCTGTTGCGTCTCAAGAAGCAAATAACGCGCTGCAAAATAAAGCTTGACATTCGGGCCGAATCCCCCTATAAGGGCACCGCATCCTCGCTCCAGTTGGGGCGGCGGGATGCAGAGTTGGATATAGACGTTTTGAAGTGCAAGGCTAGACGACGTGATTAAAAAAGTTTTTGACACTCCTGTAGTTTTTGCCATCGTGTTCATCCGACTTGCAAAGAATTTTATGAAAGGAGGATGCACAATATGTCAGAAGGTACAGTGAAGTGGTTTAATGAGCAGAAGGGCTTCGGTTTCATCGAGAAGTCTGAGGGCGGCGATGTTTTCGTTCATTTCAGCGCCATCCAGGCCGGCGGTTTCAAGACGTTAGCCGAGGGCCAGCGTGTGAGTTTCGACATCGCGCAGGGCAAGAAAGGCCCGGCTGCGGAGAATGTAAAACTCCTGTAGGATTTTTTGATCCGCAGAAAATGGTTGAGGCCTTCCGGCGCCTGTAAATGGCGTCGGGAGGCTTTTTTTATGCGAAATAACCCATCAGAAGGAACCATGGTCGCTCCGTTTCGACGGATGAAACGGCGGTAGACGCAAAGGGAACGCCAAACCCGCTGCCGCTCCCCGGGTAGATGCACGAAGGAGTCGGACAATGATCTCCCGTCGCGCTTTTTTAAAGACCCTGGCCGCGATCGCCCCGATCCTCGGCGGGGCGGGGCTCTGTCTCTCCTCTCCCCTCTGGGAGAGCCTGTTCGCGGGCGGCGATGCCGGGTTGCTCTTCGCCCTCGATCCGAAGTCCGATCTGGTCCGTCTCGCCCCGAGGGCGCGCTTCTGGACCTCCGTCCCCCAAGCCGGCGCCGACTGCCGTCCATGCCATGCCTCTCCGGAAATCCTGAAAGGGAAACCCGTCCGCCATGAGGCCGGGATGGTCAAGTGCCTTCTGTGCGCCCAGGGTTGCGTCCTGCGGCCCGGTGATCGCGGTCACTGCCGCGCCCGGATGAACGTTGGAGGCGAACTGAAGAGCCTCGTCTACGGCCGTCCGATCGCGATCCATGTCGACCCGATCGAGAAGAAGCCCTTCTACCACTTCCTCCCCGGCGCCGCGGCCTACTCACTCGCCACCTCAGGCTGCCCGCTCCGGTGCAAGTTCTGCCAAAACTGGGAGATCTCCCAGGCCTCTCCGGAGGATTACGAAAGTCCGCCGGTCTCCGCCGACCGGATCGTCCGCGCCGCAAGGGAGAGGCAGGCGCCGGTGATCGCCTTCACCTACAACGAGCCGACGGTCTTTGCGGAGTACATGCTCGATATCGCCCGGGAGGCGAAAAGGCAAGGGCTTCGCCCCGTCCTGATCAGTTGCGGGATCATGACCGAGGCGCCGCTCGCCGAGCTCTGCGAGGTCCTGGACGCGATCAAGATCGACCTGAAGGGGTACGACGAGGCGTTTTACCGCGACGTCTGCGGCACGGAGCTGAGGCCCGTCCTGAGGAGCATCAAGCAGATCGCGAAGAGCCGCGCCCATCTGGAGATCGTCAACCTCGTCGTCCCGACGCTGAACGACTCCGAGAAGATGCTGCGCGGCCTGATTGACTGGGTCCTGGGAGAAGTCGGACCCGACGTCCCCGTCCACTTTACCCGTTTCCATCCGGACTACCAGCTCCGAAACCTGCCGCCCACACCGGTGGCAACGCTGGAGCGGGCCAGGGAGACGGCGATGGGGCGGGGGCTGCACTATGTTTATGTGGGAAACGTCCCGGACCATTCCGGAAACCATACCTACTGCCCTTCCTGCGGGAAGGCGGTCATCCGGCGCACCGGATTCTTCACCGTGGAAATGCATCAAAAAAACGGCCGCTGCGGCTTCTGCGGCGGGAGGATCGCGGGCGTCTGGAGTTGAGTGGAAAGGAGATACGTCATGACCATTCTGCAATTCGGCATTCCCATCGTCGCCCTCAGCCTGGGGGTGGCAACGACCGGCATGGCCGGGAGGGACAGGGGAGGCGAGGTGCGTTCCCCGGCCGTGGCCGGGCAGTTCTACCCCGAATCGGCGACCATCCTGAAACTCGCCATCGAGAAATTCATGGAAGACGCGCTGCCGCCGCAGGTGAAAAAACCGGTCGCCATCGTCGTCCCCCACGCGGGGTACATCTACTCCGGCCAGATCTGCGCCGACGGCTGGAACCAGGTCCGCGGCGGGGCCTATGACGTCGTTGTCATCCTCGGCACCAACCACACGGCTCCCGGCCTCCGGAAGATCGTCCTCTACCCGGGCGGCGGCTTCCGGACGCCGCTCGGAACCGCAATGGTGGACGGGGATCTCACGGCGGCTCTCGTTGCCGCCTCGCCCGATTGCGCCCTCGACAAGGGGCCGCACGTCCGGGAACACTCGGTCGAGGTCCAGGTCCCCTTCGCCCAGATCCTCTTCCCCCAGGCGAAGATCGTCGCCGCGATCGTCGGCGACGCGGACGCCGCCCTCTGTACCCGCTTCGGAAACGCATTGGCTTCGGTCCTGAAGGGACGCCGCGCCGTGATCGTCGCGAGCTCCGACCTCTCCCACTACCCGTCCGCGAAAGACGCCGAGGCCGCGGACATGAAGACGCTGGAGGCCGTCGCCACCCTCGATCCGGCGGCACTCCATACGGCCGTCCGGACGCAAACCTCTCCACCTGCGCCTGCGGCGAGGCCCCCATCATGGCCGCCATGGCCGCCGCCAAGGCGATGGGGGCGACCGGGGGCAGGATCGTAAGCTACGCCAATTCTGGTAATCTCCCCATCGGCGAGCGGGAGCGCGTCGTCGGCTATGGGGCGGTCGTCCTGGCCGCCGATCCAAAAAAGGAGGCCGCCGCCGTGCGGCCGGCCGCGGCAACGGAAGGGACGATCGGATCCGCCGACCGGAAATACCTGCTTCGCCTCGCGCGGGAGACGATCTCCCGTTTTCTGACGATAAAAATGGTCCCCCTGCCGCGGCTTTCGAGCCCCGTTCTGCGCGAACCGCGCGGGGTCTTCGTCACCCTCAAAAAGCGGGGAGACCTGCGCGGCTGCATCGGCCGGATGGTCCCGGACCGGCCGCTCGCCGAGCTCGTCGGGGCGATGGCCCTCCAATCCGCCTTCGAGGATCCCCGCTTCAGCCCCGTGACGCCCCGTGATCTGCCCGATCTGGAAATCGAGATCTCCGTGCTGACGCCGATGAAACCGGTCTCCGGCCCGAACGACATCGTCGTCGGCCGGGATGGCGTCCTCCTCCAGAAGGGGGGAAAATCCGCCGTGTTTCTCCCCCAGGTCGCCCCGGAACAGGGATGGGGAAGGGATGAGATGCTCAACCACCTGAGCCAGAAGGCGGGACTTCCCTCCGGCGCCTGGAGAGACGGGGCGAGCTTCTCCACCTTCCAGGCCATCGTCTTCGGCGAAGCGGAACACCGATGATCGCCGGCAAGGAAAATGCGTTTATCCTCCCTTAGCGGGTGACGGACATTTTTGGGGACAAATTCTACTTGATAAATTAGAATTATACTGTATTGGTATAGCGTTATTAAATAATCTATCCGGACATTCTTATGGACATTTCGGGAGACAAAATATTATCCGGTGATATCGAGAAACGTGTGGAAACTTCATGTTTTGGTCCATTTACCTTTCAAGTCGGCGTGGATCAAAGTGAGGCGGCAATGCTTCTACAGCGTGTTGCCGATGCACAGGTGCGGTTCTTGAGTTCTCCTCTTTCGCAGGTGGCTAACCGCCTGGAGCAGGAAGTTCTTGTCAGCAGCATCTTCAGTACCAACACCATTGAGGGGGGCACGCTTACTGAAGAAGAAACGAAAGATGCTCTCGATCTCGACCCCTCGCAGGTGCAGGCCGAAGAACAGCGGCGCGCCGTGAACATCAAGCATGCCTATGATATCGCTCAGAAATCATCGCAAGACCCTCACTGGCGCTTGTCGGTCGATTTCATGAAACAGATCCATGCCGCCATTACCGATGGCATTTCCCACAAGTACAATCAGCCCGGGCTGATACGGAGTAACCGCAAAAACATCGTGACCCACGTAGGCGATACTGCGCATGGCGGCCGTTATAAGCCGCCGCAGTATGGAGGCGACATTGAGCTTTTACTTAATCAGATGGTGATATGGCATAATGAACTGGCCACCGCTGAAATACCGGCTCTGATGCGAGCACCACTGATGCACTACTATTTTGAATTGATTCATCCTTTCTGGGATGGCAATGGCCGCGTCGGGCGAGTGCTCGAAGCATCTGTGCTTCATGGCGCCGGCTTCCGCTATGCTCCTTTCGCCATGGCCCGCTACTACATGGAGCAGATCGACCAGTATTTCACGCTATTCAATCTTTGCCGCAAACAGGCAGATAAAAAAATGGCATACCCGAACACCCCTTTTGCGCTGTTTCATCTCGAAGGGATGCTGGCCGGCATTAATCGCCTCCATGACCGGGTAAACGCTATGGTGAGATTGCTGTTGTTTGAAACACGCATCAAACATTTGCGAGACATAAAGGAAATCAATCTGCGCCAATATGCCATTCTGACCCAAGTGATGGAGCGCGGCAAACCACTGCTGATAGACGAACTGCGTCGCGCACCCTGGCATGAGGCGCTCTATGCCAAACTTGGCGACAAGACCAAACAGCGTGACTTGAGCAAACTTCGCGAGCAGGAGCTTCTGGTTGTTGATGAGAAAAGTCTTGTTTGGCCGGGGTATATGAGATCAAAATAACGACCTAACCGCCAGTTGCCTCATTGAAAAATGTTACCGAAGAGGTTGTGTTGGAAGGTAACCTTGACTCATAAAAGATGTTACCCGGGTTTGTTGTTTATGGAGAAGATCTTTTTCATCTTTTTATCCATGATTTTCCTTAGCAGAAAAGGATTGAGTTTTTCAAGTTGTTTGGAGAGGGAGAGCTTGACGGATTCCTGGATATGAGGAGATTCCATGATTCTCTGGTAAGGGGTTTTAGGCGGATCATGGTGTTTGATGGTTTTAGAGCCGATTCTTTCTTTGGCGATGAGTTTT
>JAPLJX010000464.1 GCA_026388375.1 Deltaproteobacteria bacterium
GCGGGTTGGACAGTACGCTGGCCGTAAAGATGATGGTCGAGCAGGGGATCGAACTTACGGCGATCCATTTTACAAGCCCATTCTGCAACTGCAGCTCGCGCAAGGCCGGCTGCCAGCATCAGGCCCGCAGGGTAGCCGCGGAATTCGGGGTGCCGATCCGGGTGATCGTGAAGGGGATGGATTATATGCGGATCGTCGAGAAAGCCTCCCACGGTTACGGCCGGGGGATGAATCCCTGCATCGACTGCCGGATTTACATGCTGCGGAAGGTCGCCGGGATGATGGACGAAATCGGCGCCTCGTTCGTGATCACCGGCGAGGTGTTGGGCCAGCGCCCCATGTCTCAGCACCGGCAGGCCATAGAGATCATCGAGAGGGAGAGCGGACTTGCAGGGCGCATTCTCCGCCCCCTTTCGGCGCACCATTTTCCGCCGACCCTTCCGGAAGAAAAGGGGATCGTGGACCGGGGCCGTCTCCTGGCCATCTCGGGCCGGTCGCGGAAAGAGCAGATCACCCTGGCGGAAGATCTCGGCGTCCGGGATTACCCCTGTCCGGCGGGGGGCTGCCTTCTCACCGATCCGGATATCGCCGGCCGCCTCCGGGATCTCTTTGCCCATGTTCCCGGCTATGCCCATCGGGATCTTGTTCTGCTGAACATCGGACGCCATTTCCGCCTGAGTCCCTTCCTTCGGGTCGTTCTGGGAAAGTCTCAGGAGGAGAATGAACGACTCCTTGCCCTGGCTGTTCCGGGGGATGTCGTCTTCACGCCGATGAATTTCCGGGGACCAACAGCCCTGGCTGCAGGCGATCTCGATCCGGTGACGGAGCAGAAGATCGGGGAGCTGATCCCGGCTTACAGCCAGGATGATCTCAAGACCTGTCTGATTCGGAAAGAGGTTATCGGCGGCGAATCGTTGACGTTTACGGGGCCGGGAAAAAGGATGCGAGACACTTTTGCCCTTCTGCGAATCGGAAGGGATTGAGAAAGCATATGGTAAACAGCGTCGAATAAAAAATTTTCCTTGACAAAGTACTTTTGATGTATTATCTACTATTCCAATGGACATTGTAGTGAATAACGTTTCAGCATAACTTAATAGGATGATATCATTGAAGACTTCGCCAAGGCGCTGGGCGAAGCGTAGGCTGATCATGAAGGAGAAAAAGATGAATCTTACCGTAAACGGCAAAAAGGCGGTTATCGCCGATAAAGAGTCACTCTCCATTTCCGGACTTCTGGATGAATTGAACGTGGAAGATCCTTTGTATGTGACGGTCGAGCTCAACGGCGACATCCTGGAACGGAGCGACTTCGACAGGGTTGTGGTCCGGGATGGCGACGAAATTGAATTTCTCTATTTCATGGGCGGAGGCAGGGGATCATGCTGACGGAAGAACAGATCGAAAGATACCAGCGTCACATCGCCTTGAAGGAGGTCGGCGGAAAAGGGCAGCAGAGACTTCTGGACGGCCGGGTGCTGATTATCGGTGCGGGCGGCCTGGGTGCGCCCGCCGCCCTTTATCTGGCGGCGGCCGGAGTCGGTACGATCGGCCTTGTCGATGCCGATGTTGTGGATCTCACGAATCTTCAGCGGCAAGTGATCCATTTTACCCCGGACATCGGCAAGGCGAAGGTGGTTTCGGCAAGGGAAAAGATGGTGGCGATCAATCCGGGGATCAAGGTCAATACCTATGAGGAGTGGGCCCATGCGGACAATATCATGGGAATTATAAGAGGCTACGATTTTGTGATCGACGGCACGGACAATTTCGCCGCCAAGTTTCTCATCAACGATGCCTGCGTCCTGGCCGGGATACCTTATTCCCACGCGGGAATACTCCGGTTCGACGGGTCCGCCTGCTATCGCTGTATCTTTCCCAGCCCGCCGCCGAAGGACGCCATTCCCACCTGCTCCCAGGCCGGGATGATCGGGGTCTTGCCCGGCGTGCTCGGCCTTATCCAGGCCACCGAAGCGATCAAGTTTCTCTTGGGGAAAGGGGACCTGCTTACGGGAAGACTTCTGATCTATAATGCGCTGCAGATGAGTTTTGATGTAATTCAGATCAAAAAGAATCCGAAATGTCCCCTGTGCGGAGAGACGCCATCCATAAAGGAACTGAAGGATGAGGTTGATGCGGTTACGCACTGCGATTTGGAGAAGAAATGAGCATGCTACAGATGGCCAAGTCTATTTATGAACGGATCATCGGTCGGGCGCGCGAAGGATTTCCTTTTGAAGTCTGCGGGATTCTCGGAGGAAAAGGAAATATCGTTTCGGCGATCTATCCCATGACCAATACCGACGCCAGTCGCGACCATTTCATGATGGACCCGCGTGAGCAGTTTTCGGTCGTAAAGGCGTTGCGCTCGCAGGAACTGGAGATGCTGGCCGTCTATCATTCGCACCCGGAAACGCCCGCCAGGCTTTCGGACGAGGACATCCGGCTTGCATTGACGCCCGACATTTCGTATGTGATCGTTTCGTTGGCCGAGCCGTCCGCACCGGAAGTCCGCTCTTTCAGGATCGCCGATAAAAAGGTCGGTTCCGAGGAGCTGAGAATCATCTATGACTGAAGATTTTTTTAAAATGGAGAGACTGTGATGACAGAACAATCAGAAAAGTTCTGTATCGATTTAAATCAACTCAAGGCGGGCGGGTTTATCAAGGAGCTGGGGAAAGACCTGTTTTCCATCCGGCTGAGGGTGCCCGGCGGAAGAATGGCCC
>JAPLJX010000043.1 GCA_026388375.1 Deltaproteobacteria bacterium
AAAAGATGAAAAAGATCTTCTCCATAAACAACAAACCCGGGTAACATCTTTTATGAGTCAAGGTTACCTTCCAACACAACCTCTTCGGTAACATTTTTCAATGAGGCAACTGGCATCGAAAAACAGGGGCTGGCGATGCGGTTGGTCAAGGGAAGTGAAACAGCGGTCGCCCTTTTGAGAAATCAGCTCATCTTTTTGTAGAGTCATCCGGTAAGAAGGCATTGTTTAGCACCATTCAGACAGACCTCCCCCTCACGTCTCTTTTTCACAATGCGTTATGACTGTACGTATCAATCCCATGTGTATTCGGGGTCCCGGCAGAGGTGATCATTACGCATCGAAATCAAGCATTTTCTTCAAGGGCGACGTTTTACTGACTTCAGCTTGCTATATTGTAGTTCAGGATTGAGGGATTTGTCCAGATCCATTATATCCTTCCGCTGCAAAATTGTTTTTCCAGGTGAACGGAAATCAGGGAGGGATATGGTCATGAAGAAAGCAGATACCGGGAAAGTGAAGGTTGTAAAGGAGGACGCGTTGATCGTAGCCGTGGACATAGGAATGGAGATGAATCGAGGATATTGCACCACTCCAGACGGGAGGAGTACGAAGACTTTCAAGTTTGCAAATACCAGGGAGGGGTTGGATACGCTCTGGGGCATGATTATCACGAGCAAAAACAGATTTAAATGTAACGAGGTGATTGTCGGCTATGAATCAACCGGACCATATGGGGAGCCGATGCTTCATTACCTGATGAACAAGCCGGTCAGGATTGTGCAGGTCAATCCCATGCACACAAAGAGGGTAAAGGAGATAAACGACAATTCTCCTTTAAAAACCGATGAGAAGGATCCGCGGGTGATTGCGGATATCATACGGTGGGGTCATGCGCTGAGCATCGTCATCCCGGAAGGTGACGCGGCATATTTACGGCGGCTGAACAATTCGCGGGAGAGGCACGTAAGGGAGCGGACCGCCCTTGTGAATCAGTTGCAGCAATTGGTCTTTCTGTTGTTTCCCGAGTTCATGACCGTGATAAAAGATATAAAATGCAAGACACCACTCTACCTTCTCAATAGCTATCCTATGCCGGAGGCCATAAGCGTTTTGGACAAGCATGCCCTTGGCGAAGAAATGAGGAAGCGGAGCAGGGGGAAATTTAGAGAACATCATGCGGAAATGCTGATCAATCTTGCCACGAATACTGTCGGTATCAGGGAGGGCGTTTCTGGTCTCTCGATGGACATAAGGCATATCCTCGTTCAATTGGAGATGCTACGAAACCTAATTGCCGAGATAGAGGGCGAGATGGAGATCACTCTCGGGAGGATGCTCTATAGTTCAAAGTTGCTTTCCATAAAAGGGCTTGGCGTAGTATCCGTGGCCGGTATCATCGGAGAGATAGGAGATTTTAAGAAATTCGGGACGCGGTCAGAGATCATGAAGCTGGCCGGTCTCGACCTCTTCGAGATAAGCTCCGGCAAAAGAAAAGGACAGCGGAGGATCTCAAAAAGAGGGCGGAGTCTGCTCCGGAAGATCCTCTACTATGCAGCAATCCAGACCATAAGAAAAAATGGCATCCTGCATGATTATTACACAAGACTGACCGACAGGGGCATGAAAAGGATGATGGCCCTCGTTGCGGTTTCCCGGAAGCTTTTGGGAATCCTCTATGCGATTGTAAGGGATGACAGCGAATATTCAGTCAACTTTGAGTCCATGAAAAGGCAGATGATAAAAAAGGCTGCATAAGGTATTATTACATAGGCGGGGAGATTATCGTTTTCTTCCATTGAGGCGCATAGCGACCTCCTACTTCAGAATACATAACTCCCCGTCACCATCCTAACCTCAATTGAGCAAGGTAAAAGCGTCTCAGACGACTTTCAAATCACAAGGGTTGGGTAGGATGTCCTCTTCATGATGGGGAGACCGCCTATGAAAAAAGCCTTGAAACATAAAAAAAGATGAAAATAATCTTGACTGGAATAAACAAGGAAGGAACAAATACCACATCAAAGTGAAATGATCACGCTAAAAATCAGCACCTTTCAACCAGATATCGTGATTCTTGCCCTGCCGCCCTCACAGAGCTTGTCCTGCATTATACTCTGATCCCCTACCCCCAAGCCATGCTTTGCGAGAAACTGATTTATGCTCTCCAGGTTCCGCCGGCACGGTCTCTTATGATATCTTAACCAATCCGATAGCTGCTCAGGATCCCGGTCCATGAATGACCCCAACCCGTCAAGCGTCAGTCCTTTGATCCTTTTGAAATAATCAAGCCTTCCCAGGATATCTTCAGGACACTCAAAAGGAACATACCCCAAGAAATCGATGATCCTCGGCATGTGCTTGGTTACAGGTTGACTTCCCCCCTTTTCCCAGTTATAGATGGTACATTCGGAGACACCGATCATCTCTGCGACATTCCTTTGCAGAAGCCCGAGATCCATTCTCCGTTTCCGGATGTGCTCGCCAATGCTCTTTGGGAATTGCGGATATCCCTCTTGTTGAACCTGGATGCGAGGGATAGTCAGACTCAGAAAAAAGTGGGTAAAGGTCGCCGCATCTATGCAACTGCGGATTTTTAGGCGACCGGAGCCGCCCCTGCCGCTGCACGCCCCAGCAGATTCGCCAGTATCAGGGGAAGATCTCCGGCCCGCTGATGGACCGGATCGACATCCATATCGAGGCCCCCTCCGTCCGCTACCGCGATCTGACGGGACAGGAGACCGGAGAATCTTCCGCTGCGATCAAGGCGCGGGTCGAGCAGGCGCGAACCATCCAGAAAAACCGCTTCGCCGGAGACGAGACCCTCTTCAACGCCCGCATGACCGATCGCCAGGTCCGCGCCGCCTGCCCGCTCGACGAGGAGTCGCGGCAACTCATCGAAATGGCCATAGATCGGCTTGGCCTGAGCGCCCGCGCCTATACCAGGATACTGAAGGTCGCCCGCACAATCGCCGATCTGGATGGCGGCGGCCCCCTCCGCTCCTCGCACGTCGCCGAGGCCATCCAGTACCGG
>JAPLJX010000352.1 GCA_026388375.1 Deltaproteobacteria bacterium
CTCAAACAGGTCAAGGAGAGGATCATTGAATATCTGGCCGTTCAAACCCTCGTCAAGAAGAACAAGGGTTCGATCCTCTGTCTCGTTGGTCCGCCGGGCGTCGGGAAAACCTCCATCGCTAAATCCGTGGCCCGTGCAACCAATCGGAAATTCGTTCGGCTTAGTCTGGGCGGCGTCCGGGATGAAGCGGAGATCCGGGGACACCGGCGGACCTACATCGGCGCCATGCCGGGGAAGATCATCCAGTTGCTCAAGAAGGCCGGGACGAACAACCCTGTTTTCTGTCTGGACGAGGTGGACAAGGTGAGTTCCGATTTCCGGGGGGATCCCTCGTCCGCGCTGTTAGAGGTGCTCGATCCGGAGCAGAACATTGCCTTTAACGACAACTATCTTGAGGTCGATTATGACCTTTCCGATATCATGTTCATCACCACGGCCAATGTCTTGCAGACCATCCCCGCGCCGCTTCAGGACCGGATGGAGGTGATCCGCCTGGCCGGATATACGGAGCCGGAAAAGCTCAATATCGCCAAGCAGTTCCTTGTATTCAAGGAGATGGAGGCGAACGGGCTGAAGAAAAACGACGTGGTTTTTACGGACGGGGCGCTGCTCACGATCATCCGTCAATACACCCGGGAAGCGGGGGTCCGGAATCTGGAGCGCGAAATCGCGTCGATATGCCGGAAGGTCGCCCGGAAGATCGTGACCGACGGCGCAAAAGGATGTATCCGAATCTCCTCCAGGTCGGTTCAGGGGCATCTGGGCGTGCCGAAATTCCGTCATGGTGAAACCGAAGGGCGGGATCAAATCGGCCTGACGATCGGTCTTGCCTGGACCGAGGTCGGCGGGGAGTTGCTGGTCATCGAGACCTCGATCATGAAGGGGACCGGCAAGATGACCCTGACAGGAAAGTTGGGCGATGTCATGCAGGAATCGGCACAGGCGGCGCTGACGTACGTCCGCGCCCGGGCGGAAAAATTCGGACTGCCGGAAGGTTTCTACAAGGAGACGGACATTCACGTCCATGTGCCGGAAGGGGCGATTCCGAAGGACGGGCCCTCCGCCGGCATTGCGATGGCAACCTCCATCGCCTCCGCGTTCATCCGCCGGAAGGTCAGGGGGGATCTGGCGATGACGGGCGAGATCACGCTGCGGGGCCGGGTGCTGCCAATCGGAGGATTGAAGGAGAAGCTGTTGGCCGCGCATCGGGGGAATATCCGGACCGTGATCATCCCCAAGGACAACGAAAAGGATCTGGCGGAGGTCCCGGCCAATGTGCTGAAGAACCTCGAAATCATTCTCGTGGAGAATGTCGATGAGGTCCTGAAGGCCGCCCTGCTGCCGGCAGAGGGAGAGGGTGATCGGGTGGAACAAATCGGGGAGGCGATGGCGCCCGCCGCTGATTCCGTGGACAGGATACCCTTTCCGTTACAAGCCTCGTAGCATGAACGGTAACGATTGAACTTAATCCTTGACAACCGGTGGAATCGTTGTTAGATACCGCCGCAAAGAGGGGTAATGCGGGCGGGTAGCTCAGTTGGGAGAGCGCCACGCTTACACCGTGGATGTCACAGGTTCAAGTCCTGTTCCGCCTACCATGGAAATAGCGAAATCCTGAAGTTGCCCCGGTTTGCACCATGGGGAGCTTGGAAATCGGGTTTCAACAGGGAATAAATTGCATACGGGGTCGTAGTTAAGTTGGTTATAACGCCGGCCTGTCACGCCGGAGGCCAGGGGTTCAAGTCCCCTCGACCCCGCCAGAATGAAAACAGGGGGTTAGGAAGAAATTCCGCCCCCTTTTTCTTTGCCTTCTCACGCCGTCCCCCACACTATCCCCCACGCGAATGACAAAAAGAACCCCCCAGCGTCAAACCCCAGCGGGTCATTTTGTCCCGCTCCTGTCCCGCTTCTTGAAAATAAAAAGGGCGGATGCTTTCACACCCGCCTCGACCTGGTTGCCGATTAAAG
>JAPLJX010000235.1 GCA_026388375.1 Deltaproteobacteria bacterium
CGCCGAGGCAAAGGTCCCTTACATTCTCTGCGCAAAAGATCGGGCCAAGGCGTATGAGGAGGCGATGACCGGCAAACTCGATGACATGAAATTCACGCCCTGCGATGACGCCGCGGCGGCTGAATTAGTCAAGACCCACAAGGAGATCGGTGAGAAGGTCGGGGGCGCTAGTATCGGCACGCCCCTTTTTCTCATCGACGGACAGATCGTCAACGGTGCGAACATTCCGCTGATCGAGAAGATCCTCGGCGCCACGAAGAGTGTTGCGTTAAGCGCACCGGCGGCTAACAGTGATTTAGAAACTTCTTTGGAAAAAGCAAAGGCCGTTGGGAAACCGCTATTCATACAATTGGGAAGAGAAACATGTGGCCACTGTCAAGCGCTTAAATCGTATATCAAGGAAGGAACGGTAAGTATAGACGATTTCATTTATGTTGATTTGGATTATGACAACGAGAAAGTGCGTAAACAGTTTGAGGCGCATTTTACGGTAAGCGGCAATATATTGCCATTTGTCGTCATTGCTGATTCTAACGGCAACCAAATAACATCACGCAGTGGTTCTGGAAAGCCTGAAGAGTACAAAGCAATGATCGAAGAAGCCAAGAAATGAAGAAACGCTATGCCAAAGGGGAGATGACGAAGGACGAGTTTGAGAAGATGAAAAAGGATCTGGAGGCTTGATCTATCTGGGACAGGAGAAGATATGATGGGGAAATACAGGGTATTAATATTCGGGATTGCAGTTGCAGTCATAGCGCTTTTTGTCGTTTTTGCCATGCCGGAGTGGTTCGCTCAGCGAGGTGCTGCAGAGGCAAAAGATGTTCGAGAAAATAAGGCGCCTGATTTTATTCTGAAAGATATACAAGGCGGGAAATTCAGCCTGAACGAACAACGGGGGAAACCGGTGCTGTTGATTTTCGGCACGACCTGGTGTCCCTCCTGTCGCGAAGAAATCCCGCATCTGAAGGATATTTATGCCCGATATGCCAAGAAGGGACTGATCATGGTCAACATAGACATTCAGGAATCCCGGGATAAGGTTTCCCGCTATGCGGACAAACACGAACTTCCCTACCGGCTGTTACTTGATGAAAATGGGGCGGTCTCGGAGATGTATGGCATCCGGGGCGTGCCTGCCATGATTCTCTTGGACGAAGCGGGGATGATTGTAGGAGGGCAACGTTTTATCGACCCGCTGCTGGCAAAAATGTTGAAGGGGTAGAAACCCATTGTTGACCTCCCGATATAATGGCACCCTTTATAAAAATAATTTGACATGCTCGCAATTATTCGTTACAGGCCGAGCATTGCGCGAAGGATAGGTTTGGTGATGTATCTCTATTTCACAGTCATCGGGGGAGCACATGGCTCAACATCGTTGGCCCATTAGGAGGCCCGTCAGGATTTGATCTGCTGAATCCCGGCGTGATGTTCGGCGGGACGGCGGTTCGGTCGGAACCCCTTTTATTACTGCTGCTGACGAAATAATTCCGAAAGGATTATTTTGGAGACACCGTATCATTTGCAAGTCGTTGACTTGCATCATAACCCAGGTTCAACCTTGGCTCGCCTTACCGGCGAGATGGCGGAGAAGTGCACCCGCTGTGGCGCCTGTCAGCAGGATTGCGCCTTTCTCCGGAAGTACGGAACTCCCGGTGAGGTGGCCACGTCCTACGATCCTTCCGATAACGTTTTTCAATCCTTCCCTTTCGAATGCAGTCTCTGTCGGTTATGCGCGGTCGTTTGCCCCGTAAAACTCGATCCCGCTGATCTCTTTCTGGAGATGCGTCGGGAAAAGATGCGGCGCGATCCCCTCGATTATCAGGAACATGCGGGTCTCCTCGCCTATGAGAAACATGGCACTTCACGGCGTTTCACCTATTACGCCCTTCCCGAGAACTGCGACACCGTCTTCTTCCCCGGCTGCGCCCTCGCCGGTACGCGCCCGGAAACAACACTCAGCATCTACGACCATCTGAAACAATACATTCCCACCCTCGGCATCGTCCTCGATTGCTGCCTGAAAATCTCCCACGATCTGGGCCGCGAGGAATTTTTCCGGGTCATGTTCCGGGAGATGAAGGATTTTCTCGTCCAAAGCGGCGTCAAAAAGGTCATCGTTGCCTGCCCCAACTGCCACCGGATATTCAGAGTCTACGGGGAGGAATTGGCGATCGGCACCATTTATGAAATCATGGATGAGCACCCGTTGCCGGTTAAGGAAAAGGTGCGGGGCACGGTGACGATCCATGATCCCTGTCCTGTGCGCTTTTCCCCCGCCGTTCAGGCCGCGGTCCGGAACCTGGCGGCGAAACAGGGCTTAACGGTCGAAGAGATGCCCCATCACGGCGAGAATACCCTCTGTTGCGGCGAAAGGGGATTCGTCGCCTGTCTGTCGCCCGATCTGGCGGCGAAGTGGAAAGAGGTGCGGAAAGACGAGGCTGCCGGCAGGAGGATGATTACCTATTGCGCGGGATGCACGAACCACCTGGACGGCATAACGCCCACGAGCCACATCGTCGATCTTTTGTGGGAACCGGAGAAAACGATGGCCGGGAAGGTCAGGATTGCGACAGCGCCCTTTACGTATCTGAACCGTATGAAACTGAAAAGGAAGTTAAAACAGCGGATCTCCGCCCCGATCACGCGTGAAAGAACCTTTACGGGCGGCGGCACGGATGGCGGAGGGGACAAGAAAAAAGGCATGGTGCAGCGCATCCTGCTTGTGGTCTTGATCGTGGCGGTTATTCTCGCCTTCAGAATTACGGGGATCGCGCGGTATCTGGAACAGGAGACGCTCCGCCAATGGATAGCGGATTACGGCGGACTGGCGCCGTTTATCTACATGTTGATCTATGCGGTGGCGCCATTGCTTCTGCTGCCCGGACTGCCCATTACCCTTGCGGGGGGCATTCTTTTCGGCCCTTTCTGGGGTGTGGTTTACACGATCACCGGCGCCACGATCGGCGCCTGCATCGCCTTTCTCGTGGCCAGATATATTGCCCGCGACTGGGTGGAAAGAAAATTGCGGAGTCCGAAATGGCGCCGCCTCGATCAGGGTGTCGAGAAACACGGCTGGAAGGTAGTGGCCTTTACCCGGCTCATCCCTCTTTTTCCCTTTAATCTTCTCAATTACGCCTTCGGTCTTACCCGAATCAAGTTCGTTCACTACACCGTGGCCACGTTCTTCTGCATGCTTCCCGCCTGCATCGCCTTCATCGTTTTTTCCAGTTCCCTGCTCGACCTGCTCAAAGGGAAGATATCGCTTACCTTCGTAGCGGGCCTGGGGCTATTGATCCTGGTCAGTTTGCTCCCGTTACTGTACAGGCGCTACAAGAAAAAGAAAGGCATCCGCGATCCACTATAGGATTTTGCCGCGCTGCGGCGTGCCGATAATCGACAAGAATAGGGAGGTAAAGCAAATGAAAAAAATAATGATCCTGTTCGTAATTCTGAGTCTGTCTTTCAGCGTGGTCATTCCCGGAGCGGTGCCGGCCGATCCCGGGTCCGCAAAGATTGCTCTGACGAAGGAGAAACCGATTACGGTGGATATGAAGGAAAAGAGCGTCTCCGTCCTGGCCCAGGTGAACGGCAAATATTTTTATCAAACGACCAGGCACGGCGTTGTTTTTTCCGGGGGTTCGAACGGCGAGAAGTCCGTCTTCCGCAGTTACGCGACGCATCAGGATTTTTATGATGCCCTGATGAAACTGGGTCTCAAGGCGGGGAACAACATGACGAAGGAGAATGCGGAAAAGACGTTTGTTCAAGGAGACCTGCTGGAGGTAACGATTGCCTGGGAAGGCGCCCAAAAGGAATATGCCTTGGATGAGGTTATTACGGACAGCAACAAGAAACCCCTCCAGATACGCTTCGGCGGCAATCTGAAAAACGCGTTGCAGTTCAAGACCGGATGCCTGCTCTGCCTCGACAGTTGCCCCGTGGGTATCACCAGTAACGCCAATTATATGATGGGAGCGGTGGAAAAACGCAGCGCATTTTCAAGGGAAACGACAAGATATTGCCTCCCGATGGATCGCTGGTGGTGATTAACGTAAGGGCAAAAAAATAGACGATCTATCCGGCCGGTATCGATGATGCATGCTGTCGAAAAACCACCAAGTCTTTGCGCGGGACCAGGCAAGGGTTTCTCCCTCATCTTCAGGGCGGTCCTGGTCGGGTTTACCTTGGGCCTCATTCTTGCCGTGCCGGCGAGCTCCTGGGTCTGGCTGGAAATGCGCGTGAATGCAGGCTTGTTGATTCCGGCGGCCACATTGCTGTGCCCGGTTTTTACCTTGTGGAGGAGGAACGCTTTTTCCTATTCGCTCTTCCTGATGGGACAGACCATTCTTGTCATTATCCTCTTGGCGATTTACGGTTTCGACAGGGGCGCCCTCTGGGTCGTCCCCGCTTCGCTATTCCGGGAAGGATTCCACTTCACCGGCCTTACGCTAAAAACTGCCGGATTGACGGTGGGCGGCATTTTTCTTGGCGGGAATTTTCTCTGGATGTTTTCCCTCCGGCAGTCAAAGTAACCTTTAGCAAGCTGCCCGCAGACATGGTAAAATCAGAAACGCAAAAGAGACCGGTTATTCCGTTTCGGCTGGCTGTAC
>JAPLJX010000290.1 GCA_026388375.1 Deltaproteobacteria bacterium
GATCGCCCAGCGCGCGGAAGTGATCACGAAAACGGAGATGGGCCGGGCTTTTTCTCAGGCGACCCAGCTCCGGATGGAGGAGGCGGCCGGGCACGTGCCGGGCCTGGAAAAGCAGTGGGTTCACGCGGGGCACCCGATGAAGGCGCGGCCAACCCATGTGGCGATCGACGGGCAGCATGTGCCGGTCGGTGAGCCGTTTCGCGTCGGCGGGGTGCTGATGATGTTCCCCAGGGATCCCGGCGCGCCCATCGAGGAGACGATCAATTGCGGCTGCGACCACGTGCCGTTTCACGCCAACTGGTGAAAATTCGGGGACATGATGCGGAAGCCCGCCCGGCGGGATCGCATCGTGTCCCCGCCACCACAAACGAAAAGGAGGAACGAAAGTCATGGCGAAAGTGGAACAGAAACAACTGGAAGGATTGGTTTACCGGACGTCGAAAGTCATCAAGGGCGATGACGGAAAGAAGAAATACATCCCGGTGGAGCGGGCGCTCAAACTCGATGACCTGCTCGCGGAGAGCGACAAGGGCGGCTGACACGGCTCCTGGCAGCCGGCGAAGAGGAAAACCTTGATCAGCTTGATTTGATCAAGGTCCAGGCGGCTCGATTGTCCGCCGCGGTGGGCGCAGAGACCGACCCGGATTATGGATCCCGGTGGCGGGTGCAGATCAACGAAGCCGGGATCGACAAGCAGCGCATCGCCGATTATTCGCTCGACGTGCTGAAGGCGGCCGCGCCCCTTTACGAGGGCTCCCGGGTGTTTGCGTTATCCCAGGCGCAGCATGACAACCCGGCGAATCCTTACGGGAAGTCCGTCCGGGATCTGGTGGGCTGGATGTCCGACGTTGCGGTAAACGCGACGGGGCTGGAGGGCACGCTCAACATCCTCAAAAGCGCCAACTGGCTGAAGGACATGATCAGCGACGCCTGGGCTCATGGAAAACAAGACATCGTGGGGCTCTCTCACGACGTGCTGGCGAGCACGAAGCCGGGCACAAACCCGAAGAGAGTGGAAAAAATTGTCAAGGTGGACAGCGTGGACGTTGTCTATGACCCGATCGCGGGGGGCAAGATCCTGAGAATGGCCGCTGCCTATGAGGCGGGCCGGAAGGAGGAGGACGGTATGTTGCAAAAACTTTTGGCAGCCTTGAAGGCAAAAAGCGCCAGTGCTTACGCGGCCATCGAGGCAAAGATCATTGACAAGACGATCACCGAAGACGAGGTGATCACCCTGCTGGCGGCCGGCGCCGAGGACCCGAAGGACCTCGACACGCGCATCCAGGCGGTGGTGCGGGCGGCCGTTGCGGGCGCGGGCGACGCGGCAGGGACGGAGATGCGGGCGCTCCTGGAGCAGTCCAGGATTACCGCGTGCGGGCTCACCCTGAAAGACGAGCTGCGCGAAAGCGGCCTGCCGGAGCTTTCCCAGGCCCGGATCCGGAAGCATTTTGACGGCAAGGTCTTCGAGATCACGGCGCTGCAGGCGGCCGTGAAGGACGAGAAGGAATACCTCGACAAGCTCACGGGTTCCGGGATCGTCACCGGCGCAGGGAGCGTCCGGATCGGGGCGGAGGAGCCCGAAAAGCTCCAGGCGGCCTTCGACAAGCTCATGGGCGTCGAAGTGGACGCGAAGTTCAAAGATGTTCCGGCATTGACTTCGCTTCGCTCCGCGTATGTGCGCCTCACCGGCGACACCGACGTGCGGGGCATACCCTCCGAGAACGGGATAAAAATGGGCGAGGCGATGATGCAAATGTTGCGGATGCCGGCAGCCTACAGCTCCGTTTCCTTCTCATACGTCCTCGGAAATTCGATGTACCGGAGGCTGATTCAGGATTATCGCGCCGTCGATTACGGCGAGCAGTCCCTGATCAGCTACAAGCGCAACGCCAAGGATTTCAAAACGATGGAATCCATCAACGTCGGTTACTTCGGCGATCTGCCGGACGTCGATCCCGAATCCGGAGACTATGCGGAAGTCACGATGGCGACCGACGAAGAGATCACCTACGCGCTGAACCAGAAGGGCATCATCCTGACGGTCAACCGGAAGGTCATCGTAAACGACGACCTGAAGACCGTCCAGGTGCTGGTCTCCCGGCTGGGCCGGGCGGCAAAGCGCACCTTCGCACGGCGCGGCTGGGCGAAAATCATCAGCAACGCCACGTATAAGGGCGACAGCACGGCGCTGTTCGACAACACCCACGGGAACCTCGGCACGGTGGCCCTTACCGCCGACGCAACCGGAGTGACGACGCTGACCAACCGGCTGGTGGCCATGTTCAACCAGACCGAGAAAGACAGCGCCGAAAAGCTCTGCCTGGAGCCCGCGAAGATCTGGGTGCCCCGCGCCCTGTTGGAGACGGCGAAGCTGCTCAACTCCACCTGGCCGGGCGCGGCTGCGCCGAACCCCCACGCGGGGCGTTTTGGCCAGAATCACGAGAACATCATCGTGAGCAAGCTCGCCACGGATACCACCGACTGGGGTCTGATCTGCAGCCCGGCGGAGGTGGAGCTCCTGGAGGTCGCGTTCCTCAACGGCCAGGAAGTTCCGGAGCTTTTCGTGGCGGACAACCCGCTCGTCGGCCAGATGTTTGTAGCGGACAAAATCCAGTACAAACAGCGGCATGAGTATGAGTGGGAAATCGCGGACTACCGCGGCTTCGACAAGTCGGTCGTCGCGGGCTAAACGGATCGGGGACATGATGCGGAAGCCCGCCTTGCGGGATCGCATCGTGTCCCCATCACCGGGAAATAAAAATAGGCTTCTGAATAGCCGGACGAAACGAAAATTAAAACAGGAGGTTATACAATGAGGAGAAATATAGGTCAGAAATTCACAGCCGCACTCGTGCTCTTTGTCATGCTGGCTTTCGCATCGACAAGCGCCTTTGCGGCCTACAGCGTCAAGCAGACCATCTTGCGGTTTCAGGCGGTGGCTGCGGAAACCCTGGCCACGGGCAACGTGGTCATGCTCAAGGATTCGGATGGTTTAGCCTACAAAGCCGACGCCAACGATGCCGCCCTCCGGCCCGCGATCGGGATCATCGGCAAGGGCGGGGCGACCGGCGCGACGGTGGAAATTATTGTAATCGGAACCCTCTCAGGCTGGACAACCCTCAGCGAAGGCGGCCCCGGGTATCTCTCGGAGACCGCCGGCGCGATCACCCAGTCGGCCCCGTCCTATAGCCAGCAGGTCGGCCAGGCGATTAACACCACAACCTATTTGGTCAACTTCCAAAACTATTTTGACAGTTCCTCGCTGACGGTCCTGGGCACGCTTTCCGGCGCGACGCCGCTGGTATTTGAGGGGGCGACGGCGAACGAATTTGAGACGTCGATCGCCGTCGCGGATCCGACGGCGGACCGTACGGTTACCATTGCGGACGCGGACGGCACGGTGATGCTCTCCACGCTGGCCACCAATGCCCCGGATGTAGCCGATAGCATTTGGGGAATATCCAACGGCCTGGCCTTCGGCGGAGCAACGGGCGGCGACGGGTTCGAGCTGCGGGTGAAGCCGTTGGACGATCCAACCGCGGACAAGATCGTCAAGATCCCGGTCAAGACCGACGCGACGGTGATGATCAGCTCGCTTGCGACCAACGACGTCGACGTGGCCAACTCCGTCTGGGGCGTTTCCAACGGGTTGGCATTCGGCGGCGTAACGGGCGGCGACGGGTTTGAATTGCAGTTGAAGCCGCAGGGCGACCCCGCGGCCGACAAGATCCTCTCGATGCCGGTGCTCAATGATGCCGCGGTGATGATCAGCACGCTGACGACAAACAACGTCGACGTGGCCAACTCCGTATGGGGCGTCTCCAACGGCCTGGCCTTCGGCGGTTCATCGGGCGCTGATGGCTTTGAAACGACGCTCACCGTCACCGATCCTACGGCGGATCGGACCGTGACCATTCCAAACGCCACGGGGACGGTGAATCTTAATTGCACGGCGACACACGATTACGGCGGTGCGGCGGTGGCCTGGACGCTCACCGCCGCCGAGGCGCAGTGCGGGTTCGTGACGGCAACCAACGCCAACGGCGCGGTGGACGCCCTCCTGCCGGCGGCGATCCCGGGGAAGACCTATACGGTAAACAACGGCTCCGGCCAGGTCCTGACGTTCAAGGTCACCGGGCAGACCGGTGGGACGATCGCCAACGCGAAATGGGGCTTCTACACCACGCTTGCGGCCGACGTGGCCGAGGTTTACGAATTGCCATAACGAATGCCTCGCCCCAGGAAAGGGCAAATAGTGCTACCCGGCGGAGGGGCGACCTTCCGCCGGCCTCCAGGGGCCACAAAGGAGGATGGGGACATGATGCAGCATCGTGTCCCCATCCTCCCGGGCGACCCGTGGAGACCGAAAACGGGCTGAATCGGGGACATGATGCGGAAGCCCGCCTTGCGGGATCGCATCGTGTCCCCGGAAGAGAAAGGAGATCCAAGCCATGACAATGCATATACCGAGAATCAATAAAACGGCCTCTGTGAGGCGATCGGCTGCCGGGGACGGGTCTTTGGTCCTCCGCGGGCCGAAAATCCTCTTGTGTGCGGTCCTGGCGTTATTGGCGGCTATTTTTATCGCGGAGCTCGTCGCGGCCTCGCCCGCCCGGGCGGATGACCGGAAAACGCGGGTGATCACGCTCCTGTCGAGCGGCGTTAAAACCGCGGCGACGGCGCAGTCCACCGCATTTGATGTCTCCTCCTACACCGAAGGGCAGATCTTCATCGATGTCACGGTCGAGGCGGGCACCTCGACGCTGGACATCACGATCCAGACCAGCCCCGACAACGCGACCTGGTACACCCACACGACGGTCGGCCAGATCTCGGCGATCGGCCAGACCCGGACAGCGATAACGAATTTCGGCAACTACATGCGGATCAACTATGTCGTCGGCGGGACGTCGTTCACGTTTTCCGTGACGGGGGTGTTTAAGAATTAGTGGGTAAAGTGGAGCGATCGCGTCCCGGATCCGGACGCCGGCGCCGGGTAAAGTGGAGGAAGAGCCCCTAAAAAGAGGGGTAAAGTGGAGCGATCGGTGCGGATATCGGATGTCGGCGCCGGGGTAAAGTGGAGCGCGGCGCTCCTGAATGGACGGTGATTTAATGAGCACACGACAAGACTACATCACGGCATTGGAGAGTCTGGTCAAAGGCGATTACGAGCCGGGCGAGGCGGCCAAGATCCTGGCGATCGGGCAGGCAGTGAAGACCTATTCCCGGCACCGCCCGCGGATCGTCGTGGAAGATGAATCGGGATCCGGAGCGTTTGATTACGCCGTGTCGCTTCTCGCCGAATGGTCCGACGGGTTTTCGATGATTCAGCAGGTGGAATTCCCGGTGGACGACACGAACGAATCCGCAGAGATCCTCGACGACGACGCCTGGACGATCTACCGCAAACCGGCCGGCGATTATCTCCGCTTTCTGGAGGTTCTGCCGGAAACAGGGGAATCCTTCCGGGCGACTTACACGGCCCTGCACGCCTGCACCGACACGGCCTGCACGGTGAAAGCGATCGACGAGGAGGCCGTCCAGTCGCTGGCGGCGGCGCTCTATTGCGAGATCCTGGCGACCTGGTTCGCGCAGAATCAGGACAGCACCATCCAGGCCGATAGCGTGGATCATACAAGCAAATCCAGGGACTTCGCCGCACGGGCAAAAGCATTCCGGAAGATCTACCGGGACCACCTGGGGCTGAAGGATGAAGACACCGTAGCGGCCGCGGCGGCCGTGGGCGATCTGGATATGAAATACCCCGGCGGGGGCGAGCGGTTGACCCACGCCCGATGGGAGCGGAATCGACGTTGAAAACAAGTGCTGAGGACTGAGTGCTGAGGACTGAGTAGAAAAAATGGAACTGAAGGCGACGGTCAGCATGAAGGGCGCGATATTCGACGGCAAGGCCCCGGAAATCATCCGGAAAGACCTGCTCTCCGCCATGTATGAAGCGACCCGAATGCTGGAGAGAAAAGTCAAGCTAAAGACCCCCAAGGGTGTCTTCGGCTCCGAGGCGGGACTGTATAAGACTATTTATGGCGAGGTTGTCCAGCACGGGACGGCAGTCGTCGGCAACGTGGGGCACGGAATGAAGTATGGCGACGTGATCGAATATGGTCGCAGTCCGGGCAAAAAGCCCCCCCCGATAGCCCCATTGCAACGGTGGATTGAATTCAAGGGCATAACGATCACCGACAAAAAAACCGGCAAGGCACTTTCATCGAGAACGATTGCGTTTATGTTCAGCCGTTCGATTGGCAAAAAAGGTTTTCCGGGCGTCCACATGTTTGAAAATGCGTTTGTGGAAAACCAGGGAAAACTAACGGAGATTTTCGACCGGGCGGGCTTCGATATCGCCTTCCATTTGAGCGAGGATAAATCATGAGCCTGGCGGCCATTCGCGAGCAGATCAAGGTCATCCTCCAGGGCGTGCCGGGGATCGGCGTCGTTCACGATTACGAGCGCTGGTCGAACGATTGGAACAAGTTTCTCGACCACTACAAAGATACCGATGGGCGGATCAACGGCTGTGCCTTCGCCCGGGAAAAGCGCCCCAAAAAACAGGCGACAATGGGCGAAACGGAAAAGGCCCATGTATTTATATTTCGGCGGATTATGGGGCTAAAGGACAGCGGGGCCACGGGCATCGTCTTTGACGACCACCTGGAGGCCCTGGGCGACGCATTCGACGGCGATGAAACCCTGAACGGCGTATGTCGCACCATAAACCCGGACTGGGGGCCGCTGGAAGGGACCGTCGGGCTGCAGATCGAGATCATCGAGCCCCGCATGTTCGGCGGGGTGTTATGTCATTACGCGGAATGCAGGCTGTGTGTGATCGAGGCTCAGGAAAATTAAATAAGGAGGCGCTATGTATCAGTTAAAAAAGGGGAAAGAGTCATTTACAATGGTGGAAGGCCCGTTCAAGGGCCGGAAGTTCGAGCCCGGCAAATCTTACAGCGAGATTCCGCCGAGTATGTCCGGCAGCTTCACGGAAATCAAAAAGGCAACCGCGCCCGCCATGCGCGCCGCGGTTGTAAAACCGGCGAAGGCCGACGACGACAAGAAGGCGGCTGTCATTCCGCTTTCGGAAAAGGGGAGGAAATAAATCATGACGCGCTCATACATGGCCACGCACAATCTGATTGCCGTATCCGCCAACCTGCGCGAGACGGCGATCAACACGGAAAAGGCGCTGGACACGACGATGCTCGCCGCACTCGGCGACGTGATCAACCTGGAGCACCGGCGCGAATCCAATGAAAACGAGGCGATCGGGAAAGAGGAGCCGGATACCCTTTACGACCTGGGTTCGCTGGCCAACTGGTCGGCGAATTTCGAGAAGGCCCAGCCGCAGCACTTTGCATTCCTCTTGGCCTACGCCCTGGGCGTGTGCGCATCGGCGGCGGCCGGATCCGGCTACCAGCACACCATCACCCCGATCGACGGCGATCTGGACGGCGATCGCTCGATGCCGTCGTTTACCGCGGCGCAGCGCTACGGGGACATCGTGCTCCGGCGGCGGTTCGCCTCGATGTTTGTCGATGCAGTCACCGCAAATTTTGCCAAGGATTCCTGGTGCAAGATCACCGGGACGATCAAGGGCACCGGCAAATATACGGATAACGTCACGAAAGAAAACGTCACGGCGGAGATGAAAGCCACGACGCTGACGCTGGCCGCCAACGCGGTCGAGGACGACGCCACTCCGAGCGCCGCGAAGAGGCTGGAAAACGTCCAGCAGGTCCGCTGCCTGGACCCGAACACCGGCGAATATAAGGACGTGGCATACTCCGCGGTTTCCGCGGCGACTCCCGCCGTCATCACCATCACCCCGCCGGCCACGGCGGTGGCAATAGAAGCGCTGTCCAAAGCGGCAGCCTGCGTGGTGACATGGACGGGCCACGGCCTGCTCTCCGGGAACAAGGTCACCATCGCGGGGATCACCCAGGCGGACTGGTCCGCGCTGAACGCCGAGCATACCATCACCAAGATCGGCGCCGATTCCTTCGTCGAATCCACCGACGCAACCTACGAGGTCCTCTACATCCCCACGGAATCGGGCTGGATGACCTTCCCCGCGCGGATCAACGAGACCCCGCTGCGGGTGTCGCAGATGACGCTGAAAGTCGGCGGAAAATGGAACGGGACCTCCTTCCTGGGCGGCCGGGCGGTGACCTCCGAAATCAAGTCCGTCGATTGGTCGTTCAACAACGCCCTGGCGGTGGAGTTTGTTCCCGGCGCGGGCGGCACATACGCCTCGAAGGCGCTCCGCGGCGGCAGGACGCAGAAGCTCGCGCTGAACCGCGAATTCCGCGAATTCATCATGCAGCAGCACCTGATCGACAACGACACCCTGGGGCTCTACATCCTGGCGGAAGGGGCCGTTTATGACAGCCCTCACAAGTATCAGGTGGAGATCATCTTCCCGAAGGTCGCCGTCCTTGCGGCGCCGATCTCGGCGGACGGGAAGCGGCTCGGCGAGGCGGGAGATCTCCAGGTCCTCGAGGACGACACCTACGGCAGCGTGATCGTGAAGGTGAAGAATTTACAGGCGACCTACGCGGCATAACCAAGTTCGGGGACATGATGCGGAAGCCCGCCCGGCGGGATCGCATCGTGTCCCCGCCACTACCGTGAAATTCGGAGACCTGATGCCGCATCGTGTCCCCGCCACTACCGAAAGGAGAAGTCACCAATGCCCCGATTACTAAACGACAAACCTTGCGAGGTTACCTTTTTCGATCGAATCAGCGAGTCGAAAATAACCCTCTCTTACCGCCTGCCGACGACCGAGGAGCGCGTCGCATTTGCCAACGCGCTGGTCACCCGCCGCGGGAATAAGGTGGACACCAGCATGGGCGAGGCGCGGCTGAAATTTGCCGGGAAGATCCTGTTAGGCTTCAAAGACGGCGCTTTTGCGACGGACAAAGGGCCGCTTTCCTGCGATCCGGCGTCGCCCGATTACGACCCGGCGTGGAAGACGTTTATCCGGCAGTACGCGCAGGACGTGTTGATCATGCTGGCCATTCACGTCTTTGAGGCGTCGGTGGTCACGTCCGAGGCGGACGACGAGGAGGAAAAGGGGAAAGAGGAAGACCCTTTATAACCGACCTGGCGGCGATCCGCCGGGGGCTGTGCAAGGACATCGAGGAGGCAAAATGCCGGGAAGAATGTTCCAAAGATGACGGTGAGTTGATCACTGAACTACTCACCGACCGATGCGAAAGATGCGAGAAAAAGAAACAAAGCGATCTTGATAGTTACACAATGAAGATTTTTCGGATCCGGAATTTAAAGATGGCCGGATACCCGTTCGCCGCAAACGACCTGACCCTCGAAGAATGGGAAGACCTGGGGCAGGTCGAGGAAACCATGAAATGGCAAACCAAAGCACCATCCTCATAGAGCTCAAAGTCGACGACAAGGGCTCCGCAACCATAAAGCAGTTCGGCACGGAGGCGGAGACGTCGCTGAAGGGCGTGGAAAGTTCCACAGACAAGACGTCCAGCGCGGCGGACAGACTGAAAGACACTTGGACGGATCTCGCCGTCAAAGGCGCCGCCGCATGGATGGCCGTCACCAAGGCGATGGCCCTCATGGACGACGGGGCAAAAGCCGTTCAGGTTGAGTCCTCGTTCAAAATCATGGCCGAATCGTCCGGTGCGATGGCCGATACGATGATCGCCAATATGAAGGCGGCCGCCAGGGAAACCATCGACGATTCCGACCTGATGCAAAAAGCCATCAAATTGTTGACCCTTGGATATGACCCGGCCGAGATCGAACGCTTTTCCGGCGTCGTCATCACGGCGTCTCAAATTGCGGGGACTACCGCGGTTGAAGCCTACGACCGTTTGTCGGATGCAATCGCAAACCGCATGCCGAAAGCCCTGGTCGCAATGGGCGGGGTGACCAAGGATCAGATGAAAGTCGTGACGGACGCCCTCGCCAGCGGCGCCACGCAATCGGATCTGTTAGGCCTGGCGTTATCCAACCTTGAACTGAAGCAGTTGATGCTTAAGGGGACGTCGGATGATGCTGCCGTATCTATGCAAAAACTACACGCCCTAATTGGAGAAACAAAGGAGACCATCGGCAAGGGGTTGATCGTAGCGGTTGACGCCTTGTATCGTTCCCTTGAATTCTATGCCGGTGGAGTGCTCGGCGTTGTCGCGGCTTATGCGAGTTACAGGGCTATCGTTTACGAAGCGATGGGAGACGAAACCAAGGCCACGGCGAACAGAGAAGTTGCCACCGCCGCCTGGGGCGCCCGGAATGAATTAATAACGAGAGCGTCTAAGGCGATTTTCGACAACAGCGTCGCCGACCAAAAGGCCACCACGCAGGAACTGACCGCTGCAAAAACGAGAGCAGCCGCGGCTGAAGCGCGGATGAAATTTATCGCAACCGAGGGCATGACGGAGGCCGAGCTGGCGGCCGCAAAACAGAAGCAGATCGAAGAAGTAAAGAAGGCCCAGGACGAAGCCAATAAAAACTGGCTCGAGGGCGCGGAGACGGTTGCGAAAGTGGCGGCGGACGTCGTCAAGCAGAACGATGAAGACCTGAAATTCTTCGAGCAGATGGAGAAAGACAAGGTCAAGGCGCTTGAAAAAGAGATGGAAGGCTGGCGCAAGGCCGGGGATACTGCCGTCGATGAGATGGAGAAGGAAATCGCGCGGGGCTTCGATGCGAGCAAGGCCACCCTCGAGCGCAACGAAAAACGCGGCGAGGCCGAACGAGAGATCTATAAAGACCTCCGGGGATACGAAGATCAATACTTTGCGGCATCGAAAACGCTGATTGACGCCCAGGCGGAAAAGTATCGGGGGCTCGGCGTGGACGAGGTCGCCGTCGCTGCCTGGGTTACACAGGAACTGGCGAAAGAGGATATCAAGAAGGGCAAATCATCCAATGACTTCATGGCTGGCGTCAACGCTGGCATAGCAGAAATGAAACTCAACGCGATCGGCTTCGGCACGGTCGGTTATGAAACCTTCAAGACATTTTCCGATTCATCGGCGAAGGCTTTCGGCTCTAATTTTCGGGACATACTCAAGGGCGATTTCAGTAATCTCGGCGAGGCATGGAAAACCGTCGGCGAAAACATGCTGACAACTTTCACCGACAATCTCGGCAAGATGGCGTCGCAAAAGATAACAGAGCTCATGCAGCCTGCGTGGGATGCATTCTCGGGGATGTTCACGACCGCCGGGACCGGCATCTGGGACACCCTCAAGAGCGGCTACTCCGGCGCGATCGATCTCATGGGAGACACAGGCATCGTCGGTTATCTCCAGTCCGGCTGGGATTCGTTCAAGGGCCTCTTTTCAACCGCCGGGTCCGGCATCTGGGACACCCTCAAAGGGGGCTACTCCGGCGCCGTCGATCTCATGGGCGACACCGGCATCGTCGGCTATC
>JAPLJX010000488.1 GCA_026388375.1 Deltaproteobacteria bacterium
GAATGAGAGACAAAAAAAAGATCAGCGGGGAGGCCCTTCAACAAACCGCATCGCTTTTAGCTGCGACTTTGGAATCCACGGCGGATGGCCTTCTTGTGATTGATAACAGCGGAAAAATCACCATATATAATAAGAAATTCCTTTCCATGTGGCATATTCCGGAATCGCTTGCCGCAAAACGGGACGATAAGATTCTCCTGGAGAATGTGCTCAGTCAGCTCAAAGATCCGGATGGCTTCGTTGAAAAGGTCAAGCAACTTTACTCTCAACCGGAAGCAAATAGTTTTGATGTTCTGGAATTCAAGGACAGTCGCGTTTTTGAGCGATTTTCTCAACCGCAGAGGCTGGGGAATGAGACTGTCGGTAAGGTGTGGAGTTTCCGCGATGTCACGGATCGCAGACGGACGGAGGAGGAACAGCGCCTGAGCCGGGAGATCGCCGAGCGGTTGGCCGGGGAGATGGAGGTCATCGCCGAGATCGGGAGGCTGATCGGCTCCACGCTGGACATCGAGGAGGTTTACGAGAGGTTCGCGGCCGAGGCCCGAAAACTGATCCCCTTTGACAGGCTTAGCTTAAACTTGAATAACCATTATCAAAATACCATTATTGTCGCCTACGTTTTCGGGTCAAATGTCCCCGGGCGAAGTCCGGGGGATTCTTTCCCTCTGCAGGGGTCGGTGAATGAGGCGCTCGAGCGCACCAGGACCGGCATGCTACTCCATCTGGCGAACATTGAGGAACTAAAGGGACAATATTCCCATCTCGCATGCACTTTTCAGGAGGGGATACGCTCGTTTATGAGTGTTCCTCTGATCTCCCGGGACAAAGTGATCGGTGTCCTGCATTTCCGGTCGAAGAAGCCGAACGCCTATACCGAACAGGATCTCCGGTTGGCGGAGAGGATCGGAGAGCAGATTGCCGGGGCGATCGCCAATGCCCGGCTGTTTACCGAACTCAAGAAGACGGAGAGGTCGCTGAGGGAGAGCGAGGTGCGGTTCCGCGGCCTGGTCGAGCAGGCCGCAGTGGGCGTGGCCGAGATCGATATGAACACGGGCCGTTTCTTCACCGTGAACCGTCGCATTTGCGAAATGGTCGGCAGGACGGAGGAGGAGTTGCTGGCCACCACCTTCCAGGTGATCACGCATCCGGAAGATCTCCATCTACACGAGGAAAAAACACGAATGATGCTGGCCGGGAAGATCGGCCACTACAGCCTGGAGAAGCGCTACCTACGGAAGGACGGGGAGATCGTCTGGGTGAACATCGAGGTATCGCCTCTCTGGAAGCTGGGGGACAAACCCGGGCGCAACATGATCGTGGTTGAGGACATCACGGATCGTAAGCGGATGCAGGAAGAAAACGAACAGCGTTCCAGGCAGCTTGCCGTGCTGCACGAGACAAGCGTGGAGCTCACGGCCGAGCTGAACCTGAATGCGCTACTCCAAACCATTGTTCAGCAAGCGTTGACCCTGATCGGCGGAGAATCCTGCAATCTTTATATCTACATGCCGGAATTGGATCAGATAGAGCGGGTTGCGATTGCCGGTAAAGAACTGATGTTTGCCGGCAAAAGACGTCAACGCGGCGATGGCGTGCTCGGTCAGGTCTGGGCGACAGGCGCCCCGCTGCTGATCAATGACTATCACGCCTGGCCGGGGCGAAAAAAGGAGTATGACCGTTTCCCTTCCCGTGCATTGGTGGCGGTGCCGGTTCTCTTGGGTGGAGAATTCCTTGGCGTTCTCAATATCTTGGCATATGCGCCGCACAGATTCACCGATATCGATGTCGAAATTCTCGCCATGTTCGCCACGCAGGCCGCAATCGCCATCCGCAACGCCCGGCTCCATGACCGGATGAAAATGGAACTGGCGGAGCGCAAGAAGGCGGAGGAGGCGTTGCGGGAGAGCGAGGAGCGATATCGCACGATTCTTGAGAACATCGAGGATGGCTACTTCGAGGTTGATATTGCCGGTAACTTTACCTTCTTTAACGACTCGGTTTGCAAAATGGTCGGATATCCCCGCACTGAAATAATGGGCATGAATAACCGTCAATATACCGACATGGAGAACAGTAAAATATTGTATCAAACCTTCAATAAAGTCTTCAGTACAGGGGAACCCTCGACAGGAGTCGATTATGAAATTATTATAAAAGATGGAATAAAACTAAATGTTGAGTCCTCTGTATCTCTCATAAGAAATACATCCGGTCAACCGATAGGGTTTCGCGGCATAATGCGAAATATCACCGAGCGCAAGCGGATGGAGGAGGCGCTGAGGGACAGTGAAAAAAGATACCGTGAACTCAGTATTGTCGATGATCTCACCCAGCTCTACAATTCCCGGCATTTTTACTTTCAGCTTAAAATGGAATTAGACCGATCGAACCGCTATGAACAGCCTTTAACCCTCCTCTTGCTTGATCTCGACAATTTCAAGGCATTCAACGACGCTTACGGCCATGTCGAGGGAGACCAGGTCTTACGGCGACTTGGCCAGGTGGTTAAAAGATGCCTGCGCGAGACGGTGAGCATCGGTCTTGCGCAGTACAAGCCGAAGGAAGAGATGAAGGCTTTCGTTCACCGGGTTGACCAGCTCATGTACCAGGGAAAAAAGAATGGGAAAGACCGGGTTTGTTCTAAGTTATAGCATCAATCGACCATTTTATAGCTCTTTTCATTGAAAAGCCGTAGACAGATATCTACAACCCTCGGGTCATAGAGGGTACCCCTATTCTTTGTAATTTCTTCCAATGCGGCATCGATCCCTAAAGCAGGTCGATAGGGCCGATGGGAAGCCATCGATTCCACCACATCGGCTACGGCCAAAATCCGTGACTCAAGAAGAATATCGTCCCCTTTAATCCCTTGTGGATAGCCGGAGCCGTCCATCCGTTCGTGGTGCTGAAGAATGACATCTGCCACCGGCCAGGGAAATTCTATATTTTTCAAAATGTCATAACCGGCTTGTGCGTGCGCCTTGATCAGCCTGAACTCTATATCGGTTAGTTTTGTCGGCTTGCTGAGGATCTCCGCTGGAACAGAGATCTTGCCGATATCATGAATGGTGCCGGCGATACGAACGAAGTCCGTCCTGTCCGCCGAAATTCCCATTTCGGTGGCAATCGCTCTTGCAAGATCGGCAGCCCGTCTCTGATGGCCTGCCGTATAGGGATCTCTCATTTCAACGGTGCGGGAGATGACCTGAATCGTACCCCCTAAGGTTTTCCTCAGTTTCTCCAACAGCACCTGATTTCCCTGCAGACGCTTCACTTCCATCTCCCCGGCCACTTTCCGGCGATAGTTCCTGTAGGTGGAGAAGAATGCGATACCCAGCAGGAGCACCACGGAACCGAGGAGAAAGAGGGTCTCCCTGAGGTGTTCCGCCCCGAAATCCGTCACTTCGTCTAACGGCGTATTCATCACGATGATCCAGGAGGTGTTCTCAAAGGTCATCGACGTAAAGGCCGCGACCGTCCTGTGCTCGCCTTTGATCTGGTATTCTATGGTCCCTTCCGCTTTCCCCAGTATCGTCTCCAGGTAGTCGAAGGAAGTGTGGCATCCATTGCATGTATCATCCCTTTTCCGGATGTCCTTCATCACCATCTCCGGGTGCACGGAGTGCACCAATAGCGTTCCGCCCCGCTCCATGATCCATAGCTTGTGCGATTTTGTCGCCGGAGTGGGCAAGGGCAACCGATTGGCAATCTCTTTCTCCAGATCGACCGTAAACAGGAGAGCGCCGGCGAATTTTTTGCCGGACCGTTGATGACCGCCGGCGGCGGATTCCCGATACAAGGGAGTGACAAGGAAAATCCCGATATGGGGAGGCGCAGGGCTTCCCGCCGTCATGGGTATGCGTGGTCCCTGCGTCTTCTCGTACCACATCCGGACCTTCCCCTTGTTTCCCGGGTTCCCTGCCCAGGAGAAGAAGTCCGCCTGGGAATGATTTTTTCCTTTGGCGCCTGCGGTTGTGGAGTAGACGACGGTTCCCTTTTCGTCGAGAAGAGATACCTCCTGTATATTGGTCATCTTCAAGCGGTTGAAGTTGGCCCGGATGGCAGCCGCTATCTTATCCCTGTCCAAAGCCTGCTGGGAGGCGATATAGACGAGCCACCGGAGGTCCTGGGAACGGGAATAGAAGTACCTTTCGATTGGCCTGGCGAACTGCTGGGCGGTCAGGAGTTGGTTCTCGTTAAATTGGGATAAAACTTTTTCCTTGCTTGTCTGATGCAGGTGAAAGACGAAAAAGAGGACGGCCAGCAGAGCTCCTGCCGTCAGCGCAATAGTAACCCAATTTTTTCTCACGAGGGTACCCCCGGATCTATAAGAGCTTTCTTCTGGATGAGGAAAGTATGATGGCTTTGAAAAACCCCCTTCCGCAGTTCAGCCTGCATGTGTCCCCGTTTCAGCTTATTCATCAGGGCGGAATTCGCCAGGATCTCTTCCGTCTCAAACGTATCGGTAAAAATCTCTTCAGAAAGTTTTTGCATGGCCAGGGTTTCCACCAGATTGGCCATACTGCGATTTTCTTCCCGGGCCATCTGAGAAAATTTCTGATAAACGTCGTCGCTCAAACGCAATGTCAAGCTTCGGGGCATGGTGAACACCTCCTTCCCGGAACAACCCAATAAGATTCGTCAGTATTCTTAATGGTTCGATCATCCACCATTGCGCGGTTTTTGTCAATCATTCTCGACGATCCGGATTTCCTCTTCCGTCAGGTCGTAGAGGTCGTAGACGAGGCGGTCGATCCGGCGGTCGGCGGCGTCGATCTGGCGGTGGAGGGCAAGCATCTGCTCGACCAAGGCAAAAGGAAACTTATAACCGATTGAACGCCTCCTCAAATTGTCGGATGACGGTCAGCACTTCGTCAAAAGACGGCGGTTCTTCGAAAAACATTTCCTTACGCATCGCTTCATAATCCCGCCGCCAACCGCTCATCTGCTTCGGTGTCGGCAGCAGATTCAGGGTTCCTTTGCGCAACGTATCGTATTTGACCCAGCTTACCTTGAAGAAAATCTCCCGGTGCCGGGCAACGCGATCAAACAGTTCAAAGTCGGCAACCGCCCGCGCCGCTATCCCTTTTTTAATCAGGCACCAGAGGTCATAATAATGGCGGGACAATCTTGCCCGGCGCGGCTTTTCTGCAGGACGGAAGGTTTCCTCGTGCAGAAGCATCGCCTTCTCCCAGAAAGTCCGCTCAGCAGCCACTGTCTTTATGGAAAAGGCGCTGTCGCGCAGCAGGTCGGGAAATGCCTTCGCCAGATAGGGCTGAATAAGGGGCGTTTCGACCGGCTCCGTTTCCGAGCGGGCGCCCAGTTCGATTTTGACGACCGGCCGCACATAGGCAATGGCTCCCGGGAAAACCGTCGGATAGTGAAACAGCAGCGTCTGCTGATCCGGATCTGCCTCCTCGTCCGCAGGCATCAGCCGCCAGTCCAAGATATCGGGGAGCGTTTCGCGAAAACTTCTCTCCAAAGATGGCCCAAGTTCCGCTCCAATACGACGGCTGCATTCCCTGACTAACTTCTTCTGTTGTTTCCTACTGAGGGTATCGCCACCGAAACCGAGGTGTTCCCGGTCGATGACCACGTCGATATCTTCCGAAAACCGTGAGATCAGCCGCCAACATTTGGAAAGGGAGGTACCGCCTTTAAAGGTCAAGTATTCGCCCCACGGGGACAGGTTAAAAAGTTCCTTCAGGACCCAGCAGACCCAGAAATCCTTTTCGATACTCGCCGGGGTCAAGCCGAGTCGCTGTTGTCCCTCTTCGCAGAGAAGACGCCGCCGTTCAGCGGGAAGTTGGAAAAATGCGTCCATACGGTCACTTTCCCTCCGGGCCGGCAACACGGCGCAAAATCGCGGCAATCCAGGCCGGCGCATAACGGATGTCCCGGAGCAGTTGCTTCCGGTCGTCGCCGGAAAGCCGCTTTCGCAGATGCGCCACGGTCGAATCGTCCACATGCCGTTGACCGATATGGCGCAGGGCCTGAATGACCAAGCCGCTTACACGCCCGGCGGTTGCCATGACGCGGGGGGTGGTGTGTTTGAGCATGATGACCTGCTTGCCAAGCTGCACGCGGCGCGCCGGTCCGTCCGTGAGGAAAACGATCTTCATCGGCACCTGCTCGGACAGCCCCAGCAGGTTGGCGGCGTATCCTCCGGAGGGTTGCAGAAGAATGTTGTCGCGTCCCTTCAACGCTTTCACAACCGCGTCGGTCGTGGGAGACAAGGGGCCAAGGTCCGCGTCAACACGCGGGTAATCGTACAATCCGCGGGCCAGGCGGCGCAACGTCCCTTTTTTCGCCAGACGGTGCAGTGCCAAGTCCACCGCCTGACGACTTCCCAGGTCAAGAAAATCCCCCGGTGTAAAGACGCTACCCTTACCACGTCCATATATACGGCTTAGTATTTTTGAATCAATGCTTTGCATGATATATCCATATCAAATTTTGTAAGGAAAAACAGCATATTTTTCTTACAAATCAAGACGGAGAGGAGAATGGCCATTCATCTTCAGCCACGGTCGACGAGATCCTGTATCTCGGCGAGATCAGCGCACACGACGGTGCCGTACTTCTCACCGATCCCGGTTTCAACGGCGGCGCGTGTCCAGAACCGCTCGGTCACAACCACATCGCAATACGGCACGGCAAGAGCGAGGTGCCAGATGTCCCTCACATCGTTCTCTTGAACCCGGCGTGTCCACTGCCGGTCGCGGTACAACGTCAGCTCGCAGTCCACGTCGAGTGATGGGACATCCGACCAGAATCGCATCACCCTTTCAAGGCCGAGCGATAGGAAATCGTCAGGGGTCCGCCCGACTGCCACAAGCGCAGCAATGAGGAAGTCCTGGTGATGGAGCGTGTACCCGGCATACTGAGCGCGCCTGTGTGTCTCAGCGGGTTCCGGTCGCCTGATCTGCCGCAAGTCTTCGGCTGCCCGAGCACTCGACGCACTGATCTCTTTGCCCTTCTCCTTCTGCTTCTTGCGCCCCAACTCGTTTGGAAACGTAAGCAAGTCCAGAATGGCACCAGGCAGGGATGCAATTTGCTCAAGGAGATTAACTCGAGCGACCGACCTGTCAGCATAAAGCAACTCCCTTTCAGCCGGCCCAAGACCAAATAGGAAGCCCTTGCCGAACACCTGTGGCGGTGCAGTAGGGCGGGAATCGCCAAACGTCTTTGCGACCGCCTGGCGAATCTCTGCGGGGAGGACGAGCCCCCATGAAGCCATGTACGAGCCTTGGCTGAACAGATCGAAGACTTCTGCGAGTCTCTGGCGCCGTGTTGGATCTTCAGCACGGAGGTGCTCAATACAGTGGATGGTGCTGAGTGGCAGGAAAAGTTCGCCAGAGTTCACCTTGGCGAGCAGCCACTGTGCAATCCCGCGGTGCGTCGGCCTATGCGGCTTTCCCCAGTAGTCCATAGCCAGGTAGATCCACTGGTTCTGGTCGAGATATACGGACCTGCACGCCATCGTCTCCACGTTTCTGCCTAACATTTGTGCTTCAGCCGCGGCACATAGAGTCTCTCTCGGGAACCATCGGCTGCAAGCGGGTTAGCCGGCCTGCGGCCTCGGGCCCGTACGCAGACTCGGATTTTTGGCGACCATTTCGTGAGCTAACTCGAAGTCGTCGGAGCCAGAATAAACATAGCGCTCCGCGTTCCACACCTGCAGCGAATTCACGAACTGAATGGATACCTTTGGAAGGGGGCTGCACTCGCCCGTCTTGAAAGCCCCAAAGAAGCGAGTTGCCTCCTCAGGCAGGGCTGGGGGCAAAGGCTGCCTACCGGTGGCATCCGTCCGCCCGTACGCGTCGTACGCCGCCACGAGCTCAGACGTGACCGCATGGCAATACATGCCCAAACAGCGCCTACGACCGAGGGGCAGATACACTTCGACACCTTCGACCGAGAGGCCGAGATTGCCGCGGAGGCCGAATTGCCTTTCATTATGCATCGCCACTGGATTGTCAGAGATGTACAGCGTCTCGTCTTCCGGAACGCTGTGCAGTATCCAAGCCTTTTCGGCAATGACCGGAATGAATTGTTTCATCAGATTCGGCAGCGAATGCGCGGTGAAGAGTTTCTCCTCGTTGTCGTCGAACACCTTTAGCTGGGGCACGAGATCGGGGTCCGTCCCCATGGCTGAGATCCGCTGACGGAGTTCTGCAGTGAGGTGTCGCATCGCCGAGCGTTGCTGCGGTGAGCGCACCAGAAGCTGGGCCACCAAACCACTCAGAAGGATTCTCTGGTACAACGTCAGGCCTGCGAGATTATTGCTGCCGAGCACTTCGCGCAGAACGCTGGCAGCCTTCGATTCGAAGTCAGCCAGAGAAGGCTCAATCGTTGCCGTGAGGTCGCCCAAGGAGAATTCGTACAGGCGATTCTCCGCTGCCACGTCTGCCACGTTGGCGGGAAACACTCTGTCGGTCTGCTTATCGAATACGTACAGACGAGTTCTGCCTTCCGTGGCAAAATTTCTCAAGATGAACTGCGGTACGTAGTGATGCTTCTTGGAATGCCCCATGTTTCAGATCCGTCCGGCTAATTGCGGCGCTGACGAAGTCAGCGCCGCAATTCAAGCCGCCGTGAGAGCGACGGCTTGAATTGCTCAGGCTAAGCTGCGGACACTCAAGAATTTCGCCAGGTGAGCCGTCAGCTTCAGCCTGTTGTTAACTGGCAGCACTAAAATATATGATCAAGAACAATTAAGGTAATCTATCAATTCTTCCGTCATTACATAACGCGCCACTTCGTTAAATGTTATGTCATTTATAAGGTTATGGTTCAATAATATGTGAATCATTCCTTCTAATTCGGCATGATCATCATAGTAATAAGCTAATTCATTGCCGCCTGCCCAATACATCCAGTTTTTTTGCAATAGGACGAATTCTCGCCTCAATGGATGCTCTCTCAGGTCAGTTCGCATTTCAGAAAATAGATCTGGCATCAGTTTTTCGAGTTTTTCAAATATTATATCGTTATGATCTTGGGGCACAATCCTTTGCTCAAGTTCACGCCTTGCCGTTTTTTCTGCTTCTCGCTTCCATTCATGTAATACTTGGCGAGTGTAATGAAGCGGGTCGTTGTCGATCAATTTGGCACACGTCTGACAGAGCCATACACCATTTTCGATTGCCTGCCTTCGTTCCGAGGTTAATGAATCATCATAGCGAGGCCCCCCAGGCGATGCCGCCGTAATATGAGCCGCCACCCCGACGTTAATTGCCTTCGTGGGATCTTCTTGCGGCCCACTTGTGACTTGGCGACATTCGGGACGCGAACACCTGTGGGCAACTCGTTTTGCCAAAGTTTCTTTAACAGGTATCGCAAAGTCATCACGCATACAATTCACCCTTTTTCCTGTTCTGTCCAGCGAACAAGTTATTCTAAAGTTTCCGGATAACTTCACTACCAAGGGAATGCCGTTGGTGTTCTAAGTATACAATCATTTTTAGCTTTCTGTATATCATGTCAATTTTTTTCGACGATCCGGATTTCCTCCTCCGTCAGGTTATAGAGGTCGTAAACGAGGCGGTCGATCCGGAGGTCGGCGGCGGCGATCTGGCGCTTAAGGTTCATCTGTTCGTGGTCCGTCCGGGCAGCGGCGAGCTGCCGGTGGAGGGCGAGCATCTCTTCGACCAAGGCAACCATCCGGTTGTGGCGCTCCCTGTCCGCCGGGTCGGCGAAGTCGATGGGGCGGATGGGGAGTTGCTCGATGTATTGCTTGTTGAGAGCGATGTAACCGCCACGGAAGATTGTAGTGACTTTGCAGAGATAATCATTCAGAAGATGCGAATTCAGTAGCCCCAGCAAATACAAAAGAGACATTTTCTCATTTTCAAGTAAAACGATGCCATAGCCGCCACCGCCGCCGCCACCGCTGCCCACAAAATGATAATAACCTTCAAGGTCTGCGGTAAAACTGCTACCCATCGCAATCGAAGGAACGAGGAGCTTAGACATTCCAAAACGAGTGTGGTTCTTCCTATATACATAGCCATACCAGTCTCGACCCATCTGTCCCTTATTCCTTGATGAGAGCCGTACCCGGTTTTCTTGGAGATAGGCCCAAGTTAGCGGCCAACGTTTTGCGTATTCTTTGGAATCGAGTAATATTGATTTGCCTGCTTTCAACTCGTAAGGAAAGATAAGTCTCTTGCTAACATCTGTCAGGCAGTAGCGACGAATATTCAATGATCCTTTCAGGAAAGGTTTGAGATGAGCATCTTCAAACCAATGTTCTTTTCCCGTCGCTTTTGAACTGCATAGAACTCTTTCGTCTTTCTTCTCCAATTGCTCAAGAATGTATACGTCGTCTGCGTCCGTTTGCAGACCCACGAAGATATCCGCCACATCGCCCAGTTTCACCGGCATCCGGCGGAGTTTTTCGAAGAGGTTGGCGCCTCGGCCGACGGTGAAGTTCCACTCGGCAGCGGTGATGTTTGCGGCGGGGATGGCGCCTTCGGTACCCTGACCGGTCTTCTGCCAGGCATCCAGATCGTCCACCTTCGTGACCCGGCAGGCGTCGGCGCCCGCCTTCTCCAGAAAGAGGAGGCAGGTGTAGGTCGTCGCCCCGGCGAAGACCTGGGCATCGCCGAAATGGACGACCCCGGCCAGGTGTTTCCCCTCCGCCAGAAGACCGCGCAGAGCCTCGCCGTACTGGGCGTTGAAGAACTTGTGCGGCAGTATGAAGCCCAGCCGCCCCTTCGCGTTCAGGAGGCTTAAGCCCTTTTCGACGAAGACCACGTAGATGTCGTAGTTCCCCTTCCCGGCGGCGGCAAAGGCGGTCTTGTAGAATTCCACCTCCAAGGGCGCCCACTCCTTCATCGTCTGGATGCGGATGTAGGGCGGATTGCCGATGACGGCATCGAAGCCGCCTCTCGGTTCACCCCCACCCGAACCCTCCCCCGTCGAGGGGAAGGGAACAGACATTTTGAAGACCTCCGGAAACTCCTTTTCCCAGTCGAAGCAGTTGATCCGGTACTGATCCTCGTCGCCCAGGAGGTTGAGCTGCGCGCCGTCGTAGAAGTCGGGACCGATCAGGGAGTTGCCGCAGCGGATGTTCGCGGAGAGGTCGGGAAGGGCGCGCTCCTGGAAGAGCTTGATCTGGTTCGTGAGGGTCTCCCCGCTCTCCCCCTCCAAGACCTTGAGGAGGAGCGAGAGTTTCGTCACCTCGACGGCCTGGGGGTCGATGTCCACACCATAGATGTTGTTCAGCAAAACCCGCTTGCGTTCCGCGGTCGTCAGCCGCCACTCACCGCCGGCAGCCTGATAGAGGACCGGCCTTCGCCCCTTCGTCCGCTTCTCCGGTCCGCCCTCCACGTAACGGTCCCGGTACCCATCGAGAAGGCGCTGGTAGGTCTGGATCAGGAACGAGCCGGAGCCGCAGGCGGGATCGAGGATCCGAAGCCGGTCGGCTTGGGCGATTGTCCGGCCTTCGAGGAGGCGGCCGACGGTCCCTTCCACGATGAAATCGACAATGTATTTCGGGGTGTAGAAGACGCCGCCCGCCTTCTTCACCTCCGGCTTATCCTCCACCTTCGCCTGGTGGCCGGCGGTGAGGCGGATAATCTTGCCGAGGAACTGCTCGTAAACCCGGCCAAGGATGTCGGCGGGGAGAACCGAGAATTCATAAGGGGAATCCGGGTAGTATAGCCCCTGGAAGATCTCTTTCAGCGCCTTGTCGTCGATAGCGAGGTCCAGCGTGAGGCGATCCGGCGGCGCGGTGCGACCCTGCTCCTGCCGGAAGTGAAACAGACCGGAGTTGTACCGGTCGTCGGCCCGCTGGAAAATCTCGATGAGGCGTTTATAAACGCCGTTGCCGTTCAGTAGCCCCTGGAGCTGTCCGTAGGGCTCGATCCCCCGGTCCTCGCAGATTCGGAGGAAGATGATCCGGTTGATCGTCAGCGTCACGGCCGTGTTCAGCTCCCGCTGGCTCAGGGCGGGGTTCCTGAGCGCGATGGTCCGGGCCAGAAGATCACGCCAGGATTCGATTTCCCGGAGGAAGGCCTCGTCCACGCCGGCGGTGCCCTTCTTCAGGCGGGTCGATTCGGCGTAGCGGTCGAAGGCCCCCCGGAGGACGGCCTCCTTGGTGAAAACGGCGGCGATCTCCTCCCAGCGGGCGGCGTAGTCCCGGAAGCTGAAGAACAGAATCCTGGCCGTTGCGGGCCGGTCGTTCTGGTCCGGCTTGATCCGGCAGTCATAAACGGCGAACTCCTCGAAATTCGTGAGGATGGAGAGGGGAAGCCCGGCGGACCAGGCGTAGCGGCGAAGCTGGTAGGCGGGGGCGGCCTCCTCCGCAATGCGGACGGCGGGCTTTTTCGCCTCCACGAAGAACTTCCGCGTCCCGCCGATCCGGAAGCAGTAGTCCGGGGCCTTCACCGCGCCGCCGATCCGGATCGCGTCCTCGTGGATCACGTCCTTGTAGGCCTCGGCGTGGCCGGCGATATTGTCCAGATCCCAGCCCAGCGCGCCGAAGAGAGGATCGATGAACTCCCGCCGGAGTTGTGTTTCGTTGTAGGCGCCGGAGGCGTAGGCCGCGAGGTTTTCCGTGAAACGCGCGACAAGATCGAGAACTTCCTGGGGAGCTCTGAAAAACGCGACGCGAGATCAAGAACTTCTAGGGGAGGAGACATGATGAAACGCTCCTTTCGTCAATAACCTGGAACCATTCCAAAGATGACCATTTTCCTTTTCAGATCTCTATGGATGGACTCGTAAAGGTAACGTTTCATGTTCGAGCATCTGGCAGCCATTTGCACAAAAGTCAAGACTTTTCCGCAAACGGCTGCACAATCCGGCTCTTTCCCTGCTCTTTGGCGCTGGCTTTTATTTAAGTTGATAACCATTTTCCCTGAATAATTTCAGGCATGAATCGACAGCATCGGTATCGTAAAGAATCCCCCGATTGTTCTCGATCTCCTTCAGGGCGGCATCGATGCCGAGGGCAGGACGGTAGGGGCGGTGCGATGCCATGGCTTCCACGACGTCGGCCACGGCGAGAATCCGCGCCTCGATGAGAATCTCGTCCCCTTTGAGCCCCTGCGGATATCCGGAGCCGTTGATCCGTTCGTGGTGCTGGTAGGCAATTTTTGCGACAGGATAAGGAAACGTTATCGTTTCCAGAATTCTATAACCGACTTCGGCGTGAGATTTTAGCAGCTCGAGTTCGAGATGGCTCAGTTTGGTCGGCTTGCTGAGAATTTCCGCCGGGATTTTCATCTTCCCTATATCATGGATCATTCCTGCCATCCGGATGCCGTTGATCTGCTCTTCGGAAAGGTTCAGATCCTGAGCGATGGCCGTCGTCAGACTGGCGACCCTCTCCTGGTGACCGGCGGTATACGGATCTCTCTCTTCAACAACCATCGCCATCGCCCGGATGGTATCGTCGATGCTACGCTTCAACTTTCCAACGGTCTTGCTGATTTCTTCTTCGGCGCGGCGCTGCTCGGTGACGTCGTCGATGGAGAACACCACCTCGTTGATATTGCCCTTTTCGTCATGGACCGGGGCGCCGTTAATGGAAAGATACACGCGCCGCCCGCCGGGGGAGTTAATGGCATGCCGTATCCCATAGACGGGATTGCCGGAGGAGATCACCTTTGCAAAAGGTAGATTCTCAATAGGGAAAGGATTTCCATCGAAGTCCGTGATCAGCCACTCGGGCGAATCGTAAGTGAGCCCGGTAATTTTATCGATGGAGAGACCCAGGATTTCCTCGGCCCGCTTGTTGGCGAAAACGATCCTGCCGTCACGATCGGCCACGGTGATGCCCGCTGGGCTCGTTCTCATGATGCGATCGACCATGCTGCGCTCCCGGAGCAGCCATTCCTCCGCCTGTTTCCGTTCGGTGATGTCCCGCGCCACGCCGATGACCGCCGTGGCCCTGCCGTCGTGAAGCAGGCGGTCGGCGCCTACCTCGCAAAATCTCAGCGTCCCGTCTTTGGCGATCAACTCATACACCTTTGACGAGATTCTGTTGCCCGCCAGCACGTAACGAATGTCGGAATAGGCCTCTTCCAGATGATCCACCGCCAGAACGTTAAGCTCGCCAATCGGTTTGCCGGTCAGTTCCTCCGGCAGGTACCCCAGAATCCTCCCGACGGAAGGGGTGATATCGAGCAGTCTCAGCTCCTGGTCAATTGAAAAGATCACGTCCGTCACATTCTCGAAGTGCAGGCGGTATTTCTCCTCGCTTTCCCGGAGAGCCTCCACGGAGCGCCTTCGGGCGGCCGCGATGCCGATACTGGCGCCGATACCCTCGAGAAACCGGATCATGTCGGGGGTAAATAAATTCTGCCGCTTATCGCTCAACGGCATAAGCCCGATGATTTCCTCCCCCGATCGCAGGGGAATCAGCGCCTGGGACTCGTACCCCTCTGCGTTGCAGCGGTTTCTGATGCGGTCTTGATACTCCTTCTCGGATTTCTCGGCCAGATGTTTCGTCATGCTGTTCGTCCAGAAGCTTCCGCCTTCCGTAAAAAAGGGAAGGGAAGGATCCGTCCGGCCGCACAGGACGTTACCACATCTGCACTCGAGATATGGATTCCCCTTTGAATCACGGATGATCTCACCAGCGGCGTCGCGCGCACAAAGATAATTTTCCGCTTCCACGAAATGGTCGGGAAAACCGTTGGTCACATAGTAGGGGTAATCTTCGCCCTCCCTCAGGCGGATACCGATCGCCTCGAAGCCCATGCTTTCCTTCAACAGGTGAAGGATGTCGTTGATGAGTTTCTGAGTATCGTTCGGGCGGTTCAGCGTCTCGAGTATCTCCTTGGCCAATTTCAGGCTCAACTCCGAACTTTTACGCTCGGTGATGTCTTCGAGGGTACCCTCATGGTAGAGTAAAACGCCTTTCTCGTCGCGGACGGCGTGTGCACCGACCGATATCCAGATCCGACTGCCGTTTTTACGATGAGCCTGGCACTCAAAATTTAAAGCCTCTCCCTGTGTTTCCATGATCCGGGCAAATTCGGCGGCATCATCGGGGTTCACGTAAATCTGACGGGCAATGTCCGTTACACTCGCCACAAGATCTTCCGGCGAGTCGTAACCTAATATCCGGGCGAGAGCGGGATTGGCGGCGATGAAGCGCTCCCCGGGCAAACTCCGGAAAATCCCCTCGCGGGCGTTTTCAAAGATGGAACGGTATTCTTCCTCGGCCTTGCGGATCTGGATATACAACGCCGTGTTTTCCAGGATGGGGGCGATGATGCTCACCAGAATGCTCAGCGCCTTCAACTGTCCTAATGTGAATTGGCGGTGGCTCTTTGTGATGTTGACATTCAGCACGCCGACCAGTTTGCTTTGTGATAGCATCGGCATGGAGACGGCCGTGTGAATATCGTTCCGCGGTCTAATTGGCGCCATGCGCGGATCACTGACTTCTCCCCGAAATACGACTAACTCGCGGTTGCGGGCTACCCAGCCGGCGATGCCCTGTTCGATCGGCGCATGCTCCCCGAGATTTTCCGTACGCCCGCCGCGGACAACCGCAACGTAAAGCTCTCTGCCACCCTTTGTCGGCAGCATGATGGATACCTCATCGGCGCTGCACTGCTGAAGCGCGGTGTCGGCGATCTTGTTCAGGATCGAATTCAGATCGGAGGAGAAGGCGATGGCCTTTCCCAGTTCGTGAATGGCTACGGTCTCCTTAAGTTGCATGTTTTCCAGCCGCAGATTGCGCACCTGCATGGCGCGGGAGAACAGCGGCAGAAGGGTGTTGAGCTTGAACGGTTTCAGGATGTAATCGAAGGCGCCGGTCTTCATCGCCTCCACGGCGGTTTGCACTGTGCCGTGGCCGGTCATGATGATGCCGATGAGATTGGGGTCGATCTCGATACCGGCCCGGATCAGCTCAATTCCGTCCATCCCGGGCATCATCAGATCGGTCAACAGCAGATCGAATTCCCGCTCTTTGAGAACAGCCAAGGCTTCGGCGCCCGTCAGAAATCCCGCCGCCTCATATCCCTGGCCGGCCAGCGTCTCGCAAAGGGCGCTCATCAGTTCGGCTTCATCGTCCACGACGATGATGTGGCCTATTGTGTAATTGGAGTCTTTTTGCGCGATCTTTTTCATGATCTGCCTCTCCCGTTCATGGATCCGTTAAACCGATTGAATTGCCCGGATCAATTGATGACAGGGTGATCCGGACTTTCGTTCCCTTTCCGGCAATCCCCTCGCTTGTTATATCGAGCGTTCCCCGGTGTTCCTGCGCGATGCGCCGGCAAATGGCCAGCCCCAGCCCGGTACCCTTTCCCTCCGGTTTCGTAGTATAGAAAGGTTCCATGACTTTGGGCAGGATCTCAGGCGGTATTCCGGTACCCGTGTCGGCAATCTCGATAAAAATCTTTTTCCCCTCAGGCTGCGCCGCGACGCGGATCGTCAGCGTTCCGCCCTTCGGCATGGCGTCGCTCGCATTCGTAAACAGGTTCAAAAACAACTGCCTTAATTGCTGGCGGTCTGCGAGGATCCCCAGAACCTCGGTTGCAAACTCCCTGATGACCCGGATATTGCTCTGGCGTAAGTGGTAATGAATGAGTTCGAGGGTCTTTTCAATTTCCTCGCGTATATCCACCGTAGAGATCTGCTTCTGGCTCCGGCGGCTGAACTGGAGGAGATTGGTCACGAGATTCCCCATCCGTTCAACTTCCTGCCCGATGATTTCCAGCTCCCGCCGGCGCGGATCGTCTTGGGATGTCTGCGCCGTAAGGGATTCGATCCGGAGACTGACGGTAGCCAGGGGATTGTTCAGCTCATGGGCAATGCTGGAGGCCAGCTCCCCCATCGTCGCCAGCTTCGCCGCCTGCCAGAGTTGCTGTGTAACCGCATTCAGCTCTTCGTTTTTCGCCAGCAGCGCGTCCTGGGCCGCCTTCCGCTCGGCAACCTCGATACGCAGGGTTTCCGTTCTCTTCTGGACCCTTTCCTCGAGCTCCTTGTTGAGTCTGTTCAGTTCATCCTGCGCCTCCATCAAGTCGAAATTCTTTGCCATCGCCGTTTCGTATGTGGAAAGCAGGAGGTTGAGAATCTGCAGCCGGTTCGAAGCGATCAGATAGGTTTCGCCCCTATAGGAAACGGAGATATCCTTTTGAATAATTTCCTGCGGGTTTTTCAGATTCTTGTTCAGGAGAAGATGCTCGATGGTGGAAAGGAGGTGTTTTTCGTTATAGGGCTTGGTGATGAACTTGTCGGCGCCGCATTGCAGCGCCCAGATGACCGCTTGCGACTGAGATAGAGCCGTCAGCAGGATCACCGATATGTCCCTGTATGATTTGCTGGATTTGATCTGCCGGCAGAGTCCATAGCCGTCCATCTCCGGCATCACGATGTCCGAGATGACGATGGATGGCCTGGATGCGCCGATGGACTGAAGGGCCTCCCTGCCATTGGCGGCAATGGCTGCGTCATAGCCATTCACTTCAAGGATATGCTGCAATTGCGTCGCCTGAGTGATGCTGTCTTCGGCGATGAGAATTTTTAACTTATCCATGCTTGCCATCCCTTTGTATCATTCGACCTTCCCCAGAATGTTTCCCGTTTATTGTCTTGTATCCGTTCCTGATCATTCTTGTCTTAGACAGCCCGGAAAGAAATTCTGCGATCTTTGCCGGCGGAAGGACAAAGGAGGCCGCATTGAGGGCCACGGCTTCCCCTGGCATGCCGTAAACGATGGAGCTCTCCTTGTCCTGAGCGATGGTCACTGCTCCCTTTTCCTTCATCAGCTTCAACTCAGAAGCACCATCTTTCCCCATACCCGTGAGGAGCACGCCGACTGTGTTTTTTCCGAAGACCTCCGCAACGGAACGAAACAGGTAGGAAACGGAGGGTCGCAGGCCGTTTTCGGGCTCTTTTTTACTTAAGACGATCCTTCCCTCGGTTCCGATCCCCATATGGGAATCCTCCGGGGCAATATAGGCGCGCCCCGGCAGTGGTAATTCATTGTGTGCGGCAACTTTGACAGGGAGACCGGAAGAAGTTGCGAGCCAGTCCGCAAAGCCCTGGACAAACCCCGCGGCGATGTGCTGTACGATCAGCAGCGGGGCGGGAAAATCTTTCGGCAGCCCCGATAGAATCGCTTCGATGGCCAGCGGACCGCCGGTCGAGGCACCGATGGCAACGACTTTCAGATCCAGCGCCACGGGGGTGATCATGCCGGCCGTCAATTCTCCGGGAATCACGCCCCTTTTTCTTTCCTTCGGCCGCCTTTTGATCACCTTCACTTCCGACATCAGTTTTACGATCTGGATCAACTCTTTTGTAAGTTTTTTGTAGTTCGGATGGGCGACTCCCACCGGCTTTGCGATTGCGGCCAGCGCCCCGGCCTCCATGGCCCGGAAGGTCTTTTCCACCTCCTTGGGGTCCCAACTTGCCGATACGATCACGATCGGCGTGGGGGTCGTCTCCATGATGATGCGCGTGGCCTCCAACCCGTCCATCTTCGGCATGATCACGTCCATCGTGATGACGTTGGGTCTTTTATCCCTTACCGCCCGGACGGCCTCCTCGCCGTCGCGCGCCGTTCCGATGACCTGGATAGCCGGGTCGGAAGAGAGGATGTAAGTCAGAAAGTCGCGCACGACCTGCGAATCATCAACGATAAGAACTTTGATCATTCCGGCTCCTCAAGGATCTCAAATTTCCCGCCTGCAGGGCGGGCCTGCGTTTTTTCAGCTCCCGATCAGATGAGCCTCCTGAGCGTCTCCAGGAGATTGCTCTGATCGAAGCTGCTCTTCACGATATAGGCGTTTGCCCCCACGTCGATTCCCCTCTCCCTGTCCTCGCGGGACTCCAGGGCGGTGACCAGGACCACGGGAAGTTCCGACAGCTTTTTGTCCCCCCGGATCTTTTCCGTGAGGTTGAACCCGTTCATCCTCGGCATGTCCACGTCCGAAACGACGGCGTCGAATTTCTCCGTTTTCAGCCGAGTCATGGCGTCGATCCCGTCCACGGCGGTCACAACCAGATAACCGGACGTTTCCAAGATGTTTTTCAACAACATCCTGGAGGTGATGGAATCTTCGACCACAAGAACGGATTTTTTTGCAGCCTCAACTCCGGCTGCCGGCTTTGCCGTCTTTGCCGGCCGGTCGGCGGCGATGGTGGCCGATTTGATCAGGTCGGAAACGTTGAGAACCGGCACGACCTTTCCCGATCCGAGAATGGTTGCCGCGGCAACATTCCTGACCCGGGAAAGGGGTCGGCTCATACCTTTGATGAGAATTTCCTGTTCGGTCAGGATCTCATCGACACAAAAACCAATCCGCTTCCCCTGGGACTCCAGGACGAGAATGGTGACGACGGGCGACTCATCGTTTTGTTCCGAAAGTTCGAGAACAGCGGAGAGCTTTACAAGCGGGATCGCGACC
>JAPLJX010000334.1 GCA_026388375.1 Deltaproteobacteria bacterium
CTCATGCCGGTCACCATCGCCTTCGCCAACGCACAGTTCAGGGCCGGCGCCGATGCGGTGGTCCTGGCCGACCACGCCACCGGAAACCTGGTCGGGCCTTACCATTACCGGGACTATCTGCTCCCCATTCACCAGGAGATCACCGCCCGGGTGGGCGGGCCCATGATCCTCCACATTTGCGGCAATTGTCTTGACCGTCTGGAGTTCTTCGCCGAATCCGGCGTCGACGCCTACCACTTCGAATGGCAGGTGGACGCCAGGACAGCGGTCGAGAAAATCGGCAAACGGATTTCCCTGATCGGCAATCTGAACAACCCCAAGACCATGTTTCAGGGCACACCGGAGGATGTCTACAAGCAGGCCCGTTATGCAATTGAGGCAGGCGTCGATATCATCGGGCCGGAGTGCGCCGTTCCCCTCACGACGCCCCTGGCCAATCTCCGGGCCATCCCGGCCGCAGTGCGGGAAGGTTATTGATTCGGAGCAAGGGGAGAAGAAAGAATGAATGAATCCATCCAGAAGATTCAAGAAGGTATTATTGAGGGCCGTCACCGGGAAATTGAATCCTTGGTCCGCGAGATTCAAGAGGGATTGATTGCCGCTATGAATGTGGTCGGTCAGAAATTCAGCGACGGGGAGATCTTTGTCCCCGAAATGATGGTTTCCGCCATGACGATGAAACTCGGCCTCAACATCGTCAAACCCCTCCTGACCGGCAAGGCCGGCGCACCCAAAGGAACCGTTCTGATGGGAACTGTCAAAGGCGATCTTCACGACATCGGCAAGAATATCGTGGTCATGATGCTGGAAGGGGCAGGTTTCCAGGTGATCGACCTGGGCGTCGATATCGATGTGGAGAAAGTCGTGGCAACGGTGGCTGAAATCCACCCCCAGGTGCTGGGCCTTTCAGCGCTGCTTACCACCACCATGCCGGAGATGAAACGCGTTATCGAAGAACTCCGGGCGCGCGGTCTGCGGGACCGGGTCAAGGTTATGGTGGGGGGCGCCCCCGTGGACGCCGCCTTCGCCGAAAAGATCGGCGCCGACGGCTACGGAAGGGATGCGGTGCAAGCCGTGGCTCTGGCCCGCAGCTTCGTCGGTCATTGATCCGACCTCAGGAGATACGATGGATTATCCCCGTTTTGGCTTGATCCGGCAGATTTTTCCCGACGACCCTGCCCCCTCACCCAGGCAGGCCGTGCTTGCCGAACTGGAGAGGAGCGGGCTGCTCGACCCTGTCCGCGCCGGACAGACCGTCCTGATCACGGCGGGGAGCCGCGGCATTTCATCAATGCCTGAGATCCTCGCAACCTTGGCGGGCGCCATCATCGCCCACAAGGCCCTGCCAATCTTGCTGCCGGCCATGGGCAGCCACGGCGGAGGCACCGCCCAGGGACAGATGCATGTGCTAACCTCGATGGGATTGACCGAGGAAACGACCGGCGCAAGGATCCACGATTCGCTGGACATGGTCCGGATCGGTGAGGTCGGGGAAGGTGTTCCGGTCCTCGTGGAACGGGCCGTCACCGAGGTAGACCACGTCATCCTCGTCAACCGCGTCAAGGAACACTCGGAATACATCGGCCCCATCGAATCCGGCCTCCTAAAGATGGCAGTCGTGGGTCTGGGAAGAGCGGCGGGTGCCCGGATCATGCACCAGCTAGCCGTCAACATTACCTATGCCGAGGCTATCGCGTCTATCGCCCGGGTCATCCTGGCCCGTCTCCCCATCCTTGGCGGAGTGGCGATCCTGGAGGATCATCGAAATCGCCTGCGGCGTCTGGAGTCCGTTCCGGCGGGAGACATTTTCCGGCGCGAGCCGGAACTTCTTGAAGAATCGAAAACCTGCAAGCCAAAACTCCCTTTTGGTCGGTTGGATGTTTTGCTGGTGGATAAGATCGGCAAGGATGTCTCCGGATCCGGGATGGACACGAAGGTCATCGGCCGGATCATGAACATTTACGAACAGGAATGCACGTCGCCTTGCATCACGAGGATCGTTGTCCGGGATCTTTCCAGCGAATCGGATGGCAACGCAACCGGCATCGGCCTGGCCGATTTTATCACTCGCCGAGCGCTGGACAAGGTCGATTCGACCGTCACAGCCATGAACTGCATCACCGCTGTAGCGCCGGAGAAGGGGCGTCTGCCGATCGCGCTTCCCAACGACCGGGAAGCTCTCGATGCGGCCTTCGCCAATATCGGTCTCTGGACGCCGGGAAAGGTCCGTGCGGCATGGATTTCCAATACACGCGATCTGGAATGGCTTGCCGTTTCCAGCGCCCTTTATGAAGAATCACGACATCTCCAGGGGCTGGAAATCCATGGCGTCCTCTTCCCCCTCCCTTTCCGTCCGACGGGAGAACTGCCGTATCTGGCCGAGCTCATCCCGTCCGACTATCGCGATTCCAAGCAGTGAAAATCATGATGACCAACAAGGAGCGCATGTTGAAGGCCGCCTGAACGACGGGAAGCCGAAAAGATGGCCGGACGGGTCGAATACCTCGAGCTGACCCTGTCCCAGGATTTCCAG
>JAPLJX010000407.1 GCA_026388375.1 Deltaproteobacteria bacterium
GATGGAATCCGCCAACGGGGATCCCGATATCCATATCCTGTCGATGTCCCAGAACGATCTAGAGATCAATGCCCTGCAGCGGGCATCGACGGTGATCATTCAGAAATCGCTGAAGGAGGGATTTGGGCTGACTGTTTCGGAGGCCCTCTGGAAGGCGAAACCGGTCGTCGCTTCCAACGTCGGCGGGATCCCGCTACAGGTAAAAAACAAGTATTCAGGGTTATTGTGTTATTCCGCTGAAGGGGCTGCCTTTGCGGTTAAACAGTTTCTCTCCAGCCCGGAATATGCCCGGAAGATCGGGGAAAACGGCCGTGAGCATGTCAGAAACAACTTTCTGATCACCCGTCATCTGAGGGAGTACATGCTGTTGTTTCTCTCCCTCTATCACAAAGAGAACATCGTTTATCTATAAATATCCGGAAACTTTGTGGGAGCTTCCGTGAGATCAAACAAATTTATGGTTGGTATGTTGGATGGATAAGGTGAGTGAATGGACTGGGCGCGTTTTTTTCATTGGTCGCTTTCCGATTTCCGGGGTCTCGTTTCCCGACGGACGGTGATTCTCATCTTGATGGCCGTCATCCTCTACCAGATGACGGGGATCTTCTATAAAGCACTGGCGCTCCAACTCCTCCGGATGAGACCGTCACCGGCGGCGACGGAGAAGGCCCAGACGGTGGCCGCGCCGATCCGCGAACCGGCGGACGCCTATCGGATCATTCCGGAGCGCAACCTCTTTGGCACGACGACCAAGGCGGTTGCGGAAAAACAGGTAGCCGCCGTGCCGCAGCAGGATATCGCACTGCTCATCGATCTCAAGGGGACCGTCGCGGGCGGGGCCAAGTATGGGTTTGCAATCATCGAGGAGAAGAGGACGCGAAAGCAGCGACTCGTGAAGGTGGGGGATGCCGTCAGCGGGGCGAAGGTGGTCCGGATCAGGCGGAACGCCATAGATCTGCTGGTGAACGACCAGGAGAGTACCTTGGAGATGCTGGAGATGAAGAAAGAGCCGATTCCGGCGCCTTCAAAGGCCGCGGCGGCGCCCGCGGTTTCATCCGGTACGACCGTTGTCAGCCGGAGCGTGATGCAGGAGGCGATGGCGGACATGGGGAGCCTCCTCAGTCAGGCGCAGATCCGGCCCTACTTCAATGCGGGGGTTCCCGATGGCTTCATCGTCAGCAGCGTCCGGCCGGGGAGTTTTTACCAGAAGATGGGGATCGCCAACGGAGATATTATCCAGGAGGTGAACAACCGGAAGATTCGAACGGTGGACGACGTGATGGGGCTGCTGAACACCATAAAGTCAGGATCCTCCCTTTCTCTGGGAATCAAACGCCGGGAGAAAACGGAGATGCTGAATTATCAGTTTCAGTAGATATTCCACATCCGGTCGTGCTACAAGGTGAAGCGAGGAGAATGATGAGAGTCTTACTGGTCGAAGATGACGTCAAGATCGCCTCTTTCATCGTCAAGGGGTTGAGATCGGCGGGGTATGCCGTGGACCACGCCCCGGACGGCGAGGAAGGTCTCCGCCTCGCTCTGACGGAACCTTACGATGCGGCTGTCATCGATCTCATGCTGCTCCAGAGGAACGGCTTGGCGTTGATCAAAGAGATGCGCGCCGAAAAGGTGAACACCCCCGTCCTGATTCTGAGTGCGAAGGGTTCGGTGGAGGACCGGGTGAAGGGGTTGGAGACCGGGGGAGACGACTATCTTACGAAACCGTTTGCCTTCTCGGAACTTCTGGCCCGTGTGCAGGCCCTGATCCGCAGGGCGAGCGGCGTCTCCGATCCGATCCGATTGAGCGTCGAGGATTTGTCCGTCAATCTTTTCACCCGGGAAGTCCTGCGGGGAGGAAAACGCATCGACCTGCAACCAAGGGAGTTTTCGCTGCTTGAATACCTGATGCGCAATGCGGGAAGAATCGTTTCCAAGACAATGATCATGGAACACGTGTGGGACTACCATTTTGATCCCCAGACCAACGTGGTGGAGGCCAGAATCAGCAGGTTGCGAGACAAGATCGACAGAGACGCCGATCAAAAACTGATCCATACCGTTCGGGGAGCGGGATATGTCCTTAAAGAAACCAGGTCGCTTCCGGAATAGTCTCACCTTCCGCCTGACCCTATGGTACGCAGGCATCTTCACTGCGTCCTCCTTTGTTGCCTTCTTCCTGTTTTACACACTCATCACCTCCGTAATCCAGGAAAAAACGGATCAGGATCTGTTGAATCAGGCGGGGCATTTTTCGGCGGTTTTGCGGGAACGCGGGATCGGGGCGGTCGAA
>JAPLJX010000212.1 GCA_026388375.1 Deltaproteobacteria bacterium
CAACTCTTCTGCTGTCTTGGCCTTCGATAAACACCCTTTGGCCTGCTCCAATAAATCTCTGCCTCTCGCCTTCCTCGCCATAGCCACACCTCCTCATGGATATGCGACTATTATATCATAAATGATTTAGAAATGGAATTAAAACCCTGTTTCTTACACAAGAGCAGGGTTTTTTATTGCTGATAAAGAAGTCGAGGGGGGTTTATACCGAACCCATAAGCAATGTTGTGCTTTGCGGGAGACTATTATGAAAATCATTTCTGCTCTATTAGGCGCAGTTATATTGATTCTCGTTTTGACGACAGCAGGAATAGCAGCTTCAATCAAGGCCAAAACTGACAATAGCAAGGCATCAAGAATTATTAACATAGACGCTGACCGATTACCGAAAAGATACGACGGAGATAATAGCAGAGTTGTAGAAATATTGACGATATCCTATTTACAAAAAGGTGAATTTGAGACAAATGATGCCTTCGCAAAACGGACGGAAGCATTAGAAAACAAAGTATACGTGTTCTCATATAAACCAAGGCGTTTTGATGAACTGGACGGAATATGGAAGAAAGAACTCTACTATGACATTGAAGTAAACTCTGTCAGAATAAGGCTCGATAGTATCAAAATAGTCGAAAAGCTTTGGGATGATGTGAGAGGTTCTTACATTGGACAGAATGCATTCGGAGTCAATAAGAGCATTAGAAAAGGAACCCGCAATAGATACAACATCACTTTGACTGACAAGCCTTTTGACTTCGACTTACAAATGGAGCCCGCTAAAGCTAAGATTACTATTGATAACATAAGGATACTATACTGGGTAAAGCTACGAGACGTCAAAGGTCGAAAGGATACGATTAGTCCGTCAATCGACAATCCGTTCGATGGTGAATATATCGAGTGTGAGAGCCTTTCAACTACCATTGAAATGTGGATTTATGATTTCAACACCGGAGAGATCTTTAAGAAAGTGAAGTTTGAATGAGAGCATGCTCTAAAAAAACCGAGGCGAATAACCTGAATGGAGACTACTTATGGCACTAAGGTTTCGACGGTCAATCAAAATATTCCCGGGATTTCGTGTTAACCTTGGGAAGAGTGGAATAACTAGCGCATCATTTGGCGGCCGTGGTGCAACAATGATCTTTGGAAAAAATGGCATATATTCAAACGTAGGTCTTCCCGGAACAGGATTGTCTTACAGAAGTAAACTTTCTGGAAATTCTCAAAGAAAGAGTTATGATCTCCCGTATAAGGCAAATTTACCCAATGAAATAAATGATGGGAAAAAAGAAGTAGAATTTGAAATAATGGATGACGGCAATGTTCAAGTCAGAGATGTAAATGGAAATGTCCTACCCCCCAAATACATAAAAATAGCAAGAGAACAAAATAAAGCTGTTATTGACAAGTATATGACTGATAAATGTAATGAATTAAATTCCGACGTTGATAAAGTGCTTCATATACATTTATCTACACAATCACCCGACAATTCAATAACATTCAAAGAAGAACCATTTGATATACAAAAGCCAGAAATCAAATTGCCTCTTCCTCCACAATTCATAAACATTGGGTTACTTGACAAGATATTTGGATATCGTAAGAGACGAATCGATGAACAAAATGAATTTCTTAGAAATACTTATGATAAAGAAATACAAAAAGCTCATCTTGATCATGAAATTGCGTTGAAAGTTTGGGAGTCACAAAAAGATGAATTCACAAACAAACAAAGAGATAAAGCTTATAGTATCAATAAAGGACGTTATGAAAATCTCGAAAGCATGTCTCTTTTTTTGGAAGAGCACCTAAAAGAAATTTGTTGGCCTAGAGAGACTTTAATAACTTTTGACATTCAGAATAATGGTAAAAAAATAATGATAGATGTAGATTTACCAGAAATAGAAGATATGCCCAAGAAAATTGTATCTGTAGCAGCTACGGGGGTTAAACTTAACATTAAAGATCGAACCGTCACACAAAACAGAAAAGATTATATGATACATATTCATGGAATCGGATTTATAGTTATTGGCGAAACTTTCAGGGCTTTGCCCATGCTTGAAGAAATTGTATTATCAGGATATTCTCAACGAATGGATTCGGGATCTGGCAATATTTCGGATGAATATCTCTATAGCGTAAGAGTAAACAGGAAACAGTGGACGATGCTTAATTTCAATTATTTATCACAGATTGACGTTATTAAGTGTCTTGGGGAATTTGAAATAGAACGCAATATGACATCGACAGGTATTTTTAAACCCATCATACCTTTTGAGAATTAGCAAATCATGAGCATACCACCTTTCGAGCCGTTATTCACACCGCAAAGCCATTTTCAAAACCACTGACTCGTAGGTAAGAGAGAAAAGTACGTTTAAACCGGATGAACCTTTTTTCTTTTGCGTTTTGAGTGAGACCTCCACAGCTCGATGCGTTCATGTACGCAACCGATACGTTCCGGGTCTCGGTTTTTACTGAATCCGCCCACGAGTGCATTTCCCGCGGCTTGCCGCGGGGTAAGCGAGTAAAAACGATAGGGTTTGTTCCTCTGAAGGATCGAAGCTCTCCGCAGCTTGCTGCGGAGAGCTTCAGTATCGCGGGAATAAACGCCCGCTAAGGAATCCCCTGGTTGGATTTAGCCTGAGGATTCAGGCAATTCGGCGGTATTTGATTGCTCAGCGCGGCAATAATGTCCCTGGCGCAAACGGCGGCCATCTCGATTCTCGTTTCAGTGGTCGAGGTGCCGACATGCGGCGACAACACAACGTTGGGAAGTTCGGATAGCCCATCCATTAAATCAGGCTCTTTCTCGAAGACGTCCAAACCGGCTCCCGCAAATTGACCTTTCCGTAACGCCTCTACCAGTGCCTTCTCATCAACAATCGGACCGCGTGCATCATTGATCAGTATGGCCGTTTTCTTCATCAGTTTGAACTCATCAGCCCCGATAAGATGTCGGGTGGAGGGGAGCAGCGGAGCATGCACGGATATAAAATCTGCTGACTTAAAAAGCGTTTCTTTGTCGACGAACTGACCACCTGTCGCGGCTTCAAAGGCAGGCATTTTCTGGACATCCGTGTAGATCACCTTCATTCTGAATCCCTGTGCACGCCGGGCAACGGCCTGCCCGATCCGGCCGCCGCCGACGATGCCCAGCGTCTTGCCCGTCACTTGGGTGCCCACCAAATTCATCGGGTTCCAGCCCTTTTTCCCGGCCCGAACGAACTGATCGCACTCTACGATTCGCCTTGCCGTTGCCAACAACAACGTCCAGGCCAGATCAGCCGTGGCGTCGGTGACAACATCAGGCGTGTTGGTCACATAGATGCCCTGTTTGGTTGCACTCTCCACGTCGATATTATTGTAACCCACGCCATAGCAGGCAAAAATTTTGCATTTCGCTTTGACGCTGCGGCATATCTCCTCATCGATGATCGTCGAAATAACGAGCACGGCATCGCGGCCTTTCATCTTGTCCAGCAACTCATCTTTCGTCAGTACCCGGTCTTCGCTGTTCATTTCTACGTCATAGTCTTCTAAGTGGCATCCCGGTCTTTTATCTTGGCCAGCAATTCATCTTTCGTCAGTACTCGGTCTTCGCTGTTCATTTCTACGTCATAGTCTTCTAAGAAATCGAAGATTTGAACCGGGATGGGTCGCGTTACATAGGCACTGGCTTTCGTCATCATCATCACCTCAAATTGGGTTCGTTCAATCAATGTCTTGACCGGGGACGATACGGAAAGGCGTTTTGCGTGTCAAGGAGAATTGCCCGGTTACGGCCGGTTTTCCTTTCCTGCCTTCGCGCCCAGTCTGCATGCCGGAATGCCTTGGAAAAACACGAAATCAGACCGGTCAGACCCGGTTGTTCACCAGATCCCTCAGATGCCCGGCAAAGGACTCTATCATATAATAAAAAGCGGTAGCTCCGCCATCCCGCTTACCCACCGTCCCGTCAGGACGCCAACTGCCCCGTCCGAATTTTGCCTTCATATGATCCGTGGCCAGCATGCCGGCTTCAGCGGCGGATACCGCGGCTTTCAGGGCTTCTACAATATCCTCTTTTTCGGTAAAAGATCGCTGAAATGTTTCGACCGCCGGGACCAGAGAGTCCAGCATGGTTTTATCACCGACCTCCGCCTTGCCTCTCTTTTTTATGCCGTCGATGGCCCCGTTTCCCATCGATATCAGATCAACGACCGTGATCTCCGTTTTGTTCAAAACTGCTTTACCGGCGCCCATAAAAGCCGACGCCTGCAAGGTGCCGAAGGTGGATGGATTGACCTTATTGACATTCATGCCGCATTTGACCAGCATTTTACCGATATCGGTTTCATCCGGAGCTGACAGGTATGCGATCATGGCATCGGAACCCATCCCAACGGTAACCCCCAGGTCGCCGTCACCCATAACCGCGTCCAGGTCCCGTAACTGGTCGACGTGCCCTTTCATATCGCCGGCCGCCCTGATTAAAACCGAGGTCAGATCCGCCCTGTTTAATGTAATGCCCGTCATGACTTTCTCCACTGCGGCAGGAAGGGTGAAAAGGCCGGTGCGTCCAGCAGTTTCTTGAATTCATCATCAAGGCGAAGCAAACTCAATGAGGCTCCCGCCATCTCCATAGAGGTAGCGTATTCTCCCACAAAGGTCTTATAAACCTTTATTCCATGGGCTTTCAGGATATCATGGACCTTGCTGGAGAGGATAAACAACTCCTCCGGAGGGGTGGCGCCAAGTCCATTCATCAACATGGCAGCTTCATCGCCTGATTTGAAAGGCAGGTCATTGATTACCCTCTCAGCCATAATAGCAGCCACTTCATCCGCTTTCTTCAGTTTGGTCCTTTCAATTCCCGGTTCGCCGTGAATTCCCATGCCTATTTCCATTTCATCTTCGGCAATCGTGAAATTCGGCTTACCCACAGCGGGAATCGTGCAGGGGCTTAAAGCCACTCCCATTGTGCAGGTATTGGCGATTACCCGGTCGGCAGCAGCCTTGACCTCATCGAGGTTGGCCATCGTATCAGCCTTCGCCCCGGCAATTTTATAGGCGAAGAATATACCGGCAATCCCGCGGCGGCGCTCTTTCTGTGAAGCCGGTGCGGAGGCGACGTCATCCGCCGCCACGCTGGATTGAACGGGGATATCCTCCATAGATGCCATTTCGGCAGCCATCTCGAAATTCATTGTATCGCCGCTATAGTTTCCGAAAAGATACAATACGCCCGCCCCGCCGTTCACTTCCTTGGTGACAGCCAGCATCGTATCGGCGCTGGGTGAAGCAAAGACATTGCCGATTGAAACCCCGTCCAGCAGTCCCGGGCCTACATACCCTAAGAACAACGGAATGTGCCCCGAACCACCGCCAGTGCAAATGGCCACTTTTCCCTTGACCGGCGCGTCGGCCCTCACCAGACCGCGCGGGCTTTCCTTGGTCAGGCGCAGGTGGAAAGGATAGGCTTTGAGAATTCCGGATATGGTCTCGTCAACAAATTGAAGAGGGTCATTCATCAACTTCTTCATTAATTTATCTCCTTTCCAACACCAGGGTGGTATTCTTGGAACATTGTTATCATTTCGTCACATTTGGAAACACCGAAAGCGATGATTGAATTGATAAAAAGTTGCTTTTCGTGGGCTGAGGATACGGAAAGGAGTCTTATGTGTCAAGGATAATTTGATTAGGATAATTTGATCAGTTTCTCCGTCTTGCGTTCGCCCAGCTTATATACCGGGTACCGGGCAATCTTGAAAGATATGCCTGAACTCTCAGCACGAGAAGCTTTATCATGAAGGTTCTTTCTCGGTGAGAGGAGTATTTTTGCTTTTGGGATGCGAAAGCCTTTGTGGTAAGGTAGTGAGACCACGAAGTGGTAAGAAAGACCTTTCAAGGAGGAGTCAAAATGTTCTGGCGCAGCAAAGACATTCTTCAGTTTCCCGAAGGAGCCCTGGTTCGCTCGCTTTACAAATCCATGGGGTACAGCGACTATGACCTGTCCCGGCCTATGATCGGGATTGCCAATTCATGGAACCGGGTGGTCCCGGGGCACTACAACCTGAATCTGATTTCGGACTACGTGAAGCAGGGAATCTTCCAGGCCGGGGGAACCCCGGTCGAGTTCGGGACGATTGCCGCCTGCGACGGGATCTCCCAGGGCCACGATGGAATGCACTACATCCTGCCCACCCGCGACCTCATCGCCAACGACATTGAAATGATGATCGGAGCCCATCGTCTGGACGGGGTGGTGCTCCTGGGATCTTGCGACAAGATCGTCCCCGGCATGCTCATGGCCGCGGCGCGCATGGACGTTCCCGCCATCCTGGTGGCGGGAGGACCCATGGAAGGGGGCTGTGAGTTTGACGGTCGGGCGGGAGACATCACCGCCCTCACGGAAGCACTGGGAATGCTGAAAACGGGAAAGATCACCGAAGAGGAATACCGCCATCTGGAAAATTGCACCGGGCCGGGCTGCGGCTCTTGTTCCTTCCTCGGGACGGCGAATACCATGTGTTGTCTTGCGGAGGCTCTGGGGCTGAGCCTTCCGGGGAGCGCGACCATCCCCGCCACCCGAGCCGACCGTCTGCGGGCCGCCCAGGAGTCGGGGAGACAGATCGTGCGCATGATCCTGGAAGGGATTACGGCCCGGCAGATTATCAACCAAAAAAGCATCGAAAACACGATTCACCTCAACGCCGCCGTGGGCGGTTCGACCAATGCCATCCTCCACCTTCTGGCGATCGCCTATGAGGCGGACGTGGAACTCAATGTGGACAAGTTTGAAGAGTTGAGTCGAAGGACCCCCTTGATCGCCAAGATTAACCCGGCGGCGGCGGAGAATGTGCCCGATTTCCATTTTGCCGGTGGCGTGCCGGCGGTAATGAAGGAAATTCTCCCCTTGCTGCATAAGGATGCTCTCAGTGTGAACGGAAAAACGGTGGCTGAGAATGTGGCCGATGCCAAAATTATGAACCCCGAAATGATAAAAACCATGGCCCAACCCTGGGCTACGGAGGGAGGACTGGCGGTCCTGAGGGGGAATCTGGCGCCCAACACCTGCGTCACCAAACCTGCCGCCATCCGGCCTGAAATCCAGATATTCACTGGAAAGGCGCATTGCTTCGATTCGGAGGAGGTGGCGAACCAGGCAATCCTGGACCGCAAGGTCGTGGAAGGGGAGGTTGTGGTCATTCGCTACGAGGGACCGAAAGGCGGGCCCGGGATGCGGGAGATGTACAAGTCAATGAAGCTTTTGTCCGGTGAGGGCCTGGCTCTCAAAACCGCCGTGGTGACGGATGGGAGGTTTTCGGGGACGAACAACGGATGTTTCGTCGGCCATATTTCCCCCGAAGCCGCCGAGGGAGGTCCTCTGGCCATCGTCCGGGATGGGGATCCGATCACCATCGACATCCCCGCCAGGAAGCTGCACCTCCATGTCTCCGATGAGGAGATCGAGGCCCGTCTGGCCAATTGGAGGCGGCCGGAGCCCAAGTTTAAAAAGGGGTACCTGGCCCTTTACTCGCGTCTGGCGGAGTCGGCTGATAAGGGTGCGATCATCCGAAACAAATTCTAAGAGGGAATGGAAGCGAAGAGATCATCGGACTTTAGATTTCTTTTCGTAACAACGGCCTGACATTCACGGCTGTATTCATCAGCGGCGGTGAGCATTTTGGCCGACCGACCTTCATCCTGCCGGAAACAATTCTCGGAGCCGATGGACATCGGACACATGACGGACATGATAGGTCTTCATGCCGGTTGCCCTAGCAGGGATCAGATCAATGCCATCTTCATCACCGATAACGAGACACTTTTCAGGGAGCACGTCGAGCAGGCAGGCCATGGTAGAACACAGGGTCCGGTCCGGTTTGGTTTTCCCCGTTTCGGACACAGTAAGGATCGCTTGGAAAAAGGGGCCGACACCAAGGATCTCCAAAATACGGTCGGTATGGACCCGATTGTTATTGGTGAGCAGTCCAAGTCGATAACGACTTGAGAGGATCGAGAGGGTTGTCACGAGTTCCGGATCCTGCCGGATGAAGCTTCCGGGATCGATTGTGCGGATAATCTGATTTTGCCATATTTCCCAAGCAATACCTAATTCACGCAATATCAATTTGTTGCTCGGGGTATAGCCGCATCGCGCTGCAATGACCGACCGGGTTCGGTGATAGAGGTCCTCTGTCTCGAGACGATCAATCCCTTTGACTTCCGCAATAAGGTTGCAGGCAGCCTGCCGATAAGCTCCTTTGAGCTCCGGGCTTGTATAGAGGGTGTCGTCCATGTCGAAAATCAACGCCTGGATGTTCTGCCATTCGGGTTGATTGAAAAGGGACGTTGTAATTTCAGCGTTCCGCATTATCGGTGCCCTGTTGACGCCCCGCTGCTCCATCCGGAGAGGCGATAAAGTGGGGCATGAGTGAGTTCGCCGGCTCGGTGGTGGTGCACTGCGAAGGGACAATGGAAACTTAGACGGAGCTGGTAAGGCCACCGTCGACATAGATGATTTGACCGTTTACAAATGTCGAAGCCTTTGACGCAAGAAACACGGCAGTGCCGCACAGTTCGTCGACATTTCCCCATCGTCCGGCAGGAGTTCTCTTGCATAGCCAATCGGAAAATTCCTTGTTCTCGACAAGAGGCCTGTTCATTTCCGTCGTAAAATAACCCGGTGCAATGCCGTTGATTTGGATGCCGTATTTCGCCCAATCCACGCACATCCCCTTGGTCAACATCGCCACTCCCCCTTTTGTTGCAGCATAGGGGGCGATGGTTGAACGACCGACTTGACTTTGAACCGAACAAATATTGATGATTTTACCCGTCATTCGCGGGATCATATATTTTGCGACAGCCTGAGAAACGTGGAATACGCTGCTCAGATTGGTATTGATGAGTCTTTCCCATGCATCTGCGGGAAAATCTTCCAGAGGGGCGCGATACTGAATGCCCGCATTGTTAACCAGAATGTCAATGATTCCGATTTCCGACTCAATTTTACCAATGGATGATACAACGGCGTCACGCTCTGTTGCGTCAAATATGGACGTCGCGATCGTAAACCCCTCGTTCCTCAATTCCCCGGCCGCGCGTTCTAATTTATCCTGATCGCGGCCATTCAGCACGATTGCCGCCCCCGCTTCCGCGAGTCCCTTTGCCAGAGCAAACCCGATTCCCTTGCTTGATCCGGTAATTAATGCTCGTGACCCGGTAAGATCAAAAGGGTTCCTTCGGTCAGATTTATTCAATGTTCCTCCATGCTGGGATATCACCCGTTCACGGCAAAGATCCTAATAAGAGAGTTGCACCTTCATTCGGCAATCCCGCCACAACCCGGATCACCATGCCGTCGTGCCGCCGTCCACCGGGAAGGCCACCCCGTTGATGAATGCAGCCTCGTCCGAAGCCAGGTAAAGCGCGGCGCCGGCCACATCCTCCATGCTGGCAAGACGGCCCAGGGGCACCTCACCCACGCGCTCCTGCCGGCGCTCGGGGTCCTTCATCATCTCCTGAACCAGGGGGGTCTCCACCGTGCTGGGGCAGAGCACATTGGCCCGGATGTTGTCCTTTGCATAGCGGACGGCCACCGCCCGGGTCAACTGGGAAATGGCACCCTTTGTCAAGGTGTAGGCCTCGGGGGTAAACTTGTGGCCAATGAGGCTGCAGACCGAGCCCATGCTGATGATGGAACCGCCGCCGTTTTTACGCATCAGGGGCAGGGTGTGCTTGATGCCGAGAAACGGCCCCCGGACATTCACGGCCAGCATCATGTCAAGGCTCTCAACGCTCATCTCCTCGATGGGCCGGCGGATATTGATTCCGGCGTTGTTCACCAGCACGTCGAGCCTTCCCGCCCGCTCGACCAGCGCGGCCAGCGCGGTTTTCCAACTCTCCTCATCGGCCACGTCCAGGCGGACGAAACAGGCCTGGGCTCCTTGGGAGGTGATTTCAGCGGCGGCCGCCTGCCCCTGGTCCTCTGATGTCGCCGAGAAAAACCAGGGCGCCCTCAAGGCCGAATCGGCGGGCGATAGCCAGTCCCAGACCCTGAGAAGCACCGGTGACGAGGGCAACTTTGTTTTTAAGACGCATAGGACTCTCCTTCTATCGCCGCGGCCATGGTTGGGCGTTGCGGCGATGGGTGTTCATGCAGCGGAAATTCCCGGGCACTCCCATTGCATTGCGGGATGCACGGGCGCGGATTGAACAAGAACCGGCTACCTGGCCTTGTCGACGGTTACCCGGAAATCATCCGGGAGCGCCTTGCCGATTTTACCCGGCCGCGGACGCTCTCTTTTTTGATGGGTTTGAGCAGGTTTACCATCCCATGTCATCGCCCCGATTGAGGTTGTCCTACATCATGCCGCTTGTCAACTGTTTTTCGAAGAGATCCTTCGCGCTGTTCAGGATGGCTTGTTGTAAATCTGCGTTCTCGCTGTCGTTTACAATGACAGGGGGGGCTGGTTTTCGGCTTGCTGGGGGGCGTCGGGATCGATGTGAAGAAGATCGGGTACGCCTATGCCGCGGAGTGTTCGCGGTGGCGCTGCCAGTTTTCGAGGTAGGGCCTGGCAAGCTCCTTTGAACGGATGATCAGCAGGTTCTCCGCGTTCTTCTCCTCGGCCGCCCTGGTAAAGTTGAACGAGCCGGTGATGACGACCGCCCGGTCGATCAGGATGATCTTGTTGTGTGCGATGGCGTGCTTTTCATCGATGTAGGTCGGGATGCCGGAATTCGTCAGAAAGGAGGCCGAAGAGTACTTCTGGCTCCTCTGGCTCTTGTCGAGGATCGTCTGGACCTTTACGCCGCGTTTGTAGGCATTGAGGAGCGCCTTGGCGATCGGAGCGGAGGTGAAGGAGTAGGCCTGGACGAGGATCTCGGAACGGGCCCGGTCGATCTCCCGGACAATGGCCGTGGTCGCGCCGTCGTTCGGGCTGAAATAGACCTCGACCGGCGCGTGGCTGATGTCCACATCGAGGGCGTGGGCAGCCGGGTTGCACACGAACAGGATGAGGAGGGTCATCGCGGCGCAGGCCGGGATAAGACGGGACATCCGGGATCTGAAGCACGGAAACGCAGAAAGAACGCTCGGGCCGAAACCCATCTTCAGGACGCGGTGGAGCTGGAAATTCATCGGTAACGATCGCCTCGGGGCCTCTGCAGGTCCCCGCCTTTCTCCTTGGGAAGTGTCGATAGAATAAGGACTATCGCAAGGTGGCCGCTTTCTAATATGTTTCCCGACGCTTGTCAATGGTAATGTGGCCATGAGCTCGGCCTTCAAGACACGGTTTCTTCCACGGCGGCATTCCCATGAATATCTCTCCCGCTCCGGACCCCAACGAGGAGAAGGGGCGCCTTTTCCGGCGGTGTCCGGGGAAGCGAGAGGGGCATTTCACAAGCACGCAAGGAGGATTCTATGAGGTTTCGTTTGAGTATGAAAAAAGGTGATTTCACGTTGGCCGTCCTGACGATCCTGGGCTGCGTCATGCTCGCTGCCGGTCCTGTGCAGGCAGGGGCCATCGACGTCTTTCACGCCGACTCCTTGGCCGGTCCCATGAAGGCCCTCAAGGCGGCCTTCGAGGCCGGGAATCCGGGAGTTACGGTGAACCTCGTTTCCGGCCGCTCCCAGGAGCTGGCCGAGCGCATCCTGAACGGGGATGCCTGCGACGTTTTCGCCCCGTCGGCGCCGTCCGCCATTGACCAGGCCTTGGTAGGCAAGAAGGTGAAGGGAATGGACAAGGAGGCGGCCGCATGGTCCGTCGTCTTTTCCGCCAACGAGATGGTTCTGATCACCGCCAAAGGGAACCCCCAGGGCGTCAAGAGGCTGATCGACCTGACCAAGAAAGAGGTCCGGTTCACCCGTGTGACGGGGGAGAAGGACCTCGCCACCAAGCGGACGATCGATTTCATCTGGAACGTTGCCACGCTGGAGGGGAAACCGGATCTGGCCCAGGGGATCATCGACAGGGCCGTTGTCGATCCCGCCAAACCCCACACGGTTCCCCAGACGATTGCGGATGTGGTGTCGGGCAAGGCGGATGCAGGGGTCGTCTACTTCTCCGCCGCCGTCGCGGATAAAGACAAGCTGGAGATTCTCCGGTTCCCGGCGATGGTCAACTTGAGCAGCGAGATCCGTAACGCCGCCACCGTGCCGGCCACGGCGAAGGACCCGGCGACGGCCGTGAAGTTCGTCCGGCTCCTCATCTCCGACGAGGGGAAAGCCCTTCTGGAAGCCACGGGACAGCCCCCCG
>JAPLJX010000456.1 GCA_026388375.1 Deltaproteobacteria bacterium
ATCGTCCGGACGGCCGGGATGAACCGGACCAAGCAGGAGCTGGCCCGCGACTACCAGCACCTCTCCCGTCTCTGGAAGGAGATCCGGAAGGGGGCCGACGAAACGGCGGCGCCCGCGCTGATCTACCAGGAGAGCGCCTTCGGCGTCCGCTCGTTGCGGGATTACTTCACCACGGACATCGAGGAAATCCTGGTCGACGACCTGGAAACCTTCCGGCAGGTAAGGGCCTACTGCAAGGCCGTCGCCCCCCGGAATGTCAAGATGATCAAGCTGGACAAGGACAAGACCCCCCTCTTCGATAAATACCAGCTCGAGGATCAGATCCGCGTGATCTACCAGGACCGTGTCGATCTGAAGTCCGGCGGCTATCTGATCATCAACCCCACCGAGGCGATGATCACGATCGATGTCAATTCCGGCCGCGGCTCCCACAAGCGGAACGTCGAGGAAACCGCCTTCCAGACGAACATGGAGGCAGCGGATGAGATCGCCCGCCAGCTCCGCCTGCGCGACCTCGGGGGACTTCTCGTGATCGACTTCATCGACATGATGGACAGCAAGCATAACACAGAGGTGGAAAAGACCTTCAAGAAGGCCATCAGTCTGGACCGGGCAAGGATCCAGCTCTCCCACATCTCCAAGTTCGGCATCCTGGAGCTCTCACGTCAGAAGAAGCAATCAACGATCCAGGAGATCAGCTACACGCCCTGCCCCTTCTGCCGGGGTCGGGGGGTGCGCCCCTCTCTCGAATACACGGCCCTGACCGCCTACCGGAAGATCGAAACGCAGGCGGTCAAGGGGTTCTCCTCCCTGATCAGCATCAGCGTCCCCCATGAGGTGGCCGACTACCTCCAGAACCAGAAACGGGCGGAGATCAATCGTCTTGAGAACGACTACGACATGTCGATCCATATCTCGGGAAGTCCTGACATGGCCTGGGACGAGTCGAAGATCGAAACGACGAAGCGGGAGATGCCGCTGGCGCCGGGGCAGACCAATCACGTCCGGAAGGCCTCGGAGGAGCCGGAGAAACCGGAAGCAGAGGAAGAGGAAGTGGAAGTGGAAGCGGAAATGCCGGCGCCCGAAGCGGCGGAAGAGCCGGAGAAAATCGAGCCCGCAGAAGAGGGTCAAAAAAGAGCGGCATCGAAAAGGGGACCGCGCAGAAAGGCTGCGCCGAAGAAGGTTTTGCCCAAGGAAGAAAAACCGAGAGAGGAAGAACCCGGGCCAAAGGGGAAGTCCTCGGCGGAAAACAACGAACCCGCGCCAAAGGGGGAGTCCGCTGCGGAAAACAGCGAACCCACGCCCGAAACGGCGAAAAAGAGGCCCCGCCGGCGATCACGTCACCGGCGAAGGACACCGGGAGAAAAACCGGCGGAAACCTCATCGGCCGGACCACAGACGTCTACGGCGGAAAAACGGCCCGAAGCGCCGCCGCGGGAAATGGTCCGGATCAAGCCGCCGCTTGCCGCCGTAGAGCCCTCGGCTCCGAAGATCGGCGTATCACGCCCTTCGGAGCTCTCCAAGGGCAACACTCCGCCGGAAAATCCGGGCAGAGGAAGCGGGAATTCGGACGATCCCTTGCTCCGGCTGAAGAAGATCTTCGAGGCCCTGGAGGACTGATCGACGCCAAGAGACCCCTCCCGAACCGGGGGGGTCTTGAACAACGGCGGGCTATTTCCGGCCGCCCAACTCCGCGGAACGCTTCGTCGCCGCCTCCACGGCCGCCATCAGAATCTCCCGGAGCTTTCCCTCCTCCATGACCTTGAGACCGGCGAGCGTCGTTCCCCCGGGTGAGGTAACCATGGCCCGGAGCTCCGCGGGGGGCTTTTCCCCGAGGAGGCAGAGCTTCGCCGCCCCGAGGAGGCTCTGCGCGATCAGCTTCAGAGCGGTCTCCCGGGACAGTCCCATCCGGACACCTGCATCCACAAAGGCCTCGACGATGAGGAAGACGTAACCGGGGCCGCTCCCGCTGAGTCCTGTCACGGCATCCATGAGGTCTTCCTTCACTTCGACGGTAATCCCGACGGCATCGAAGATGTGCCGGGTCCGTTTCAGATCCGCCTCCGTGGCGTGGCCGCCGGGCGCGATGGCGGCCGCCCCTTCGCCGATCAGTGCAGGCATGTTCGGCATGACACGGACAACCCGCACCCTTTCTCCGAGGCGCTCCTCGATGAAAGCCGTGGAAATTCCGGCTGCGATCGAAATAACCAGCGCCGAGGGGACCATCGCAGCGGTCAATCCCGCGAGGACCTCCGCCATGTTCTGCGGCTTGACGGCGAGGAGGATCAGATCGGCGTTCCGAACCGCTTCCCGGTTGTCGGCCGTCACCAGGACCTTGCAACTTCGGACCAATTCCGCAAGCCTCGCTTCATTCGTGTCCGCCACCGTTATGGCCTCCGCATTCACCAGGCCGCCGGCAATCATTCCCTGAATCAGGGCGCCCCCCATCTTCCCTCCGCCGATCACCGCGATTCTCGTTCCTTTTAGCATCTGCTGTCTCCTCGGTTGCCTTCAGAATATCTTTCCTCTCTCCTCGCCCATTTTCCGCTTTCTGTCAACAGAGAAACAGGACCGCCTCCCCCCGATTTCTCCCGTTGCACAAGCGGGCTCGGTTGTGATAGGCATGTTATCCAATTCCGAAGATAAGGGAGGAACCGCCATGATCCAGTTCCGGGAAATCGGCGGGCGCAAACTGGCCTGCTGGGTGAACGACGGTGGCTTTCGCGCCGACCGGAAGACGCTCGTCTTCATCCACGGTTCCGGCGGGAATCACACCGATTGGATCCGGCAGTTCACCCCCCTGCAGAATAAGTTCAATATTACGGTCATGGACCTGCCGGGTCACGGACAGTCCGACGGACCGGGGGAACAGGATGTCTCCGCATACGTGGTGTGGGTAAATAAGCTTCTGGAGGGATTCGGGATCGAAAAACCGATCCTGATCGGCCACTCCCTCGGCGCCGCCATCTGTCTCAGCTTCGCCATCCGGCATGGCGATGTGGCCGCAGCGGTGGTCCCCGTGGGCGGGGGGGTCCGGATGCCCGTCAACCCGCTCATCCTGGAGGGACTGAAACAGGACCCTGCCGCAATCATCGGCCTGGCCGCCAAATTCTCGATCGCGAAGGAAAACCGGGAGCGGCTTTCCGGCTTCATTACGGAAAATCTCTCCCGGGCGAACCCCGAAGTCATCTACGGCGATTTCTTCGCGTGCAGCAAACTGGACATCACCGAGGCGGTCGCGGGGATCCGGATCCCCGCGCTGATCCTCTGCGGCGCCGACGACAAGATGACGCCGCCCGCCCTGTCCGAGTACCTCCGGGATCACATCCCCGGGGCCGGCCTCGCGCTGATCCCGGGATCAGGACATTTCGCCATGCTGGAGAACCCGGACGCCTTCAACGCGGTCTTGGCGGATTTCGTGAACGCGCTGCCGGCATGAATCGCGCGACACCCTCGGCATGGGCCGCCTGCTGCCGGCGGGACTGTAAACCAGGCGTTGTCCCCTTCCCCCGCGGGAGGGATGAAGGGAGTCAGAAAAAAGACATGTTTGTCCTCGGAAATTTCATCGCCGCCGTTGCTGATATAATCGACATCGCGCTGAAAATCTACATGTGGATCATCGTCATCCGGGCGGTCCTCTCCTGGGTCCATCCCGATCCATACAACCCGATCGTCCGCCTTCTTTACCAGGTCACGGAACCATTGATGGCCTTTGTTCGGCGGTGGATTCCCCTTCGAGGGATGGGGATCGACTTTTCACCGATGATCATCCTGCTCGCGATCTTCTTCCTCCAGCGTTTCCTGGTGCCGAGCCTGATACAGCTTTCGTACTATTTTCGATGACCGGAGCGTCCATGATTCCCCTCCGCGAAACCGAGACCGGCGTCATCTTCCGCATCCGGGTTGTTCCGCGGGCATCCCGGAGTGAACCCGTGGGCATCCAGGATGACGCCCTGAAGCTCCGGATCACGGCGCCCCCCGTGGAGGGAAAGGCCAACGAAGAGTGCATCCGCCTGCTCGCCGAAACGCTCGGCGTGAAAAAAGGACAGGTGACGATCATCGCCGGCCATGCATCGCGGACGAAAACCGTCGCCGTGGACGGGGTGAAGGCAAAGGAGATCGCCGCCATCATCGCGGTTTTGTAACGTAACGTTTTCCAGGAAATTTCGATATGGCGGATGTGCACGGTTCCGAAAATTCGCGGGTCGTCCGGGCAGCGGGCGTTGTAGGGATGGCGACGATGCTCTCCCGCATCTTCGGTTTCCTCCGGGACATGATCGTGGCCGGCCTGTTCGGCGCCGGTCTCACGACGGACGCCTTCTTCGTCGCCTTCCGGATCCCGAATCTCCTCCGGCGTCTCCTCGCCGAAGGGTCGCTGACCGTCTCCTTCGTCCCCGTCTTTACGGAATACCTGAGAAACCGCTCCCGGAAGGAGGCGCTCGAACTGGCCGACATCGTCTTCACCGCGCTGTCGATCCTCCTCGTTGCCGTTTCACTGCTCGGCGTCCTCTTCTCGCCGCTCATCGTGACGGTCATGGCGCCCGGCTTCGTCAAGACGCCCGCCCAGTATGACCTCGCCGTCTTCCTGACCCGGCTGATGTTCCCCTACATCTTTCTGATCTCGCTGGTCGCTCTCTGCATGGGGATTCTCAATTCGCTCCGGCACTTCGCGGCGCCGGCCCTCGCCCCCGTCGTCCTCAATCTTGCGATGATCCTGGCCGCGCTGAGCCTCCGGGGATTTTTCCGGGAACCGATCACCGCACTCGCGATCGGCGTCATGGCGGGCGGCGTGCTCCAGCTTGCCATGCAATGGCCCTTTCTCGTCCGAATGGGGGTGCGGTTGAAACCGAATTTCCGTTTCCGCCATCCGGGGGTGAGGCGGATCGGCCTGCTGATGCTCCCCGCGGCGTTCGGGGCGGCGATCTACCAGATCAATATCTTTATCGGGACGATTCTCGCATCGTTCCTCCCGACGGGGAGCGTCTCCTACCTCTACTACGCCGACCGGATCGTCGAGCTCCCCCTCGGGGTATTCGCGATCGCCGTGGGAACGGCGACGCTCCCCAGCTTCTCGGAGCAGGTCGCGCAGGGCCGGTTCGAGGAGCTGAAGCGTACAATAGTCTTCTCGCTGAGGATCATCCTCTTCATCACGATCCCGGCGACGGTGGCCCTGATCGCGCTCCGGGTTCCGATCATTTCCGTTCTGTTCCAGCGGGGCGAGTTCGGCGTTCAATCGACCCTGCTCACGGCGCAGGCCCTCCTCTGCTATGCTGTCGGCCTCTGGGCCTTCTCCATCATCCGGATCATCGTCTCGGTCTTCTACTCCCTCCAGGACACGAAGGCCCCCATGAAGGCCGCGATCGTCGCCCTGATCGTCAACGCCGTCTTCAGCCTCGTTCTGATGTTCCCGCTAAAGCACGGCGGACTGGCGCTCGCCACCTCGATCGCTTCCGCCGTGAACGTGGGAATGCTCTGGGTCATTCTGAGAAGGAGGATCGGGAAACTCCTGGACCGGGAATTCTACCGTTCCGTCGGCAAGACCGCCGTTGCCTCGCTCGTCATGTTGGGGGTCATCCTCTTCGTCGGTCTGATCTACCCATGGAACACGACCGGCCCTTTCAACGTACGGCTCATCCACCTCGGCCTCTGCGTCGCCTGCGGTGGCGCAGCCTTCCTCGCCGCCGCCTTCCTCTTCCATAGCCCGGAGATCACCACCACCTTCGGTGCGATCCGCCGTCGCCTCACAAGAGGATCTTCTTCAACGTGACTTGAATTCCTATTGACACAGAGGCATCTCCTTCCTATACTCGACCCGCATGAAACCCCGTTTTTATCAACAATGATGTTGGGAGGAGGACTCCATGGAATACATTCGCACCGTAGATTTTGCGGCCATTGACAAGAGCGGCGCCGACGAGCGCCTGACCCAGAGCCTGTTCGATCATACCTCGGGCGCCAGGAACTGCACGATCAATTGCATCAAAACGCCAGCCGGCGGAGGCTCCCCGGCCGGCATGCACGTCCACGAAGTTGATCAGATCTTCTATATCCTGAGCGGTACGATGAGCATCGAGATCGAGGGTAAGCAGTACGACTGCCCTCCCGGCTCGCTCATTGTCTTCCCGGCCGGCATTCGCCATCGCAACTGGAACAGCAGCGGTGAGCACACCGTTCATCTGGCCTTCAACACACCTCTGCCTGATCCCGATCTCCCCTTCGCCAAATCGGTATAACCCGGCGGACCGGAAACCCGGATCATGGCTTTGCCTTGTTCAGTAGATCGAACTTTACTTCGGCGCGACGACGTGGTTGCGCAGCACCCCGATGTTCTCGACCTCGCACTCCACCACATCACCCACCTTCAGCAGCCCGGGCGGGTCCATCGCAAAGCCCACACCCTCAGGCGTGCCGGTGGCAATCAGGTCGCCGGGATAGAGGGTGAACCCCTCCGAGAGGACCGAGACAATTGTTGCGATGTCGAAGATCATATCGTTGGTGTTGGAGTTCTGTCGCGTCTGGCCGTTCACCCGGCTCTGGAGGGCAAGGTTGTCGCCGTTGCCGGCCTCGTCCTTGGTGACAATCCACGGCCCCAGAGGGCCGAAAGTGTCCAAGCCTTTACCCTTGAACCACTGGGTGTGACGACGCTGGACGTCGCGGGCCGAAACCTCATTCATGATCGTGTAGCCGTAGACGTGGTCCATGGCCCGCTCTTTGGGGATGTTGATCCCCTGCTTGCCGATAACGATCACAAGCTCGCACTCGTAATCGAGTTCCCGAGTGATCGCGTGGTGGATGATCTCACCCTCGGGTCCGTTGTGCGAGCCGGACCATTTGCAGAAGAAGACCGGGTTCTCCGGGTAAACGCCCACCTTCCGCAGGCCGTGCTTGCGAGCGCCCTCGTCGGAGTGCTTCTTGTAGTTGAGCCCGACGGCAATGACCGGCCGCTTGAGCTCGGCGATGGGCGCAAGCAACTTTACCGAAGCGAGCGGCTTGGGCTTACCGTTGGTCCTGGGCATGCCACCCGCCGCAATAACAACACTCGCGTCGCCCGTCTCGGGGACGATGTCCTCCACGCCGGCTTCGGTGAGAACAGCGACGCGCGGCCCTTTGTCCGTCTGGTAGGTCAGAAGTTTCATAATCAAGGCCCTCCTTTTAAATGACAAGCACTCTTTACCGATTTTGCGTTTTGGGTCGCTATAGCCTTTAAATTTTTGATTGTCAAAGAGAAGATACATCGCCTCAGCAGAGAACACACCGGCAAAGAGCAGTCGGTCTTCCTGCTTGACAACCAGCCATTCTTGCATTAAGAAGGAGACCCTTGGCGTATATTGTATAATGTATAATTTCCAGGGAAGTTGATGAGGGCCGGACGTTCCGGCGGATGGCCTACTACGGGGGATAGTTACCGAGACCGGGATCCGGGATGAACCCCGAGAGGATCGAGCAACGAACATGAATACCGACCGAATGGGCTTTGGAACCATTTTCGGAGATACCGAAGCAGAAACCCGTCGTTCAGATCGTTTATGAACAACTGTTGAATGCGATCGTGACCGGGAAGTTGGCAGAGGGAGAACGGCTCCTGGAGGCGAATCTCGCGAAGCTGTTCGGCGTCAGCCGTCAACCGATCCGCGAAGCGCTGCGGATGCTGGTCACGGATGGGTTTGTTGAACTGATTCCGTACCGGGGGGTCATCGTTTCCACGATCACCCCCCAGGAGGCCAAGGATACGCTGGAGCTCAAAGGAATGGTCGAAGGGTACGCCGCCTGGAAGGGCGCGCAGATGTTCGGCCCGGATATGATCGCTGAGCTGGAGACGGTGCTCAAGCAGATGGAAGCGCACATCCGGGAGGCGGAATCGCGGGAGATCATTCAGGACAATTACAGCTTCCATATGAAGATCATCAGCGGCATTGGAAATGAAAAGATGATCAAATACTACCAGGGTCTGTTCAACTCCCACCAGCGGTATTACGCCATCGGATTGTCGGAGCAGCCCGGCTGGCAGACCAGCGTAAACGAGCACCGGTTGATTCTGGAGAAGATCAGGTCCCGGGATGCCATGGAGGCCTTCACCTGTGCCCGGCAGCATGCCTCCAACACCATAGGCCGCGTCCTGGCGGCTTTGGAAAAGCGAAAAAAAGGGATGGATGGATCGCTTGCCGCGAACGACCGACCCTCAGACGATGAAAACAAGATTATAAAAAGCGATTGTACATAAATCAAAAGACCAAAAGGAGAATGGTAATGAAGTTCAGATTTGATAAAAATGTAACGGCACTGTTGGAAGGATCCATCGACATTCACATCCACTCGGCCCCCGATGTTTATCCACGGCTGCTCAACGACATAGAGCTCGCCTTGTCCGCGAAGGAAAACGGCATGCGGGCGATTCTGGTGAAAAATCACTATTTCGAGACGGCGGGACGCGCACGGCTCGCGACCGATGTCGCGGACTTTCCCGTCTTCGGGGGGATCGCGCTGAATCTCACCAATGGCGGGCTGAACAAGCACGCGGTCAAGATGGCGCTGAAGATGGGGGCCAAAGAGGTCTGGATGCCCACCGTGCATGCCGACTATTTCGTCAAGAACAAGAGCCACGTGGCCAACCTCGCCACGGAAATCGGCGCCGATGTCCAGGGTCTTGTCCTGGTCAAGGAGGACGGCACACTCAAAGATGAACTCTTCGAGATCTTCGATATCATCAAGGAAGCCGATGCGATCCTGGCAACCGGCCATGTCACCAAGGAGGAGGCAAAGCTGGCCGTCCGCGAGGCGGCCAAACGGGGGGTGAAGAAGATCATCGTCACCCATCCGGCCGCGACCTTTGTTCATTACAGCGTCGATGACATGAAGGAAATCCTGGATCTGGGCGCCACCTTCCTCGAACACACTTGGAACGACGTGACCCGTCAGGTATCCCATCCGCTGCAGATCTCGGTTCTGTTCGATATCATCAAGGCCGTCGGCGCCGCCCACTCCATCATGTCGACGGACGCGGGCCAGTGGCTCAATCCCCCGGCCGCCCAGCAGATGGGGATCTATATCAAGGAGGCCCTGATGAGCGGCATTTCGGCCAAGGATGTCCGGATGATGGTTGCCGATAACCCGGCGAAGATCCTCGGCATCTAAGCAATTCAACGGATTTGGAAGCGTCGCCCGGTTGTCGGCGGGCTGCGCAATGACCATGACTGGCAACGAAGCCATTGGGGAGGAAATGGAAATGACAGCGAAAATAGGGTTTATCGGCCTCGGGACCATGGGGAAATGGATGGCGTTGAATATGCTGAAAGCCAGGTTTCCGGTGCGGGTATATGACATCAATCCGGCGGCGATTCAGTTTCTGACCGGGCAGGGCGCCTTGGCGGCGAAATCACCGGCGGACGCGGCCGCCGCGGTTGACTGGCTGTTCCTGAGCCTGCCTGATACGGAGCTGGTGGAAAAGGTGATTTTCGGAGAAAACGGTATCGTGCAGGGGGCCCGACCCGGCCTCGTACTGATCGACCTGAGCACCATCAACTATATGCTGACCCTGGAAATCTACCGCAGGCTGAAGGAAAAGGGGATCCTCTTCGCGGATGCACCGGTCTCCGGGATGGAGGCTCGTGCGAAAGAGGCCAAGCTCACGGTGATGTTCGGCGGCGACGAGGGCCTCTTTCAGACCCTGAAGCCCGCGATGGACGCCATCGGCAACCAGATCGTCTACATGGGGACGGTCGGCAGCGGCCAGTTGACAAAACTGATCAATCAGCTCCTGTTCAACATCAGTTGTGCGGGATTGGCCGAAGTGCTTCCGATGGCCGTCAAGCTGGGGCTAGACCCGGAAAAGGTGGCCCAGGTCGTCACCACCGGGACGGGACGCAGTTTCGCCGCGGATTTCTTTATTCCCCTCACGCTGAAAAACCGGTTTGATGAAGGCTATCCGATCAAAAGCGCCTACAAGGACTTGATCAGCGCCGCCGAGATCTCCGCGCATAAAGGCATTCCTCTTCCCTTGGTGAACGCCACAGCGGTGACCTTTCAGATGGCAATTGCGGAAGGATTCGGCGGTCTTAATAAAGGCGGATTGATCCGTGTCTTCGAGAAACTGCTTGGAACAGAATTCCGGGCGAACAAGGAGGCGAAATGAATCCTCATCGGGGGCTTCCTGAAGATATCACCGAGGCCTATTACCGCGGCTTGATGCATTCCGTGGGGTACCGGAGGAAAGATCTGGACAAGCCGCAAATCGTCGTGGTGAATTCATGGACGGATGTCAATCCGGGTCATCAGCCCCTCCGGGAGCTCGCCATGCGGGTGAAAGAGGGGATCTGGGCCGCCGGCGGATGCCCGTCCGAATTCGGCGTGCCGGCCCCCTGCGACGGCATGGCCCAGGGTCTCGGCATGCACTATATCCTTCCCCAGCGGGACCTGATCGCCGGATCCATCGAGGCGATGGTCGGCTCGCACGGATTCGAGGGGGTGGTGATGCTCGGCTCGTGTGACAAGATCCTGCCGGGGATGCTTATGGCCGCCATCCGGATGAACCTTCCGACGCTTTTCCTGACGGCCGGGGCGATGATGCCCTGCCGGCTTAACGGAAAGGTTGTGACAACTCCCGACCTTAAGGAGGCGATCGGCCAGCGCAACAACGGAAAGATCGATCAGGAGACTTTTCTCTCCTGGCAGGAGCGGTTTTGCGGCACTTCCGGGACCTGCTCGATGATGGGGACGGCCAACACCATGGGGTGTTTCCTGGAGGCGACGGGGCTCGCGCCCTTTGGTTCGGCGACCATGCTGGCCTTTGATGCCGCCAAGGTCCGCCAGGCCCGCGATGTGGGGGAGCGGGCGGTGGAACTGACCAGGCAGAAGCGTCCGTTCCGGGATTATCTGACGCCGCACAACCTGGAAAACGGCATCCGGTACGTCTCCGCCTCAGGAGGATCCACGAATGCCGTGTTGCACCTGATGGCGTGCGCTTCGCTCATGGAGATGGGGATGACACTGGACGCATTCGGAAAGATCCAGGCCTCCGTACCGGTGGTGGGCAAGTACAAACCCTCCTCCGGGTTCAACCTCACTGACTTCCATGAGGCGGGCGGGGTTCCGGCTCTGATGGGTGCGATCAAACAGTACCTGCATCTGGACATAGAACTTCCCATGGGGGGACGGCTGGGGAAAATGCTCGAAGGCCGGCCGGCGCCTGACGGGCAGGTCATCCGGCCCGCCGGCAATCCTCTGGAGCAGGGCGGATGCTTCGCCATTCTCAACGGCAACCTGGCCCCCCGGGGCGCCGTGGTGAAAAAGACCGGCGTCGAGCCGGGGATGCTCCGCCATCGCGGAGAGGCGGTCGTATTCGACAGCGAGGAGGATGTCCGCGAGTTTCTGCTCCATCGCACCGTAAAACCCGGGTCGGTGCTGGTGGTCCGCTATGAAGGGCCCAAGGGCGGCCCCGGCATGCGCGAGCTTTCCATCCCGGCGGCGATGTTGGTGGGAATGGGGTTGCATACCTCAGTGGCGATGGTGACCGACGGCCGTTTTTCCGGCGCAACCCGCGGACCCTGCGTCGGCCATGTCTGCCCCGAGGCGTGGGATGATGGTCCGATCGCCTACGTCCACGACGGCGATCTGATTGAAATCGATGTCCCCGAAGGGCGGCTGCAATTGCTCGTAGACGATGACGAATTGCAGCACCGGCGTAAAGCCGGAGCCGAGAAGCCCAACCACCCGGCGCCGGGGGTGCTGGCGGCATACCGGAAGATGGTCAGCAGCGCCGACACCGGCGCCATATGGTTGTGACAGACGCTAAGGGCATTTCCCCCGGGAAAAGGAGCGGTGAATGAAAAAGAGACAAGTCGTTTTGAACGGTGACATACCCTTTCGGCAAGTGGACTGGGGGTTGACCAAGGATCTGGTTGGACCTGAACGGATGGGGTCGGAGAAAATCAGATTCAAGATTACGGAATACCAACCGGGATACAGCCATAAATTGCACATGCACCCGACGCAGGAGGAGGTGATCTTCGTCCTTAAAGGCAGGGGGATCACGGAAACAAAGGAAGATAAAATCGAAATCGGGCCCGGTTCGGTCGTTTTCGTTCCCGCTGGCGTTTATCACGCCACGCTGAATCTGAGCAACACCAAACCATTGCGGGCGGTGATCGTCAAATCCCCGCCTGACGACGAGGAAGTACGGTCCGATTCGTGAGAGGAGAACTCACGCGCCCCGTGCGGGAAAATTTGGTTGACAGGCATGCTTGTTCACCGTATCCTTCGCGCTCGCAAAAAGCATGTTCTTTCGTCAGTCCGATCCGGAACAATCTCACGATGAGGAGAATTTCATGGGCGTTTTGGGGAAAGTAGTCAAGTATCTGCAGGATGAGGGTCTTTTCGGCGAAGGCGGCGGGAAGCGAAAACTGGAGGGCGGGTTCGATCTCTCCCTGAAGGTGTTCTGCGCCATTTACAGCCTCTATTTTCTCTACACCACCTTCTTCGGGCTCATTTCCCAGGAGACCCACGTCGGTTTCTATTTCCTGGGGACGTTCATCATCAGTTTCGCCCTCTTCAAGGCCGGCCCGAGGTCTCCCGAGAAACGGATGAGCTTCTTCGATATCTTCTACATTCTCCTCATGACGGGGATCATCATCTACTACCTCGTCGAATACCCCAAGCTGGCGGACCGCATCTGCCTACTTCGGCCCCTACTTTCCGCTCGGGCTGGGCCACTCCGGGTTTTCCCTGGCCCGCATCGCCGAGAGCCTCTTTCTCACCGGGGACGGGATCCTGGGGAGCATGACCAACATCTTCGCCTCCTACATCCTCATCTTCGTCATCCTGGGGGCCTTCATGGAGGTGTCGGGCTGCGGAAAAGCCTTCGTCGATCTGGCCTATGCCATCACCGGGCGGGTGAGCGGCGGGCCTGCCCTGGCCGCGGTCATCACGAGCGCCCTCTTCGGGACCGTCTCCGGAAGCGCCGTCGCCAACTGTCTCGTCGCGGGGGTCTACACGATCCCCCTGATGAAGCGGATGGGGTATAAGGCTCATATCGCCGGGGCCGTTGAGGCCGCCTCGTCAACGGGCGGCCAGTTGATGCCGCCGGTGATGGGGGCCGCAGCCTTTCTGCTGGCGGAGATATCCGGAACGCCCTACATCGAGGTGATCAAGATCGCCGCGATCCCGGCCTGTCTCTACTATGCCTCCCTGGCGGTCATCGTCCGCCTCGAAGCGGTCAAACTGAACTTGAAGGGACTCCCCGCCTCGGAACTCCCGAAATACCGCGATGTCTTCCGGCAACTCCACCTGCTCCTCCCCATCCCCATTCTCATCGTTATGCTTGCCTTCGACATGACCCCCTTCATCGCCGCCTTTTACACGATCATCGCGACGGTCATCGTGAGCTGGTTCAGAAAGGAGACGAGGATGGGGTTCTCCAAGATTTTCGAGGCCCTGTCGGGAGGCGCGCGTGGCGCCGTCTCCGTAGGGTCCATCGTGGGCGTCCTGGGGATCGTCATGGGGGTCTGCAGCCTGACGGGGCTCCCGAACTACTTCTCACAGTTCGTCATCTACCTCTCCGGGGGATATCTCTTCACCCTCGTCCTGCTGATCATCGTCGCGGGCCTCTTCATCGGCATGGGACTCCCGACGACCCCCTCCTACGCGATCCTGGTCTCGGGATGGGGCTCCCGACGACCCCCTCCTACGTGATCCTGGTCATCCTGGGTGTCCCGGCCCTCGTCAAGATGGGCGTACCGCCGCTGACCGCCCACATGGTCGCCTTCTGGATTGCCGTCCAGTCCAACGTCACCCCCCCCGTCGCACTCGCAGCCATTGCCGCCGCAGGGATCGCCAAGAGCGATCCCTGGGAAACGGGCTGGGCGGCATGCCGTCTGGCCTCCTGGATCTACCTCATGCCCTTTCTCTTTATCTACACGTCGATCCTCAACGTGGGGTGGAACGCCCCTTTTCTTATAACCGTCGCTTCGAGCATCATCGCGCTGATCTCCTGGGGCGGGGCGCTCACGGGATACCTGTTGCGGAAGACAACGCTCTTTGAGCGGGGATGCCTCTTCGTCTCCGCCCTGGGTCTTCTCGACAAAGGATTAACCACGGATGTTATCGGATTGGCGCTCCTCGCCCTGGTGGTCGTGCTGCAGAAGGTCTCCCCCGGGAAGGGCGCACCAATTGCTTTATAGTCAAGGAAAGGATCAACACAATAATCAAGGAGGTTCTTATGAAAACACGGAAGATGGCTATGGTTTGGATCGGCGTGCTGCTGTTCGGCATCGTCTCCGGCGCGAACGCCGCGGAGGTCCAGAAGTACGTCTGGGGGAGCGGTCCCATGGGGGGCCTCTGGAGGATCGGCGTGGGCGCGGCGGTGCAGCTCATCAATGAACAGTACAAGGACAAGTATTTCTATACGGCCGCCGCATCCGGGGGAGGAGTGGAAAATGTGAGGCGCCTGATCGGCGGCGAATTTGACACCACCTGGGCCCACAGCAACATCATGGAAGAGGCCTCGACGGGAACGGGCATATTTGACGGACAGAAGCCGTTCAAGGACATGCGGGTGATGATCTTCATGGGCGACCAGTCGGTCTGCGTAATCGCGCTGGCCAAGTCCGGAATCAAGTCCTTCAGCGACCTGGCCGGGAAAAAGGTGAATGTCGGCGCCCCAGGCGGGATCGGGGTCTCCATCGCGAAGAGCATGTTCAAGGCGCTCGGCATCGCGGACAAGGTGAAGCTGAGCTTCCTCAATCCCGAGGGGGCGGCCGAGGGGGTCAAGAACGGCCAGATCGACGCGGCTCTCGCGCCCGGAAGCCCGTTCACCCCATCCTTCCTCGAACTGTCCCGCTCCACGCCGATCAGGCTGGTGGAGCCGACGAAGGCCGAAGAGGACAAAATCGAAAAGAGCCTTCCCTATATGGATGCGAAGGTCATCGCCCCCAACGTTGCGCCGGGGGAAAACAGCGACAAACCCCGAAAGGCCTTCTTCTGGGGCCAGTACTGGATCGCCCGGCCGGGCATGCCCAACCAGGCCGTCTACGACGCCCTCAAGGTCACCCAGGATCCGAAGAACAGGGAGATGCTGACGAAGGTCATGAGCCTGTGGGGGGAGTCGGGACCGGTCTTTGGGCCGGTCGCGAAGATGGGCATTCCTCTCCACCCGGGAGCGATCAAATACTGGCAGGAGAAAGGCGTCAAACTGCCTCCGGAGATGCTGAAGTAATTCTATCATCTTTCCGGGGCCGGTCGGGTGGTCGGGTACCCTTTTCAGACCCGATCGGCCCCGGAAGGCCATCGCCACTGCCGCACGGGACGACAAGATCGGACGCGGGGTGAGTGTGCCAAACGCCTGATGCTTGTTGAATAGGGAGTCGTGATGACTGTTGAACATCCTGTTGCCGTTATTACCGGAGCCGGGGCCGGAATCGGCAGGGCCTGCGCCGTTCGGTTTGCCCGGGAGGGTGCCCGGGTGGTCGTCGTGGACCGGACGGATGAAGACGGACAAAAGACGGTCGAGATCCTCAAATCCCAGGGGGCGGAGGCCCTCTTCGTCCATGCCGACGTTGCGGCGGAAGAGCAATGCCGCAGTTTTGCCGAGGCGGCCGTTGACGCCTTCGGCCGGATCGATTGCCTCGTGGCCGGCGCGGGTGTACGGGTATTCGGCACCCTGCTGGAGTCGACCGAAGCGGATTGGGATACAATCCTGGGCGTCAACCTCAAAGGGGTAAGCTTTTCCTGCAAGGCGGTCCTCCCGCGGATGATCGAACAACGATCGGGAGCGATCGTCCTGATCGGATCGACGACCGCCATGACGGGCCGAACGAACATGCCCCTCTATGATGCGACCAAATTCGGGATCCTGAGTCTGACGAGGAGTCTCGCCGCCACCTACGGCAAGGACGGAATTCGCGCGAATGCCGTCTGCCCTGCCTTTACGCTGACCGACTTCCATTTCCGCAAGGCGGCGGCCCAGGGGATCTCCCCTCAGGAAGTCAGGGAACTCAACAAGGGATACGGACTGCTCGGCAGACCCGGGGAGCCGGAGGATGTGGCGGCCGCCGTCTCCTTCATGGCGGGCAAGGACGCCTCATTCATCACGGGGCAGTATCTGATCGTCGACGGAGGG
>JAPLJX010000240.1 GCA_026388375.1 Deltaproteobacteria bacterium
GCCACCTCGCAGCCGCTCGCCGCTCAGGCAGGCCTGCAGATGCTGGTGCGGGGCGGAAATGCAGTCGATGCGGCCCTGGCCGCGGCGATCACGCTCACCGTTGTGGAACCGACGAGCAACGGGTTTGGCAGCGACGCTTTCGCCATGGTCTGGGACGGGAAAGAGCTCCACGGTTTGAACGGTTCGGGCCGTTCGCCGCGGGCCTGGTCGCCGGAACGATTCACAGGCCGATCGAGAATGCCTCAGCTCGGCTGGGATACGGTCACCGTCCCCGGCGCCGTGGATATGTGGTCCACACTCTCCCGGAGGTTCGGCAAGCTCCCCTTCCCCGACCTCTTCGATCCCGCCATCCGCTATGCCTCGCAGGGTTTTGTCGTTGCACCGATCACGGCGGCGAAATGGTCTGAGACCCCGGATCTGTACCGTGATTTTCCCGATTTCGCCGCGGCCTTCCTCCCCGGCGGTCGCGCCCCGCTACCAGGCGAGCTATTCCGGCCTCCGGGTCAGGCCAAGACGCTGAAAAGGATAGCAGAAACCCAGGGAGAATCGTTCTATCGCGGAGAATTGGCTTCGCGGATCGTCTCCTGTTCCCGAAATGCCGGCGGCTGCCTGACCGAGGAAGATCTGGCGTCACACCGGACGGAATGGGTGAAGCCCCTCTCCCAGACATGGAACGGCGTCACGCTGCATGAACTGCCGCCGAACGGTCAGGGAATCGCCGTCCTCATCGCCCTCGGAATACTGGAGCACCTCGCCATCGATCGCTATCCGGTTGATTCGCCGGAGAGCCTCCATCTCCAGATCGAGGCAATGAAATGGGCGTTTGACGCGGCGCGACGCCATATAGCCGACCCCGCCTGGATGACGGTTGAACCCTCTTCGCTTCTGGATGAAACCTTTCTGAAAGGGATCGCCGAAGCGATCCGGATGGACCAGGCTTCTCTGCCCACCGCAGCGATCCCCCATGACGGCGGAACGGTCTATCTGACGACCGCCGATGAACAGGGGTGGATGGTCTCCTACATCCAGTCCAATTACAAGGGTTTCGGATCGGGGATCGTCATCCCGGGCGCCGGGATCAGCCTGCAGAACCGCGGCGGGGGGTTTACACTGGAATCGGGGCATCCGAACCGGGTCGCTGGCGGAAAACGGCCCTATCACACGATCATTCCCGGTTTTGTGATGAAGGAGGGGGCGCCGCTGATGAGCTTTGGCGTGATGGGCGCCCATATGCAGGCGCAGGGTCACCTCCAGATGATGGTCCGGATCTTCGCCGGCCATCAGAACCCGCAGACAGCGGCGGACGCGCCGCGCTGGTATCTCGACGAGGATTCCCGTCTCTCCCTGGAGCCGGGCTTCGGACCGGAGGTCCGGGAAGAGCTGAAGAATCGGGGGCATCTCCTGACGGGAGGAGCGCCTACCTCCGTCTACGGCGGCGCTCAGCTCATCTATCGCCTTTCCGATGGCTATTGCGCCGCATCGGATCCGCGGAAAGATGGTCAGGCCGTTGGTTATTAATGATTGACAAGCCATACAGGAATACCTATCTTACACACACTTCGAAATCCCAAAGGAGACCCGTGCGTTGAATAATCTTTATAAATGCAGGAAAGCCGGAATTTTCATTGAGGAAATATGCCAGGATGCCACCTGTGAATGGCGTCTGAAGAATGAGGCATTTCTCAACTGTACCTGGGTCGCATGCAACTTCGGACCGTTCACCCTGGAAGAAGTGGGCGAAATGATGGGTGTGACCCGCGAGCGAATCAGACAGATTGAAGCAAAAGCCCTTAAGAAATTACAGCACAAAAAACGGAGGGACCAGCTCCGCGATTTCGCGTCGCCGGACAACGAATGGGATATGATCTGAGTGTGGAATGATACGCCCCGTCACGACGATTTACGTTTACGGTTTTTCAAGGTTTCCATAAATTCATTCATTTGCTCCCTTCTTTCCGTACCGGAAAAAAGAAGCGCCTCAACATCGCATTCAAGATCAAGGGCCGACCCCTTGTCCAGGCGGGGGGCGATGTCGGAGATCTTCTTGACGGCAGCGATAGCTTCGGGTGACCGTCTCGACAGTTCACGGGCCATGGATTCCGTCTCCGCCATCAATTTTTCCGGGGCGACCACCTTGTTCACGAGACCGATCCGCATGGCCTCCTTGGCGCCGATCGGCTCCCCCAGCATGGTGAGTTCCTTCGCCTTCGCCATACCGACCCACTGCCGCAGCGGATCGAAGAGGGGGTTGATTCCAAACTTCAACTCCGGATGACCGAAGATGGCGCTTTCCGAGGCGA
>JAPLJX010000188.1 GCA_026388375.1 Deltaproteobacteria bacterium
CCGGACTCCGAAACCCCACATGATCCGGGCGTGCGCCTCGGCGATGCGGGCCATGTCTCCCCGGCTGATCCCGAAGGCGGTAGGCTTTCCCGTCGTTCCCGACGTCCCCTGGACACGGGCCAGCTCCTTTTTAGACACACAGAGATTGCTTCCGAAAGGCGGATATTCCGCCTGATCCCGGCGGATTTCCTCCTTCGTCACGCAGGGCATCTTCTCGAAGTCCTCCAGAGACTGGATATCTTGGGGTTTAATCCCGGCTTCGTCCCATTTTTTTCGGTAAAAGGGCGAGTTCTCGTAGGCGTAAGCCAGTTGCGCCTGAAGTTTGGGCAGGATGACCCGGTGCTCTCTTTCGCCGGGATCCATCGTTTCCAGCTTCCGGTTCCAGAAGGGCTCGTCCGGTGCCGGAAAGTAGGATGGATCGTATACAGGCGGCCATTGCGTCTTCATGTTGTTTTACCTCCAGCGATGATTTATTCGAATGAACTTAAGGTCGTTCAAATCGTCTTCTTCTCCACCAACCCCTGAACGGTGTGAACGATTTCGTCCCGGGTGGCGCCCGGCGTGAATACGGCGTCAAAGCCGCTTTCTTTCAGCCGGACCGTATCGTCCGGGGGAAAGACGCCGCCGATCACAAAGACCACGCTGTCCGTGAGCTGTTCCTGCCGGGCGACATCGATCAGCGGCTTGCCGAGGGTGAGATGGGCGCCACCCAGGGAACTGACTCCGATCACGTCCACGCCTTCCTGGATGGCCGTCTGGACGATTTCCCGGGGGAGGGAATTTCCAATGTATACGATCTCCATGCCGGCATCTTCCAGTTCCTTGGCCACGGTGATAATTCCCCTGTTATGCACGTCCAGACCTAACTTTGCCAAAAGCACCTTGATTTTCTTTGCCACGGATCGTTGACCTCCTGTTGCGCTGTCCCTTGAACGGGATTTATTTCTACGGCGCCGGCCGCCGCTACCAGAGGGCCGGGGGTTTCCACAGCCCGAATGCTTCCTTGAAGACCTTGAACAGTTCCCCTTCGGTGCAGCGCACGCGGGCGCAGGCGACGCTATAGGGAAGGATGTTGACACCTTTTTTACAGGCCTCTCTGAGTTCCGCCAGGGCGACGCCCACCCGTTCGTTGTTCCGGCTGAGCCGCAACCGGGCCAGTTTTTCCCGCTGCCGCTCCTCCACGCCCTCGGGATAACGGAACACGTTGATGGGGGGCGGCGCCGCTTCGGACTTGTATTTGTTATAGGCAACGATCTTGATATCGCCCCTTTCGATCTCCTTCTGCTGGTTATAGAAGTAGGAGGAAATTTTCCGGTGGAGCTGTCCCGATTCGATCGCGGAGACATACCCGCCCGCCCGTTCGATTTCGTCCACCTCGTCCAGAATCCTCTTTTCGATGTCGCTGGTCAGGGTCTCGATGTAGTACGAGCCTCCCAGCGGATCCACCACGTCGATGATCCCCGTTTCTTCCTGGAGGATTTGCTGGGTCCGGAGCGACAGGAGCGCCGCCTCCTCCGTCGGGACGGAGTAAGCCTCGTCGTAGGAGTCAACGTGCAGCGACTGCGCGCCGCCCAGAACGGCGGAGAGGGCGTGATACGCCGCCCGGATGACATTGTTCAGGGGTTCCTGCTGGACCAGGGATACGCCGGAGGTCTGGACATGGCAGCGCATCCACATGGAGCGGGGGCTCTTCGCCTGGAATCGGTGTTTCATGATCTTGTACCAGAGCCGGCGGACGGCCCGGAGCCTGGCCACCTCTTCGAAGAAATCGCTCGCCGGCGACCAGAAGAACGATAGGCGGTCCGCTACCGAATCCACGTCGTATCCGCGGCGCACCATCTCTGCGAGGGTCGCGATGCCGTTGGCCACGGCGACGGCCATTTCCGTAATCCCGGATGTTCCGAATTCGCGCAGGTTGTAACCGTTGAGGGTGATAAAATTCCACTGGGGCACATTTTTCCGGATAAATTCGATATTGTCGCACTGAATCCGGAAGCAGTCCCGCGGCGCAATAAATTCCGCGCCGCTGCGGATCAACTCCTCAAGGGATGTGTCGTTCTGGACGCTGCCCCGCAGCTTTTCCCATGGGATTCCCCTTTGCTCGGCAAGGGCCAGGAACATGGGAAAGAGAATCGCCGTGTTGGACGGATAATGGGTGACGATGGATGCAGTAATTTCGTCCAGACGGATATCCTGAAAGAGGAGATCCATATCATCGACCGAATCAACGCAAACGCCGGACATCCCCACCTGGCCCTGGGAAAGGGGATCGTCGGAGTCGTACATCTGGATCGTGGGGATGTCGAAGAGGATGTTCAGACCCGTCGCACCGTGGTCCAGCATGAACTTGATCCGCTCGTTCGTGTCCTCGGGAGACCCGAAACCGGTGAGCTGGCGCATGGTGAATTCCCTGCCGCGGTACATGTTGGCGTGGATACCCCGGGTAAAGGGTTCCTGGCCGGAGTTTCCCAGGTCCTCCCGGTAGTCGAAATCGGGGTGGGACAGGGGGGTGTAGAGCATTTCCCGGGGAATATCCGATCCCAGTACCGTCCGGGGCGTTTTGAACCAGGCCTTGCGGTCTTTCTCCCGCACCGCGGACTGCATCCATCCGGCGAATTCCTTGCGCAGGATCTCCAAGGCGGCCGGGTTGTACAGGGGTGTCCGCTTTCGGTCCGAACTTTTTTCGGTCAGGATTTCCTTGGTTGTTCTTTCCTTGTCGTTCATGGGACCTGTTCTCCTCTTTTAAACTTGTTACCAAAGTCGATCTTTTGCAGATCCTGCGATCAAAATGATCATCGGGTGCGGAGAGGGGATTATCGAGACCGCCGAACGCCGCTTCTGTAATCAATCGTCTGGTATGACCAATATGGCAAAAGAAAATCCCTGTCAAGAATTTTCTTCGCCACCGGTAAGATATATGTAATTACTCAATTATACAGTGATTATATTAACGCTTTGCAATCAATACCTTTTCAGGATATCTGGTAATACAATATACCATATTGACAATCAGTGATGCCCCATGCTACATGTATCAAAATGACGGAGATACGATGTTTACCACCCTGCCACGAAAACGATTTTCCGATGAAATCGTCGAACAGATGATCGGCCTGATCAAAGATGGTCGCCTCAAGCCGGGCGATTCCCTTCCTTCCGAGCGGGAGATCGCAGAAAAATTAGGTGTCAGCCGACCTCCGCTGCGGGAAGCCCTGAAGACGCTGGAATGTCTTGGTTTCATTGAAATCAGACAGCGGCGCAAGAGCGTCGTTAAGTCCGTAGCCGATTTCTCCCTCCAGAATCCTCTGGCGAAAGTCATTCAGGGCGATGCCGCCATGGTTGTCCAATTGCTGGAGGTGCGTAAGATATTGGAATCCTGGGCGGCTGCCGAGGCAAGCCGACTGGCAACGGAGGAAAATATACAGACCCTCGAAACGGTTTACCAGGACCTGGAGCGGGATTTCCGAAATGACGAACTGGGTGTGGACGCGGACGTTCGCTTTCATCTGTCCATTTATCGGGCCACGCAAAATACCGTCCTTTCCCATATCGCTTCTACGCTGTTGGCGCTATTGCATCAGACCCAGCGGGTAACAAGGCAGGTCATGTTCACGGAAACGATGAACAAAGAACGCCTGCTGCAGCAGCATCATGCGATTCTCAGCGCCATCCGGGAACGAGACCCGGAAAAGGCGAGGGAAGCCATTCTGACACATCTGGATTACGCAGAAAGCTACTTCGTGACCCGTTCGTCAATATGACCCGTCAGATCTCTTTCAGGCAGCAATTTACTCGTAAGGATGCCGTGCGGCGTTCTTGCTGTGCTGATTCAAAATGGATTTGGAATCCTCTTACGACAGGGATAAAGGTGTCTTAAAAATAATGATATTGCGTAACGATTGAGAGGGATTGTCGATGCTGGAAATCAAGGATGCGGTTGCGGTGATCACGGGCGCCGGAAGCGGCATCGGGGAGTTCTTTGCGAAATACTGGGTGCAGAGGGGCGGCAAGGTCGTCATTGCCGACGTCATCCCGGAGAATCTTTCGCGGGTGGAAAAGGAAATCATCAAGCTGGGCGGGGAGGTCAGGTCTATCTTTTGCGATGTGACGAAGGAGGAGGATAACCGTCGGCTGGCCGCCCTTGCCATAGAGACATTCGGAACCATCAATCTCGTGCTTCCCTGTGCAGGCATCATCAAGGACGGCCCGCTGCTTTCAACGGACAGAGAGACCGGAAAAGTGAACAAGAAAATGTCGCTGGGGCAATTTCAGTCCGTTCTGGATATCAACCTGATCGGTGTCTTTTTAACGATCCGGGAGTGTGCGGAACAGATGATCAATTCCGGCTCAAAAGGACTGCTCTGTCTCATTTCGTCGACCGGATCATTGGGTACGGCAGGTCAAATCAACTATTCTTCCTCCAAGGCGGCCATGTCCGTGATTCCGAAGGTTATTACCGCCGAGTTTTTCCGGAGAAACCTGACGGGCCGCATCCGGTGTGTTGCGGTTGCACCCGGCTACGTGGCCACCTCCATGGTCAAAGGGATGGACCGCAAGGCCCTGAACAAAATTCTCGACGATGTCCCCATCGGCCGTCTGATAGAACCGGAAGAAATTGCCTCGCTGGTATGCGAGCTTTTCCGGAATGAGGCGATCGCGGGCGAAGTATTCTTTATCCACGGGGGTTTGAGACTTGGATCACGGGGCTGACCCGGCTGCATTTTATAACCGTAAAGGGACAAAGATGGACACCTACATTATGATGTTCTTCCAGGAAATATTGGTCCACGTCGGCGACGGCAACTTTGACGAGGAGATCCTCAAGGCGGACAAGCCCGCCCTGGTCGACTTCTGGGCTCCTTGGTGCGGCCCCTGCAAGGCCCTCGGCCCCACGGTGGAGGCGTTGGCCGAACAGTACCGTAATCAGCTCAAGGTGGCGAAGGTCAACATCGACGACAATCCGAAAACAGCCCAGACCTACGGTGTGATGAGCATCCCGACCCTGATCCTTTTCAAGGAAGGAAAGATCCTCGACACCCTGGTCGGCCTGGTCCCGAAGGAACGCCTGGAGGCGTTCATCCGCAAGGCGCTGTAGGTAACGGAAGGTGAACATGGTGCGCAACAAAAGAATTCTGCTGCTTCTCCTGACGGTCGTTTTCCTGCTTGGCGGCTGTAAGATGTGGCTGCCCTGGGGGAAAAAGATGGAGATGGCCCGAGCGACCCCGGACGGCCTCTACCAGCAGGGCCTGGAAGAGTATAAGTCCGGGAGCTACAAGAAGTCCGTGGAGCTTTTCCAGCGGGTCAAAGAGGAGTATCCGCTGAGTCCGTTTGCCATCATGGCGGAGATTGGGATCGCCGATTCTTTTTTCAGCGGCAAGGAGTATCCCGAGGCCGGGCTTGCCTACGGCGAATTTTTGAATCTTCATCCGACGAACGAAAATCTCCCCTACGTCATGTATCAGATCGGGATGTGCTACTACAATCAGATCACGACGATCGACCGCGATCAAACGGAGGCGTTCAAGGCGCTCAAGGAGTTCGAACGGCTGATCGCCCGCTTCCCCAGCAGCAAATTCTCCGTCATGGCGGAGAAAATGGTCCGGGATTGCAAAAAGGCCATGGGTGACCAGGAATTCTATGTGGGGGAATTCTATTTCAAAATCAAGGAATTCCGGGCGGCCCTGAGGCGATTTGAAAAGATCGCGCGCGAGTATGCGAACGTCGGTCTCGATGACAAGGTGAACCACTTCATCGGTGAAACGAAAAGGCGCATCGCCGAGAGGGAGGCGAAAAAGAGGCCGGTGGAGAAGAAGTAGAGCGCAGGCTCACCGGAGGTATTATCTCTTTCAGGGCTTGAACACCGTTTGATGCTTTCATTTTGATGCTCGTTACCGTAGTCCTCGCACTTCAAATGGTCAAAACTGTTGTGCAGATCTCCGCACCGTGATTCCTATCAAGGCTTTCTTTTTGGCTGCTTATCAAGCTTGTTTTTTGACTTTTGTTTTTGTTTTTCGGCGTCCTGTTTCTGTCCCTTTTCCTTATCTTTCTTACCACCCTTGTCTCCCATTACGTCTCTCCTTTTCCTGTTGACCAAAGCATCTTCTCGCAGCGCTGTTTCTGTTGCAACCACAGCAGGCTCATCGTTATTAATTGTAATCTTGCATACTTTTCAAAATCCGTCAATTACCGCTTACAGGAAGGATGTTGGCCCCCCGCAACGGCAGAAAATCAGCTGTCAAGCATTTCCATGTTTCATCCCGTAAGTCGCATCCAAGGTCCAATATCCACCTTTCCATCCGTACTGCATACAAGCGCTCAATGAAATTGCTGGGCGCGCCATCCCTCGTAGGCACCTTGTGTTCTTATAAACCATCAAGTGTTATAAAACACCTTGTGTTCTTATAAACCATCAAGTGTTATAAAACACCTTG
>JAPLJX010000025.1 GCA_026388375.1 Deltaproteobacteria bacterium
ACGGGCGCGGATATTTTGGGCCTGTATTGTCCCGGCTGCCAGATGATCCTGGGGGCAGAGGGGCCGAATATATCCCTTCCGGTTGAATCCATCCTCACTCTGCTGGGAAAATCCCTGGGAATTGCATAAATGCTTCTTCCTGAACTGTTGTTTTTCTTATTTTTTCAATTCATACAATATTTCAATTGGAAATAATCAAAAAATGGCTGACCTCTAACTTAACTTGTGGTACAAGTATTCCAAGTAGGTCAATCATCAAATCAAACAGAAAGGACAACACGATGAAAATAAATACACAGGCAGGAATTTGCCTGCTGTTGGCAATATTATTTAATCTCGCAGCCGCTCACAATACTTACGCAGGTGAATATCAATGTTCAGGCTCATTGGCTACCGACATGGAGAATATAAAGAGGGCAAGGTCCATAACGCAAGGAACATTTGTCCGCTTCGATAAAAATACACTCAAGTTCGAAGGGCATATCGAAAGAGGCACTTACGCGAAATATCTGGAAGCAATAGATTGTGAAGTCAAAACCATGATTATTAATTCACCAGGCGGTGACACTTATGATGGCGTGCGCATCGGTCTGGATATGGCCAAACGCAATATCGATGTTATTGTGGATGGCGTGGCCGGGTCCAGCGCCGCGAATTATCTTTTCAACGCGGGCAAGAGCAAGACAATCTGCCGCGGTTTTGTCGGTTTTCACGGCAATGCCGGCGCGGTTAAGGAGGATAGAAAAGCGTTTGCACGGTCCTTTCGTGCTTTTTCGGCAAAGGCCGGTGCGAGCAGCGAGCAAATCGCGAAGACGCTTCAAGAATTTATGAAGGTGAAGGATGAAACCGTAAAGCTGGAGAAGGAATTTTTTATAAAACTTAGCATTTCGCAAAAGCTGTTTGCTGTGACGCAAAAAGAGTCCAAAGGGCTTGCGCCGGAGTTGAACCTGAAATTCGAGTTTCTTCTGCCGTCGGTAAAGACAATGGAGAAGTTCGGCATTCGCAATGTAGAAGGGCGACAGGATGTAGAATTGGCGGAGCGCCTGGGATTATCTGTAATTTATTACTAATGGTTTCAACTAATGTAGGAGAATTTTTCACATTGCTCTCTTTCTATTCGTAATCCTCAAATTTGATAACTGTTTACTTCTGAGCAGTAGTAGGTGGAGACAATAACCGGTAAATTTCATTTTGCCACTGATCATTTTTGCGCATTACCAACCCAAAGCTGCTACACAAGCGCATTTTCCTCAATGGGATCGGGCGGGAAAACCGGGGCTGAGCCCCGGGAATCGATCTATCTGATCGCCACCCGTCTGCAGGATTGTGATAACCGAAAATTGACCACATAGACTTCGTTCCCGATGAGGTCCGCGATACCATCGGACGGTGCTTTCGGACCGGGATCGTTACTCGTAATGCAGGGCGTCGATGGGGTTGAGCAGGGACGCTTTGTAGGCGGGATAGAAACCGAAGAAGAGCCCCACGAGGCCGGAAAAGCTGAAGGACATGAGGACGGACAGCGGGGAAACGACAGTCGCCCAGCCGGCCAGGGCCGAAAGGATCTTCGACCCCGAAACGCCGAGGATGATGCCGGCAACGCCGCCGATCAGGGAGAGTGTCAGCGCCTCGATGATGAACTGCAGCCGGATGTCCCAGGTCTTCGCCCCCACGGACATGCGGATGCCGATCTCCCGGGTCCGTTCCGTCACGGAGACGAGCATGATGTTCATGATGCC
>JAPLJX010000047.1 GCA_026388375.1 Deltaproteobacteria bacterium
ATTGCGTGAGGAGCATAAACCATGAGTAGGCTCAATGTTTGGATAGAGGGAAAACCGGTTGGGGCGTTGGAAGGACCGGATCCGTACGTTTTCGCATATCATCCGGACACCCCCTCATCTCTCACCGTTTCCTTGACTATGCCGGTTCGTCTGCAAAGCTGGACGGACCGGGCGCTCCATCCGATCTTCCAGATGAACCTACCGGAAGGAGCCATGCTGATTGCCGTCCGTCAGGCCATCGCCAAGATCGCCCGGACGGACGAGCTCTCACTGTTGCGGATCCTCGGCGGCTACCAGATCGGCCGCAACCGCTTCATCCCACCGGATGAAGAACCGCCGTCACCAGCCGCATCGCCGGAACTTCTGGACGATATCCTGAAATATCCCGACACGGAGGAACTGTTTCGGGATTTGATCGGCAGGTTTCTCCTTCGCTCCGGCGTCTCCGGCGTCCAGCCGAAGGTTCTGATCGACGCCCGGGACAAGGCAACCTTCCGGTCTTCATCCTATGTCGTGAAATCCTGGGGCGCCGATTTTCCGCAACTGGCGGCAAACGAGTATTTCTGCATGACTGCGGCGCGTCGAGCCGGCCTGCCCACGCCGGAATTTCACCTGTCCGACGACGGACGCCTTTTCGTCATGGAACGCTTCGACATTGTCCCTCCATTTTCCGATCTGGGCTTTGAAGACATGTGTGTCCTCCAGGGGCTCGGTGCAGACGAAAAATACAACAGCACCTATGAAAGGATCGCCCGGGCCATCGACCGCTATGTGTCGCCGCAACACCGGGACGAGGCAATGAAAACTTTTTTCAAATCTCTTGTGCTGTCCGTGGCGGTCAGAAACGGGGACGCTCATCTGAAGAACTATGGCATCCTGTATGGAAATCCGACGGAAGGCGACATCCGCCTGGCCCCGATCTACGACGTCGTGACGACCGTAGCTTATATCCCCCGTGACATTCCGGCCCTCTCACTTGGGGGCGCGAAGAAATGGTGGGGCGCCAGGGCGCTACATAAGTTTGGCATCGCCCATTGCGGGCTTTCACAAAGCGTCATCAGGGAAATTTTTGACCAGGTGACGGGCGCAGTCAGCGATACAAGAGCCGACGTCCGCCGGTACTCAAACGATTGTCCGGCTTTCCGTGAAACGGCGGAAAAGATGCTCTCGGCCTGGGAAACGGGTTTGGGAATAGAGTGACGGAGCCTCACTTTCGCGGGGGCGTAGAAAAATGGGTGAACTGTCCCCCTTTTTTTCACTCATCGGCCGTTTCCAAGAAGAACGACCTGTGCTGTTTTCAGCAATAGTTTAAAGTCGAGCATCGGTGACCAAGTGTCGATATATTCCAGGTCCAGCTTCATCCAGTCATTAAAAGATATATCGTTGCGGTTTGGCGATGTCTGCCAGATACATGTCAAACCCGGCTTCATGGACAGGCGCCTTCTCTGCCACGGCTTGTACTGCGCAACCTCCGCCGGAATCGGCGGGCGGGGACCCACGAGGCTCATCTCCCCGCGGAAGATATTGAGCAGTTGCGGCAGTTCGTCGAGGCTTGTCTTCTTCCTTCCTCTTCCGGTCCGCATCGGCCACCATGGTGCGGAACTTGTAGAGCATGAACGTTCTCCCATTCAGCCCGCTCCGTTCCTGCTTGTAGAAGACGGGACCCGGCGAGGAGATCTTGATGGCCAAGGCGATCACGGCAAACAGGGGCGCCACGACGATGAGCCCGATACCCGAGGCCACAAAATCGATGAGGCTCTTGACCATCCGGCCGTTCGCATGGGGGAGCATGGAGGCGAGGGTGATGGCGAACGTGCCGAAATACGGCTGCAGTTGGATGCGGTTCCGGAAGGGGCGATACGTCAGCCGTTCCAGATGGAGATCGGGGATGACGGTAACGTGCATCCCCCAGGCTGATATCCAGGAAACGGTGCAGATTGACGATGAGTGTGCTTCGTTCAGGCAGCATGATGTTTTAGGAAGTTTTTCCGGAGATGGATGAAAGTATCGGTTAGGTAGATTATTGAACAGGCTTGATTTATGGTTTTATTTCTATCGCGGCTATTGAACAAGCCGGCATTTGAAGGTAGTAACTGTCCTTTTTGATGCTGACCGTCGTTTGACTAATGCCAATGGTGTTTGGGTCTTTGAGATTGTTGGCGATAGGCGAAGGGCCGGTCAGCGACCAGCAAAACATTTCCAACTTCCAATGGCCAGATTGAGGGAGCAAAAGCTGTGGCCTCCTCAAGGAGATCCAAAACCACATCGGCATATCGGTTTATTTCGTCCTTGAAACACTAGGACATGACAACCGATGTATCGATGACAAAATCCTCGCTCACTTAACGTCTTCCTTCTTCAATCATCTTACGGATAGAAAGCCCGTCAAGTGTACGCTTATCGCGGAATTGCCGCATTTCGGCAATGACCTGTCGGGGCAACGCCTTCCTTGAAGATGCCGGAGGCTGCAGAACGGCCAGCGGCACGCCGTGCTTGGTTATCGTTATCTTTTCTCCCTTGATGACACGCGCAAGAAGCTTGGATAGATTTGTTTTGGCTTCATAGGCGCCAACGGAATCCATAATATCACTCCTCAGATTAGACTTGTTTCAGAAAAGTCTATGGAATACACCACCATTTGTCAAGGGTAATCAATCCTTTTAAAATTTCTCATTTCCACTTCTTCTTAAAATACTCCTTCATCACCATCCAGACAAACACCCGATTTTGAGAACCGGGGGAATAGCGGAGAGAAAATAGGGGAGTGTCCCTGTTTATCATTTCCCCGCACTTGGCACATTGATGAGCTTCTGGGCGATGGCGCAGGCTTTCATAAGCAGTTCATGATCCACCATACCGATCCTCCTGGTCAATCGCCGTTTATCAACGCTGCGCATTTGATCCAGCATAATCTTGGAATCCTTGGCAATGATCAGCCTGGGCGAATGGAGGTTCATGGCGTTGATGGAGAGGATCATTCCCGGTCTGGTCTTGCCGATTGCGGAGTGAATAGCCGGGTCCAGATTAATCAGATAGATGTCGCCCTGCTTCATGATTTTTCTCCCCAATCTTCCAGATCGAGAGATTCCCATTCCTGAATTGCCACCTGACGCTCAGGGTCGTCCGATGCTTCACGAAAGGCGGCGCTCAGGGACTGTTCCTCCTGTTGGCGTGTGATCTTTTCGACCTCTCTTCTCAACAAATCATTGATAATCATGCTCTTTTTCCGCTTGGGGACCATGCGTGCAAACGCCCCCCATACGGTTTCATCAAGCGTCAAATTTACCCTCACCTGATCCATTTCTGCCCCCTATGTGTCATTATTTGGCATATAGTAATACAGACAACAAGGAATGTCAAGCAGTCCCCCCCCCCCCCCCCAGGCCAGATTATTTATCGCTGGTAACATAATTTATGGTTTAATCTCTATCGCAGCCATGGAACAAGGCGGCAATTGAAGGTAGTAACTGTCCTTTTTGATGCTGACCGCTGTTTCACTTATACCAATGGCACTTGGGTCTTTGAGATTGTTAGCGATAGGTGAAGGACCGGACAGCAACCAGGCTCTTGCGGCATTTTTTCTTGGTTTGGCGCCCGCTGCTTGCTTCCGACTCCTCTCCTTCTATACATGGTCAAAACACGATAGATGATGCTTTTGCTGATCCCGAGCAGGACAATATTGAATAAGCAAAAGAGCACCAGGAGCAGGCGGCTTACATCCGTTATCTTCAAAAGGTAAAGGCCTATCACCAGGACCGACATCCCGATGAAAACGGCCTTGATCATCTCCAGGATGATCTGGGACAGCGTCCGCCTTCGATAAGACTCATAGAGGCCGCATGTCAGGAAGGTCGAATGCCAGATGATAATGCTCATGAACAGGATTTCATAATAATCCGGCGCCGTGGTCAACCCGCCGAGGTGTACGGGGATGAATTTCTTGACAAAATAGGCCGCGATAAACGATGCCGCAGTGAGGATGAGATCCAGCAGCCTGTGGAGTCGAACAAATAAAGCGCTATGTGCCCTTAACATAAGAGGACTCCTTTAGAATGGATGTAACATGATGTTTGGGGAAGTTTTTTCGGAGATGGATGAAATTATCGGCAGGCAGCGCAGCCCTTCAGCCCCTGCCATCATTGCGACCGGTTCCGCGGGCCGTTACGTCAGGCCGTTACGTCATTGCGAGACGGTCCCGCGGGCCACTACGTCATTGCGAGACGCGTCTCACGCGTCGTGGCAATCTCTTATTTCCATTTCTTCTTAAAATACTCTTTCATCACCATCCAGACAAACACCGGATTTAGAGAACCCGGGGAATAGCGGGGAGAAAATAGGGGAGTGTCCCTATTTTTCCTATAATTCAACGGAATTGAGCCAGTCTTCCAGGTTGACGTTCAAGGCCATGTTCCTCTTTTTCAGCAGAAGGAGAAAGTCCCACATGTTCAAACCCAGCAGGCGGCAGGTTTCTTCCACGGAAAGATCGCCGGTCCGATATTTCGCCAAAAGCCTCTCCTGCCGGTCTTCTTCAAACCCTTTTTGCAGAATTTCCCGCAGATACGCCGATTTATCGAGCCGCATATCTTTGACAAATGAGGTTATCTCCTTCAGAAACTCTTCAGGTATCCTCACGGTTGCCGGTTTCAACATTTCCAATCTCCTTGAAGTCTCAATAAAGCTTCAGCAATGATATCAGATGCATACCGTCCCTCAATGCGCATCTTTTCAATGGCCGCTTTTGCCAAAGGCCATTCGATGCGTCGACGCACAGAGCGAATGAAGGGCCTGAATATTCCCCTCTGGGATCACAGAATATGTTTTCCATTCAAATGGCGTCGCTTTTTTCCCCTTGACTTTTTGTGACCAATCAATAGAATACACACGTATTCGCAGTGTCCATCCGGAAACGGCATCTTTTGGCCCAGAGCTGCATTTTCGCTCTTTTGAAATCCTCGAAATAGCCCGCTATTCCTGCGGTTTCAAAATCGCTCAGGCCTTGCTCTGAACCAAAATCTACCATTTCCAGATGGACACTCGATATTATAAATGGAGGACGGAAATGGAAACCCAAAAGAGCATTAAGAAGGTCAAGACAGTAAGATTTGACGAACTTGATTTGAGTCGTATAAAGC
>JAPLJX010000328.1 GCA_026388375.1 Deltaproteobacteria bacterium
CATATCCATCGCGGAAACAACAGGACATCCTGCAGAACACTTCTGGCACTGGTAACAGGCCCGTATGTCCACATTGCTCTCTTTGATAACTTCCTCAAGAAATGAATTCCTAAGCGGCATTAACGGTTCGTTCATGCTCATCGGATTCCTCACTGGGGTGGATGGATCGTAATTTTATACTGCAACTCCCCAAGAACAGGGAGCAATAGTTATGTCTGCCGTAACGCCTGCGGAACGAAAACATGTTCACTGGAGCACACTGGCCGAATAGCTACAATAAAGCTCAGGCGCTTGTCAAGGCAAAACTGAAGTCCCCATATAATTATCCTCCCAGATAATTATCTTGACACACAAGCACCGTTTTCATATAGTCTCGCCGTTAAAAAAAGCAGGTTCTAACCCAAAGGGGGAGTATCTTTTTCTCTGATTTCCGGGCGAGGGAGACAACATCTAAAATGACTGATGGCAATAATCATCCGGTACTCATTATTGGTGGTGGTATCTCCGGTATCGTATGCGCGTTGGAACTTTATCGTCTCGGAGTGCCGGTGACGCTTATAGAAAAAGAGGCGTCCCTGGGCGGGCTTGCTGCCCGCTTCTGCTGCAAGGCATCGGAGGCATGCAACAAGTGCTTCGCCTGTGTTGTGGACAAGAAACTGAAGGAGATCAGCGAGCAATCGCAGATTTCCCAATACACCAGTACCGAGATTACGGGAGTGGCGGGAGGTCCGGGAAACTATAAGGTCTCCCTCACGAAGGCCGGAAAGGTCTCAGAACTTGCAGCGGCGGCCATTGTCGTTGCTGCCGGGGTTGATCCCTACGAGGCTTCCGGAAAAGGCGAATACGGATACGGCGTCATCAAGAATGTCGTTACGGCGCGTGACCTTGGAGAAATGCTTCGTTTCCAGGGGCAGATCTACCGTCCTTCCGACGGCAAGCTGCCGCAAAATATCGCATTTATCCAATGTGTGGGAAGCCGTGACGAGTCGATTGGGAACCTCTACTGTTCGCAGGTTTGTTGCGCATATGCTCTCCGTCTCATCCGGGCAATCAGGCATAAATATCCCGAGGTCAACGCCACATTCCTGTACATGGACATCCAACCGGCAGGGGCATCCTTTCATGATTTTCTGAATGCCTGCCGTGAGGACCAGGGTATTCGTTTCATCCGATCCCTTCCCTCCAGGGTCTATCATTCCCCGGTCACAGAGGATCTCCGGGTCCGATTGGCAGACCCGGAGCGGGGCGAGGTCGTGGAGGAACCCTTCGACATGGTGGTGCTTTCCGTCGGGATGGTCCTGAACAAAGAGGCGAAAACCCTGGCGAACCTTCTCGGTCTTGGTCTTAACGAAGAAGGTTTTCTGGCCAGCCCTGCGCCGGGGAAAGGAATTTTCGTTACCGGTGCCTGCGCCGGACCCAAAGACATTGACCGGTCGATAACGCATGCAAAATCGACGGCCGCCTCCGTTCACAATTTTTTGCAAGGCAGGTAATCAATGTATCGGACGGTTTACAAAAGCAAAACCGCTGCTCCGGCGCCCATCAACCTAAAACCGGAAGTGCTTATCATGGGCGGGGGAATAGTGGGCATGACCGTTGCCCGGGAGCTGGCCCGGGAAGGGGTGCAGGTCGTTATTGCAGAGAAGGGGGAAACGCTGGGCGGCGGCGCCAGAGATTTGCACTTCTTTTACGACCGGCCTGCCGACGTCCAGAAATGGATGGGAGACTTGATCTCGACTCTGGAAGGCGAGGGGAATATCCATGTTCTGAAGGGGGCGAAACTGAAACGCCTCGACGGTCAATTGGGACGCTTTCAAGCGTTAGTAAGGACGAGCGACGGCATGGAAAGAACCCTGTCGCCATCCGCAGTGGTTGTGGCGACGGGCTGCATCACCCGGCCGGCTGAGGCGATGAGCGACGGAAGTAGATGTATCGGATCGTCCGAAATGGAGAAACTTCTTGCCGAAAGTCGCGACTTGCCTCTTACCTGGAAAGGTCAGCCGGTGAAGACGGTGACCTTCATTCTTGATCTGACCAACGATGATATAAAGATCCATACGGTCAATGCGATCAAGCAGGCCGTCATCCTGCGGGAAAAGGGCTGCCAGGTTGCCGTAGTCGCCAGGGATCTGAAAGTATCCGCCTCCGGAATAGAACTCCTGTATCGCCAGGCGCGGGAAAAAGGGGTGCTTTTCTTCAAATATGACGAGCCTCCTGTGGTATCTCACACAGGCGACGGGATCAGCGTTGAAATTTCGGATATGACCGTACTGCGCAAGGAGGAGCGAGAGACCGTTTCTCTTCTGTCCGACCTGGTTATCATCGGGGAAACCTTTGCCGCCGATCCGGAGACTCTGGAGCTCTGTCGCGTGATGAAGCTTCGTGCCGGCACGGGCGGTGTCCTGATGGAGGACAATCCCCAGTTCCTGAGGGTCATGTCCAACAGGCGCGGTATATTTCTGGCAGGGGGCTGCCGCTTTCCCCAAGTCATTACGGAATCCCTGAGCGAGGCGCATGCAGTTGTTCAGGAGGTGAAGGCCCTTCTTCGCGGGGGGGTATATACCCCTGTAAATCCCGTTGCCGAGGTCGATCCCCCCAAATGCGCTGTCTGCTATACCTGCGTGCGGCTTTGTCCCCATGCCGCCATCGGCGTGGAACGGTACGGGGACCGAAATATCTATTCCGCACCGGCAGAAAAGAACGGCGATACCCTTTGGGGGGCGGCCCGGGTTGACCCCGCCGCATGTTTCGGTTGCGGCATCTGTGTGGCTGAGTGTCCGGCCAGGGCCATAACGTTGTACCAGTAAAACTTTGCTCCTTTCCTGCATAGGAATGGTTGGGAAAAGCGGGATATTTATTTAGGGAGAGACCATGTCAACTTTCGAACCTAAAATTGTTGCCTTCTGCTGCGAGCAATCGGGGCTTCCCGCATTGGAAATGGCGAAGACTTTGAAATTGAAAATGCCCGACAATCTGGAGCTCGTTCCCGTACCCTGTTCCGGTCGCATCGAGACTCTTTATTTGCTGAAGGCCCTTGAAAGCGGCGCGGATGGTGTTGTGGTTTTTGCCTGTTATGAAGAGAATTGCCAGTACCTGCAGGGCAACGTGCGGCTTAAAAGCCGTGTCGGCTATGCGAAGCAGATCATGACAAAAATTGGTCTGGAGGGAGAGCGACTGGAAATTTTCCACGTGGCGACAAACAGCGGCGTAAAATTTTCGGAGTTTCTTATGCAGAAAGCGGATCAATTGCGACTGTTGGGCCCGAACCTTGGTAAAATAGCGTGACCGTTTTCTCTCATTTTCATATTGAGGAGTGACAACAAGATGATTAAAGCCGAACAGAAACCTTTTGAAGAGATACTGGAATACCTGGCCCCGTACAATAAAATTCTGCTTTCGGGATGCGGCGCCTGTGTGACGGTATGTCATGCCGGTGGCGAAAAAGAGGGCGCCCTGCTGGCTTCCGCCCTCAGAATGGCCAGGCAAAAAATTGGGAAGCCTTTGGAGATTCTCGAATCTACGCCTGCCCGGCAGTGCGAACCGGAATTTGCCCAGGAGCTGTCGGATACGATCGGCAGGGTCCAGGCGATTCTGTCCGTTTCCTGCGGCGTCGGTGTGCAGACGCTTGCCCGCCATTTTCCCGCAACACAGATTTTCCCGGGTGTCAATACCACGTTCCTGGGGGAAACCGTGGCGCACGGAGTCTGGGAAGAACGCTGCCAGGCCTGCGGTGACTGCATCCTGGAAAAAACGGCAGGCATTTGCCCGATTGCCCGCTGTGCCAAGCAACTGTTGAACGGTCCTTGCGGCGGTTCATCGAACGGTAAATGTGAAATCAAACGCGAGACCGATTGCGCCTGGCAACTGATCTACGACCGCTCCAAGTCCCTGGGTCAACTACACCGGCTTACGGAAATCATTCCTGCCAAACAGTGGGGTGTACAGTCAAGGGATAGCGGACCGAGAAGGATTGTAAGGGAGGATCTCAAGGTATGAAATCTGGCAGCAATTTAGAGAAAGTATTCGTGAATGGACATTTTGCCGTCACCGCCGAGCTGGGGCCTCCCAAGAACAATGACGTGAGTGTAATACAGCGCAAGGTGGACTTCCTGCGCGGTTATGTCGACGCGGTCAACGTCACGGACAACCAGACTGCCATCGTGCGCATGTCCAGTATCGCTACGAGCGCCTTTGTCATTCAGATGGGAATGGAGCCGGTTATGCAGATGGTTACGCGCGACCGGAACCGTATCGCCATGCAGAGCGACCTGTTCGGCGCGACCGCGCTCGGCATCAAGAATATCGTCTGCCTCACCGGCGATCATCATACCTTCGGCAACCAGGTCAATGCGAAGAACGTCCATGATCTGGATTCCGTGCAGTTGATCAACATGGTAAAAACGATGCGCGACGAGAAAACACTGATGGGCGGAGAGGAAAAGATTGAAGGCGACGTCAATATGTTTATCGGCGGAGCGGCCAATCCTTTCGCCGATCCCTTCGAATTCAGGGCGCTGCGCACGGCAAAAAAGGCTGCGGCCGGCGTCGATTTCATCCAGACCCAGTGCATATACGATATGGAACGCTTCAAGGAGTGGATGAAAATGATAAGGGACCTGGGCGTCCATGAAAAAGTCCATATCATGGCAGGCATCACCCCCTTAAAATCAGCGGGTATGGCGCGGTACATGGCCAAGAACGTGGCGGGGATCACCATCCCGGATGCCATTATCGACCGCATGGCAAAAGCGGCCAAAGGTTCCGAAGAAGGCATCAAGATATGCGTAGAGCAGATCCAGGAAGTTAGAGAGATCGAGGGGGTTCACGGGGTCCACATTATGGCTATCGAATGGGAGCAAATGATAAGCAAGATCACGGAAATGGCCGGTCTGTTGCCACGTCCGAAAGTTGAATAGAATAGCGGCGTAAAAAGTTATTCAACCCCCTATGTGGATTTGAAGATGTTACAGTCCATTATTGAATTGGCGAATGATGGAATACTGGTCTTCAATGACCGCCTGGGGGTAGAGTATGCAAACCGCGCGATCTCGCAGATCACCGGCTATGAGGACCCCCTGATACTGGAGATGACTATAACCGATCTCCTCGGCAACGAAAGCCGGGCTCTTCTCGAAGGCATATTTTCACATCCCGAGAAGTACGGTGAAAAAACCTGTACGGAGATTCAGCTTCCAACCGCCTCCGGCGAGATCAGGAACGCAGAAATCTGTATAGCCCTTGCAACGCCTCCCGATGGCCCCGACAGGGCCTATGCCTATGTTCGTGACATTACCGAAGAGAAAAGAATCGGAAATGAACTCCGGGAGGCCAATGAATTTTTCAAGAATTTGATTTCCAGTTCGGTGGATGGAATCATCGCTGCCGACATGAAGGGGAATATTTTCATATTTAATCAGGGTGCGGAGAACCTCACCGGGTATACCGCGGAAGAGTTCATCGGTAAAGTCCACATCACCCAATTGTATCCCGAAGGTGTAGCCCGAGATATCATGAGGAAGCTCCGCAGCCCGGATGACGGAGGTATAGGAAAGTTTAATCCCTCTCAACTCAATCTGGTCAGTAAAAACGGCGAAGAGATTCCCTTTCAACTTTCAGCGTCGCTTATTTATGACAGCACGGGTAAAGAAATTGCGAGCGTGGGTATATTTACCGATTTAAGGCCTCGTCTGGATATGGAACGCAAATTTCAGGAAACGCATCTGCAGCTGATAAGCTCGGAAAAGCTTGCCTCCCTCGGTAAACTTGCCGCAGGCATTGCCCATGAAATCAATAATCCACTCGGCGGGATACTTATTTATTCCAGTCTGATGCTTGAAGATCTTCCTGATGATGACCCCCAGCGGCAGGATCTGGTCCGAATCGTTCAAGAGGCGGGACGTTGCAAGGAAATTGTGAAAAGCCTCCTTGAGTTTGCGCGCCAGAACGAGCCGACAATGGATCCGGTTGATATAAACCTCACGATTACCGAAGGGCTGTTCTTTCTGGAAAACCAGGCTTTTTTTCACAATATTCGGATAATCAAGAAACTGGAACCGTCGCTCCCCTTTGCGCGTGGTAACGCCGGACAGCTTAAGCAGGTTTTTATGAATATTACGGTTAATGCCGCAGAAGCCATGCACGGCAGCGGAACTTTAACTATTTCCACATCTTTTAACCAGGACCGCCAGAACATAACTATCGAATTCACGGATACCGGAGAAGGTATTCCGGAAAAAAACCTTACCCGGATTTTTGACCCGTTTTTTACCACAAAAGATGTCGGCAAGGGAACGGGGTTGGGATTAAGCACCGCCTATGGCATCATAGAAGGTCACGGAAGCAAGATAGAGGTGAGAAGCAAGGTGGGTGTCGGCACGACTTTTACTATCTTACTTGCACCTTGCCCGGAAACACAACCGATCCTGGAAAATCGCCCATCAGAAGTGATCGGGCATGCACAGGGGCATCACAGGTTCAAGGGAGAGCCCAGCGGCTGCATGAGCGCCGTTCTGCCTTGATAAGTCTCTTTCCAAAGAGGTAAAAATGAGCATGAACGAACCGTTAATGCCGCTTAGGAATTCATTTCTTGAGGAAGTTATCAAAGAGAGCAATGTGGACATACGGGCCTGTTACCAGTGCCAGAAGTGTTCTGCAGGATGTCCTGTTGTTTCCGCGATGGATATG
>JAPLJX010000395.1 GCA_026388375.1 Deltaproteobacteria bacterium
TCATGCACAGGCAGGAAATCAAGCGGCTCTATGGCAAGTCCCAGGAGCGGGGTCTCGCCCTGATTCCGCTCCGGATGTACTTCCGGAACGGAAAGGTCAAGGTGGAGATCGGCGTCGGCCGGGGGAAGAAGCTCTACGATAAAAGAGAGGACATCAAGCTCAAGGAGGACCGCCGGGCGATGGAACGGGGGATGCGGGCGAAGAACCGGGAGGGATGACGGCCTGTTCTGACCGGGGACCGGCACGGCGGCAGAGAAGCAACATGATGGAATTTCATGACGATTCAAGCGATATATGACCGGAAAAGAGAAGCGGCGGAGATCACCGCTTGACTTGAACGGAAACAAAAGATAGACATGAATCGGTTCATTCACATCGTTTCACCATCCACGGGGGCGTCACGGTTTCGACGGGGATATGTGAAGCTGCATAAGCGTACCGAGGTTCCTGCAGGCCTCGTTAAACAGGCAGGACAATATAATCGCAGACAACTACGATTACGCTTTAGCCGCTTAGTCGGCTAACGTCTCCCCGATTTCGCCTGTCGGGTCGGTTTGGGGGCGTCATACGGGCAGGATAACCGCTCTCTCACGCCTGGGGGGAGAGGGGCGAAAAGCCATAAAACAGGATAGCGATCGAGGGATCCTGCTTCCGGGAGCCCTCAGGGGCGAAACTCAAAGCAGAAGATACGTGCGTAGAAAGTGCAGTGGAAGATTTCCGGACGCGGGTTCGACTCCCGCCGCCTCCACCATGATTTCAAGCACTTAGGTCGCTTTTCCCATTGTCAATTCCTTGTCAGTTTTGTCAATGGAAATGGCCTTTGTAATCGTGTCCAATATTTCCTTTAGTTTCTTCTCCAGCAAACATTACCGTGGCAGCGAATTACATGCGAAAATAATTCTCTGTCGATAGCGGCGATAAAGCGCTGAACATTGTGAGTTTGACTAGTGACGTCATTGAGAGTAAGCGCTGGTGGACTTTGATGAGCAATCGCTTGCCGTATATCCAAAAATGATTGAATTATTGGCTGAAAAGCACAATGTCCTCTCCGATCGATCAAATGGAAGATATCAGATATTCCTATACGCACAAAAAGTAGTTTAATATTTTTTGTCGATGGGTATTTTCGGCCTCCCAGTACGGCATTTGGATGTATAAGATCACTGACTGAGCTAGCATTATCGAGTAACTGATTCTGGCGCTTATTTTTAATACTGTTTATTAGGCGTTCTTCGTCTTTATTGACAAAAAATTTTTCATATTCTTTTATATGAGCACTTACTATTGAGAACCATTTCAAATCTTCTGGAAGAGAAACGGCAGTAAACCCCTTAATCGATATATCGTGAAGCCAGTCGCTTATAATATCATTTAGATATACCTCAATAAAGGCTGAGGTCTTAAAAATCGCTGCCTGAAAAAGCAATTCAATTGCAGGAGAAGGCAAGCCGACTCTTCTGGCAGTCTCATTCCGACATATCTTGAGAATACTATTAGTACGAAGCAAAAATTCTTTCCGAGCCAAGCTCGTCGCATAAGGCATTTATGAACGCTCCATTGTACCTAAAAATTCTGTGAATCTTTTTATTCGGTATTTCATAAGATTAGTAGCACTTGTCCCAGCAGTTATTGCTTCTTTGAACTCTTGTTCATTACATAATTTAGTCAACTTCGTCATTAGCTCGGTCTTTTTAATTTTCCGGATCTTCCCCTTAAAAAGAGATATGCCAACCATTTGTGCATCGTAAAGAGCCGCGTTAAAATTCTTATTGATGTGTCCTGCTTCATCGAGCGTCCTGAACGCCAAATCACCTAATGTATCTTGTACTTGTGCAATGCATGTCAGGAATTGTGTTTTCCAATTTAATAAAGCATTATTATCAGCATTCTTATACCTGTCGCAGAAACTATTTATAAAACTTGATAGGGGTTTCTGGTAATTCTCATAGTTATTTCGAAGAGCTAGAAAACGTAGAATTAGCTCTGCTCCTTTCATCCTGCGATCAGTCATAATGCCGTAAAGCCTATGCCATACAGGTTCATCGGTCAATTTATCGACCATTTCAATGAGAGGTCCATGATATATACCATGCCTGAGTTCTTGCGGTGTCAGCAGCACAGCACCAGTGTTTAGCCGCTCAAAAACATCAAACTTAATTTGTGGGTGTGTATCTTTAAGAATTGCTATACATCGCAGGGTTCTGTTGAGGATATGCCTTTGAATACGAGGATCGAGTCCATTGAAAAAAAATCCTTCAAGCTCTGGATATGTAGTAAGTCCCCTTAGGGAAAACTTATTCTCCAAGTAATACTGAATGCTCCTAAGACGTTGGTTCCCGTCGATTACCGAGAGTTTTTCATCTTTTTCTTGATTAAGATAAATGACTGGGATAGGACACTGAATTACGAGAGATTCAATCAATCTGGAAGCTTGAGATAGACTCCAAACATATGACCGCTGGAACTTAGGGATATATATGTCTTTTTTTTGTAGGTATTCAAATATAGTTCCTACGGTGAAATCGTAAGTCTCTGTATGCAACCTCCGTTGTTCAGGCGGTATATCAAGGATTTCAAATTGATCCGCCGCATCTTTTCGATCAGGAAATAATTGATCTGCCAGAGTCTTAGATTGATCTTTTGCGCTCATTTTATCACCATTCTTTCTCGATAAAAAATCATGGTTATTCGTAATTGCAGCTAGTTATCTCACATCGCTGCCCAATGTTGCAACTCAGCGGCGGCAAAAAGCAGCGCAAGACGATTAAATATGGTTCATCCGGTTGATGCGTACTTTTTAGGCCAGCAGTCATAGCAGCTCCTGTTGATTCCCCCCTGGCTGCCCTGTAGCCTTTGGCGCCTTCTTGAACGTCGCCCCCACTTGCCGGATCGGCGGCATTTCGATGGCCTACCCGGCCAGTAGTTCGGCCACCGTGAAAAGTTGAACCTTTGGGTACTTCTTGCCCCACAAAGCAGACACATAGAAACCAGCCGTAACCGCTTCCGTTTTCATGGAGGACGTGGCTTCCTGCATCGTGATCAGAATCCCGATCGCCGCCTTTTCCCGTTCAAGGACACCTTTTAGATCGCGGATGTGGGCCACATTGGTATGTCCCGCCTTCACTGACAGGATCACGCTTTCAAAGCTCCCCAGTTTGTCCCCCTGGAAGACGATCCTCCCGTCAATCCCCTTGTCCGCTCCCTTTTTTTGCTCGACGGGCCGCGCCCCCACAAGGCCAAGCGCCCACCATTGGAATTGATACGGGTCCGAGGCCGCCAGCGCCGCCGCGTCCGGATCGCTTGTCGGTTCGCCCACAACATGGAACGGCCGCTTTGTCGCCTCTCCGTATCCCGCCGCTGCTTCCCAAATTTTCGCAGTTTCGCCTTTCCCTGAAGGTGTGGCGCGAACAACCTGTTCGATGCCGAAGGAATCCTTCAGGCGTTGCTTGATGAGCGTGATCGCAAGGTGCGTGATGTCTATCCCGATCCACGGACGGCCCAGCGCTTGCGCGGCGGCAATCGTGGTCCCGCAGCCGCAGAAGGGGTCAAGCACCACGTCGCCGGGATTGCTGCTCGCGTTGATGATCCGCTCAAGCAGGGCTTGTGGTTTTTGGGTGGGGTAGCCGAGACGTTCTTGATGCCATGAACGCAACGCCTGAATATCCGTCCACACGTCTTGCGCTGGAAGTCCTTTTGCCTCGTCCAGAAAACGCTTCATTCGTGGAATTCCATTCTTAGTGTAAAAAATTCGGCATTCCGCATCCAATCGTCGCATTGTTGCTTCCGGTACGCGCCACACTCGCCGGACACCCTTCCATTCATAGTCATACCCACCACCTTGAAGTCCAGCTGCTCCCAAGTCTCCAGACATAAACCGACGACCATTTTCGTCCGTATATCGGTAGTACTGCTCCACGTATCCGTCATCATAAGGCTGGAAGATATCGTTCCAACGGGCCAAGGCGGACCGAGTGTAAAATAGGATTGTGTCATGTACCGACCCGTAACCAATCGCGTCGCTGTGACCGGACGTTCGTTTCCAGATGATTTCGTTGCGGAAGTTCTCCGGTCCAAACACGGCGTCCATCAGCATTTTCAGATAGTGACTTGCCGCCGGGTCGCAGTGAAGGTAAATGCTCGCGGTCGTCCTCATCACGCGGCGAAGTTCCATGAGGCGCGGGGCCATCATCACGAGATAGGCCAGCATGTCGCATTCACCGAGGAAGGTCCGAAACGCCTGAAGGCAATCCGCCGCGCGCCCGCCCGCCGTCACGATCTCCGCAAAAGCGGATTCACTTTCCTGATTCCAGGTCCAGGTGTCCGAGAAAGCCTGAATCTGACTTGCGGCCTTGCTCCCGTCTTTTTCCGCGAACAGGACGTTGTAATTGGTATTGGAGTTGAAAGGCGGATCCAGGTAAACGAGGTCAACAGTCTCGTCCTTTACGTAGCGGCGGAGAATGTCCAGGTTGTCCCCATAGTAGAGCAAATTGCTCGCACTTTCCGTCATCACATCGTCCTCCCTCCTCAGTCTTCCGTCTGGCTTTTCTCGTGTGGTTCCTTGGATGGGTATTCAAATAAAAGATATTGAATTTTTTCAAATGCATCAAGTCTGCTGAATGGCAGCTTGAGCCGAATTGATTGACCTCTAAATAACCTCTAAGGTGAATAATATGTTAGTGAATACAATCTGTTATGCTGCATTGCATCGGGTTCGACTCCCGCCGCCTCTACCATGATTTCAAGTACTTATGTCATCAAGGCGGTATTTGCTGCCTGATGTCGTTGATGAATAGGGCTAGTATGTCACCCGTTTTAAGATTCTTGTTTTTATGGCCCAAATCTCGACGGATCTCATAAAGCGTTTTTTCGAACAGCACCAAACCTTCTTTCGGAGTAAATTTCGGATCTTCCTTGATCAATTTTTCTCGGAAAATCACAAATGCCTTGACGACGGGGTCCGAACCCCAGATAATTAACTTCTGTGTAAAATCAATAAGAAACTTGGCTATTTGTTGTTCGGAAAGAGGCTTCTCACCTACTTTATCAGCTAAGAGGATTTTGAACCAAGAGCGAATGAATTCTTCATAAATCGGAATCTTCCTATCTCTATGTTCTTTCCGTATCTCGGCCTTCCGTTCATAGTACTTGGATAGAATAAGGGAGAGGACTGATACACCAACAGCCGTTAGAGCGGCTAAGATAGCAGCGACCACCTCCTTCTGGAGAGTAGCTAACAAAGTGAAAAGTACCGAGGTTATCTTGTAAAGCAACCAAAGACCACCACCGAGGAAGGCAAAGCCGATGAATCTCGGGAAGATATTACGAATTTTATCATTCATTTTGGAATCCTCTATTGCAAATCCGCTTCAAGGTTGACGTATGATTGCTAATTTTCGTTGATCGGGTTCTCGTAAACGTCTTTTCTATCTGCTATTCTTAGAATTAGAATCACCATTGACCCTCTGTCTATGGCGTAAATAATCCGGTAAGATCCATAGCGGTAACGATAAAGGCCCTTGAAGATTCCCTGGAGCGGCTTGCCCAGGCTGATCGGATCTTTGGAAAGATAATCTTTTACCTTGGCTATGATGTTCTTTTGCGTTTGCCGATCAATATTCTTGAGATCGTTTATTGCTTCTTCATGCCATTGGATACTATAGGTCAAGGATCTTCTCCATGTCCTCTGTCGCGTAATATTTGGCGTTCCTGTCGTTGAGACGATCAAGGGCAAGATAGGCGTCTTCATACTCCGGAAGGTGCCGGACAAGGATCTCCCGGATATAGAAGCTTTTGGGACGTTTCGTTTTTTCGGCAAGAAAATCAAGACGGGATGATATGTCATCCGTAAGCCGGACGTTTAATACTTTAGACATTCGTTCAACCTCAAAATGGATTATGCGTTACGTGTATTACACCATAACACATATCCACATTTGAGGTCAAGCTTTGTTGTCTCGTATACCGAGCAAACGCTGCGCTGGTTTCACTCATGGCGGCCCGTTTATCCATCAGTCGGCCTTTACCTGCGCGATCCACTTCTGCAGGCGGGTCTGTTCGTTTCCCCACCCGTCGGAAAGCCGGAGGTCCAGAAATGAACGGAAAAGTTGATCCATCATCCCGGCCGCCTTTTCGATCAGGTAGATCCGCTCGAGGATCTGCCCCTCCCGGTCGGCCTCTTCCCCCTCGCTTTCCGCGACGGACGGCAGTTTCATGGACTGGAAATGGAAGCGGTCCGCCTTGAAGGTGAATTCCCACTCCGCCTTGTCGTGGGCCATCCGGAGGCGCGCCGCGCTGATCTTCTTTCCCTGGCGCAGCGCCTCCTTCCCCTCCTTGAGGTCGGCGTGGAGCCCTTGGCAGACGACCGTTTCGGCGTACTCCCCGTCGCCCGATTCCAGGACGAGGCGCCGTACGAAAACGACCTCGCTTTCACCGCCGCCGGGCATCCGGATCATCCCGTTTCTCTCCTCGCTCTTGAACCAGAGCCACGTCAGAAATTCCCGTCCGACGGTCAGCGGATCGACCCCCGGCGGGAGGGGTGGGAGAGTGACGTCCCGGGGACTTGATCCGGCAGCAGACCCCTGCGGATTCGCGCCCGTTCCGTCGGCGCCCCACGGCGCATAAGGAGCGAGGCTGAGCGAAAAGGATTCCCGAAAAAGCTCCTGAAGCTCTCCGGCCACCTTGTCCGAGAGGCAACAGAAGGTCACGACATGATCCGTGACGGACCAGCAGATCTCATGAAAGGAGGGGACGGGCAGGGTTTTGCCGAGCAGTTCGAGGCGCACCGACTCCCGGATCGCCTCGCGCTGTTCCCGGTAGAGCTTCTTCTGTCCGCTTTCGGCGAGCTGCTTCTGTTCCGCCTCCAGGATCCGGAGACGGAGGAGGGAAGGGGCGACCAACTTCCGGTCGATGCGGAGGGAAAAGAGCATGTACCGCCCTTGGGCGTAGGAGGCGTAAGGGAAATCCGTATCAAGGCAATTTTCCAGAGATGTCCAGCCTGCCGCCATTTCGTCCGTCGTGCGCCAGACGGTCTGGAAGGCGTAGCGACGGATCCGCTCGTTGAAGAAGTCGGGGAAATGGTCCGGCAGGGCGCCGACGATGCGATAACGCGAAAATGTAACAGGTCCCTTCAGCAATCCCATAAACGTCTCCTATTTTTTACGGTCGACACTAACCCGGTTGTCCCGATGATGTCAAGTTCAAGTGAACCCGGTTGCGTTGTTCCGGGGACACGTTCCAATCCCTCCGGGCTTCCGGAACATGTCCCCGGAACCGGATTTTCGAGGATGATCTGCATCATACGCATGGACACCCGGATTATTCTGTGATAGGGAAAGGCGCAAATCTGTTCCAAGAGGATCCGATGTTGATCAAAAAAGTCGGAATTGTCGCCAATATCGCCAAGGAAAAATCGCCTGAATACACCGCCGCCCTTCGCGAGTGGATGCTGAAGCGCGGGCTGGAGGTCTATCTCGAGGAGGGGATCGCCGCGAAGATTGGCTGCCTTCCCGGCGTTGAGAAAGGGAAGCTCTGGATGCTGGTGGATCTGATCGTCGTTTTCGGCGGCGATGGCACGATCCTCAGAACGGCCCGCCTGGTCCGGGATCGGGATGTCCCCATCGTCGGGATCAATCTCGGCGTATTCGGGTATCTGACCGAGGTGAGCCTTGACGAGATGTACAGCGCCATGGAGGTGATTCTCGCGGGGGATTTTCAGGTCGAAAAGAGGATGATGCTCGATGTGGAGATCCAGGGGAGCGAGGAGCCGTTCCGGGAAGGGACGGTCCTGAACGACGTCGTGATCAATCGGAAGAATCTTTCCCGGATCGTCGAATTGGAGACCATGGTGGACGGTCGGTATCTGACGACCTTCAAGGCCGACGGCCTCATTGTCGCAACGCCGACCGGCTCCACGGCCTATTCGCTGGCCGCGGGCGGACCCATTGTATTCCCCGAGCTGAATTCAATCATTATCAACCCGATCTGTCCCCATACCCTGACGAACCGGCCGGTCATCCTGCCGGAAAGCGCAGTCGTCCGGGTGATGATGAGCACGATGGAGCAGGGAGCGACCGTGACGCTCGACGGGCAGGTCTCCTTTACCGTGAAGTACGGGGACAGCATTACCATCCGGAAATCGCGATACATCACCACGCTGGTCTCCTCCCCCCACCGGGGCTATCTGGAGATCTTGCGGACAAAGTTGGGATGGGGCGGCTCCCCGACGGGGGCGGTCCGGAAGGGACAAGATGCTCGCGGAACTGAACATCCGTAATTTTGCGATCATCGATGAATTGAAGGTGGCCTTCGACGGGGGCCTGAACATGATCTCCGGGGAGACCGGCGCCGGGAAATCGATCATCATCGGCGCCGTCGGTCTGTTGCTGGGCGACCGGGCAAATGCCGACATGATCCGCTCTTTCGAGGATGCGGCCGTCGTGGAGGCGCTTTTTGACATCCGCGGGCAGGACGGGTTGCGGGCGAGGGTTCGCGAAATGGGATTCGGCGACGGCGAGGAGCTCGTCGTCCGCCGCGTGGTCTCTCGCTCCGGAAAGAACCGGGTCTATATCAACGGCCAGCTTTCATCGCTGGCGTCGCTCGCCGCGATCGGCGAATCTCTGATCAACATCTGCGGCCAGCACGAACACCAGATGATTCTGAACCCGGTCAATCATACGGATATCCTCGACGAATTCGGGGGACTGCTGCCCCTCCGGACGGCCTATCGGGAGAGGTACGACCGTTATCGTTCGCTCCAGGAGAAACTTCGCGGTCTTCAGGGGCGCAGCACAATAAGAGCTGAACGGGAAGAGCTTCTCCGTTATCAGATCAGCGAGATCTCCCAGGCGGGCGTGCGGACGGGGGAGGACGCCGCCCTGACGGAAGAGAAGAAGATCCTTGCGAACGTTCAAAAGCTGATGGATTTTTCCGGCGCGGCCTATGAGACCCTCTACGGGAAAGGTGGTTCCGTGCTGGCCGAGTTCCGCGGCGTCGTTTCGGCCGTCAAGGAGATCCGGAAAATCGATCCGGGCTTGAAACTCTCCGAACAGGAGATGGAGGAACTCTACTTCAGGATTGAAGAGGCGGCCTTCACGCTCCGCGATTATGCAAAACGTCTCTCGTATGATCCCGCCCGTCTGGAGGCCGTCGAGGAGCGGCTGGAGCTCCTGGGGCGTCTGAAGCGGAAATACGCGGGAACCCTCGATGCTATCCTCATGAAACAGGCCGAGGCGGAGCGCGAGATTGCGGAGATCTCCTCCCTGGGAGAGGAGATCGAGGTGCTGACCCAGAACATTGCGGCTGAGCGGGAACGGCTGATGGAAGTCGCAGCGGAGCTCTCTTCAAAGCGACGCGAGGCGGCCGCCGCCCTGAAACAGTCGGTCGAAGGAGAGATCAGAACGCTTAGTATGGAACGCGCACAGTTCGAAGTGGTCTTTGCCGATCTCCGGGGCGATCGGGATGAGGCGACCCTGAACGAAAAAGGGATTGACGCCCCGGAGTTTTATCTCTCGGCGAACGTGGGTGAGGAGATGAAACCGCTTCGGGGGATCGCCTCAGGCGGCGAGCTCTCCCGAATCATGCTTGTACTGAAGAAAGTTTTGGCCCGGACGGGTTCCGTGGGGACGATCGTCTTCGATGAGGTCGACAGCGGAATCGGCGGCGCGACGGCGGAGATCGTCGGCCAGAAATTACGGGAAGTCGCAAGGCACCATCAGGTCCTCTGCATCACCCATCTGCCGCAAATCGCCTGCTGCGGCGACCGCCATTACCGGGTGGTGAAACGGGTCGCCGGCGAGCGGACGAACACGTCGGTTTCTCTGCTCTCCGGGGAGGAACGTCTGGAAGAGATCACCCGGATGCTGGGCGGGGTGGCGCTGACGCAAAAGACAAAGGAGCATGCACGGGAGATGCTTCTTGCCGCGCGTGAGTGATGTAGGGTACAGCCCGGAGGAGCTGGAGGGCGGTTTGTGTGCGGGGACATGATGCCGTATCGTGTCCCCGTTATAACCAGGGAACCGGCAGGAGAGAGCGATGCTGAGAAAAGCCCGTATCGGTGACGTCAAGACGATTCACAGACTGATCAATATCTCCTCCGGGAAGGGAGAGATGCTGCCCCGTTCGCTGATGGATATCTATGGAAGTCTGAGGGATTTCTACGTTTATCAGGACGAGGGGCCAAATGAGATCCGCGGGATCTGCGCGATGAGCATCATCTGGGAGAACCTGGCGGAGATCCGCTCCCTCCATGTCGATGAGGAGCACCGGATGGAGGGGATCGGGCGGAAACTGGTGGAGGCCTGCATCTCCGAGGCGATCACGCTGGAGCTCTTCCGGGTTTTCACTTTGACCTACAAACAGGAGTTCTTCCATAAACTCGGCTTTCTGGAGGTAAAGCGCTCCACGCTTCCGGAGAAGATCTGGTCCGATTGTTTCCGCTGCTCCAAGTACCCCGATTTCTGCGATGAAGTCGCCATGATCCTGGAGCTTTGAGATCATAATGTTTCATAAGTTTGCCCTTTTCGTTCTTGTGCTCTATTGCCTGGCCGGCTGCGCCGCTCCAGCCCGGAAACCGGCGACGCGACCACCGCCGCCTCCTCCCGTCGTAAAACCGCTTCCCCCTGCCGAGAAACCGGCGCCGCCGTCCCCCATTCCCCCGCCGGGAATCCCGATCCTGCCGGAGATTCCCGTGCCGCCCGTTGTCCCGAAGCCGCTTCCCCCCCTCGTCCGTCTCACGACCGACCAGTTTCCGCTGTTCACCGATGATATGGACCTGGAGTCGCTCGATGCGGCCGTCGAGAAAAGCCTTCAATATTACCAGCGGGCCGCCGGAAGAGGACCCTTCCGGATGGGCGACGACCAGATCACCGTTCGTGAACTCCGGGAATCCCTCATCGCCCTTCGGGAGATCCTTCGCAGCGGTGATACAGAAGCAGCCAAGCAGGATCGGATCCGGGAGACCTTTGACGTTTATCAATCGACCGGTCTGGATGGCAAGAACACCGTCCTCTTCACCGGATATTTCGAGCCGATCATGAAGGGGTCGCTGAACATGACCCGGGAATACCGATATCCGGTTTACAAAGCCCCGGATGATGCGATTACGGTAAATCTTGGTAAATTCCGCGACAGGTACAAAAACGAACAACTGATCGGTCGCGTGAAGAACGGGGAACTCGTTCCCTACTACAGCCGGAGCGAGATCGAGGATCAGGCTTCCCTGGCCGGGCGAAATCTGGAGCTGGCCTGGGTGGGTGACCGGATCGATCTCTTCTTCCTCCACACCCAAGGGTCCGGCAAGATCGAACTGACGAACGGCAGGCTGCTCCAGATCGGGTATGCAAAGTCCAACGGACGCCCGTTCCAGAGCGTGGGGCGCTTTCTCCTCGATGCGGGAAAGATCTCGCCGCAGGAGATTTCCTACCAGGCGATCAAGCGATATCTTCGGGAACACCCGGACGATCTTTCGGAGATCCTCGGCTACAATGAAAGTTTTGTGTTTTTTCGTGTGGTCGAGCAGGGGCCCGTCGGCTCGATCGGAGAGATTCTGACGCCGGGGCGTTCGATTGCCACCGACGCCGCCGTTTTTCCACGGGGATACCTTGCCTTCATGCGGGCGCGTAAACCGGTCCTCGACCACGAAGGGAACGCCTTATCCTGGATCCCCTTTTCCCGCTTCGTCGTCAGCCAGGATGCGGGGGGGGTGATCAAGGGGGCGGGGCGCGTCGATCTTTTCTGTGGAAGCGGCGGCGAGGCGGAGATGCTTGCGGGAAGCCTGAAGGAGCGAGGGGAACTCTATTTCCTCGTGAAGAAGAGGCCGAACTAGAGAAATGCCAGAAAATAGGCGGCCGTCGTTCCGAGATGAACGGCCATGCTGAGCCCATAGAGAATCTCCAGGACGAGAGGATTTTCGTATCTTTTCCCGGCCATCATGAGCGAGATGCCCGCCGACAGGACCATCACGGGGAGGTAGATGTAAAGGGCCTTCCGGGGGATCCCCGCGTTGAGTGAAGAGTACATGGAAAACCAGGACAGGATGGAGGTCAGGCAATATAGGGCCGTTCCTTTCGCGTTCCCCAGCCGGTGGAGAAGGCTTGCTCCACCGGCGGCCGGGTTGGCGGTATCCGCCGGGAATTCGTGGAGCAATACCACGTTGAAGATGGAGAGGCCGATCGGCAGCGCCATCCAGTGGATGCAGGGGGCAATATACCCCCGCTGGATGTAGAAGGCGGCAGCGATGGGGAGCCATCCGTAGCAGAAAGCGATCAGAAGTTCACCGAATCCGCTATCGGCCGGGCGGATGGGCCGGGTAGCGTAGAAAAAACCCGGCAGGGCGCCAAGGCAGCCCAGCAGAAGCGTAAACGGTCCCGTTTTCAGTCCGAATTGCAGGATGATGCCGATGAAGATGGCGAGTGCGATGAAGATGGCAGAGGTCTGGAGCGGGCCGGAGCGGCGAAGAATCAAATCCGGGAGCGTTCCGGATTCCCCGGCCAAAAGGTTTCGGAAGCGACGCCGGGATCGTTCATTCTCAACCAAAGCGAAGTGACCGCCCGCCCGGTAGGTGGAGAGCATCACCATGACGATGCCCAGCATGCCGAGAACCCAGGCGGGGACACCAAAGACTTGATCCAGACGCCAGGCCAGAAACGTTCCGAGACAGAACGGGAGGATTCCGAGGGCATGGAACGGTGGACGGGACAATCCCAGCCAGCCCTCTATCTTCGCCAAGACGCCTGTTTCTGTTTCCGGCATTTCGATTGACCTCATTGCTGCTGTATCGTAGTG
>JAPLJX010000083.1 GCA_026388375.1 Deltaproteobacteria bacterium
CGATTGTGCCCTTTTCCGGTTGCTCCTCCTTCAGGTCATAGAGGAGGCGCATGATGGTCTTCAAGGTCGTCGATTTTCCCGCCCCATTGGACCCCAGGAGAGCCACAATATCGCCTTGCTTCACCTCGAAAGAGATACCGTGCAGCGCCCGGATCAGATCATACCAGGTTTCGATATTGTTTACTTTCAGCATGAAAGGTCCTCCCCCAGATAGGCCTTGATGACCTCCGGGTGGCACTGGACTTCTGCCGCTACCCCTTCGACGATCTTCTCGCCCTGGTTCATCGCAAATATACGGTCAGAAATGCCCATGATCATATTCATGTCGTGTTCGATCAGCAGAATCGTCACCTGATAGTCGGCCTGGATGTCCTTGATCCAGATATTCAGGTCGCCCTTTTCCTCGGTATTCATGCCGGCGGAGGGTTCATCCAGCAGCAGGATCTTGGGTTCAAGCGCGAGGGCGCGGCCGAGTTCCACAAGTTTTCTTTTGCCGTAGGGAAGACTCGCCACATAATGATTTCTGACCGATTGGAGGTCGAGAAAATCAATAATATTTTCTACAATTTCCCTGTTTGCAATCTCTTCCTTTGCGGCCGCGGATCCTCTTCCCCACATGAAAGCCCCGGCAAAAACACCCGTTTTCATGTGGATATGCCTTCCCAGCAGCAGGTTGTCCATGACGGTGGCATTGGAAAACAACTCGATGTTCTGAAACGTGCGGGCCACCCCTTTCCGAGCAACGTGATCCGGGGAGCTGCCCACGATGTTTTCCCCATCGCAGATGATCCGGCCGCTGTCCGGTTTATAGATGCCGCTGATCATGTTGAAGATGGTGGTTTTGCCGGAACCGTTGGGTCCGATGATGGAAAAGATCGAATTCTTTTCAACACTGAAACTGATATTGTTGACTGCCTTCAAGCCGCCGAAGCTGATGCTGAGATTTTCAACCTTAAAGTGATCCATGGCCGGGGGTCCACTCCTTGATTCTTTTCGACCGGAAAAATCATAAAGACACAATCCGGGAGCAGCCCCTTAAGCCTGACGGCAAAGGGGGATGCTCCCGGAACGATTACTTCTTCTTCCAGGTGGCCAGATCGTTTGTCGTCCAACCCTGCAACTGGATGTAGCTTGCATTGGGACCGCACTTCTGGATCATGACCGAATCCGTTCCCTGATGCTGCTTTTCCGTCCAGTTGATCTTGGGACCGATGGTCTGGTAATCCTTGATTGAGTTCAACGCCTTCATGACCGCCTCGGTACTCAGGTTTCGCCCCGCCTTCTTCAACGCCTCCACGAGCGGATCGGCAAAGAGGATGCCGGCAGAATAGAAGGTGCCCCATCGCTCCTGCGGGTTCAATCGCTTGGCCGCTTCACGATATTTGACCATCAGCGGATGCGTTGAATCCGGGATCTCTCCGAAGGCGCCTGTGATGACCCCCTCCCAGAGCCCACCGGAGATCTTGAACATCAGCGGATAATCGGAAAGGGTGTTGGAGGAAATCCATTGGGGTTTGAAGCCCACGTTGGCGGCGGTCTTCAATGCGATTACGGCCGCGGTCGGGTTGACAAACATCAAAACCGCCTCCGCCCCTGAGTTCTTGAGCCGGAGGATCTGTGAGGCCAAATCCTTTTCCGTGGGCTCCACCGGGATTTCGGCCACCAGACTCATTTTGTACGTGGCCAGGCGCTCCTTTGCCCCCTCCAGACCGTCCTTGCCGTAGGCGTCGTTCTGGTAGAGCATCCCGACCTTTTTCATGTTGAGTTTCTCCACGATGTATTGGGCCAGAACATTCGCCTCGTCCCTGTAGAGCGGATAGACTGCAAAAAGATAGGGATTGAGCGGTTGAATAAAATCCTGGTCGGCGGCGGACGGCCCGACCCAGGGGATTTTGTTGGCCGCCAGATAGTCCTTCACGGCCATGCCGCAGGCGGCGCCGACGCCGCCGACAAAGGCGAAGACGCCCTGACGCTCCACCAGCTCCTTCACGACGCCGACGGTCTGGGCGGGGTTGTACATGTCGTCCCGGATGAAATATTTGATTTTCCGTCCGTTGATGCCGCCCTCTTCGTTGACGATATCAAACAGCAACTTGCTGCCGCGGGCCACCGATCCCCAGGGCGCCGCAGGACCGGTCTGGGGTCCCCACTGGCCGATTCGAATTTCGTTGTCGTCAAAACCCGCGGGGGGGGCCGCCGGCGCCGCTTGGGCGATGCATAAAACAGCCCATACCGCAATCACTGAAACAAGCATCTTCTTTTTGAACATCATGGCATCCTCCTTGTTGATGAACCTCTGGTTTCGTCGGAAAAAAAGTATCGAAATTTCCTGTCGCTTCTTCATCGGCACGACGCCAATTAAACCTTTTTCACATAATGCTTTGCAAAAAGTCCACTCGGTCGCAGGCAGAGGACCAGAATGATCACGATAAATGCAATAATCGGTTTCCAATGGGGCCAATAGTACCCGAAGAAGTTCTCGATCAATCCCATGAGCGCGCCGCCGATGATCACCCCCGGGATGCTCATGAGCCCGCCCAGGACGGCAGCCGCAAAGGCGCGCAGAAAAGGTTCCATCATGAAGGCTGGATCCAGCGTGGCCCGGGACGCAAAAAACATCCCCGCGACGGCGCCGATCAGCGAGCTGAATCCCCAGGCAAAGGAAAATACCCGCTCGGTCCGGATTCCCATAATCTTGGCGGCATGTTTGTTTTGCTGTGTCGCCCGCATGGCCACACCCAGCTTGGTGTATTTGAAGAAGATATAAAGAAAGAGCATGATACAGGCGGTCACGGCGAACACGGCGATTGCCCAGTTGTTGATGATCATCCCCTTGACCGGCTCATAGGTAACGGAGGGATTCAGCGGCAACGAAAAAAATTTCTGCTCCGCCCCCCACTTCCAACTGGCGAGGCCCATCAAAAACATCTCCGCCCCCAGCGTGATGACGATCATCCCCAGTATGCTGGGATGCTTGGCGGGACGCAGAAAGAGAAATTCGATCAGGACCCCCAGCAGTATGGAAAACAGCATGGTGATCACAAAGGCGAGCCAGAACACGGCCGTCGCAAAGAGACCGTAACAGGCGCCAATCGCCAGACCTTCCACCAAAAGCTGTCCTACCGGCATCTTCAATCACCTCTCTTGACTGTTAAAAAGGCCATGTCATCCAGTACTTCTTCATGCGAATCCACAAGCCGAACATGCCGAGCGGCTCAAAAATGATAATCCCGATCATGATGAGCCCGATGGCCATGCTGCTGAAATTCTCGAGGCCGACGAGCGTAAACCATTGTTTTGAAACTGCAACCATCAGTGCGCCGAAATAGGGGACTTCGGCGATGTTTTTCAGCAGATCGTATTGAAGATAGGTGATCAGCGTGGCGCCCATGATCCCCCCCAGGATGGTCCCCAACCCGCCGACCACGACCATCACCAGGAAGATGATGGAGAGGATCATGTTGAAGGTAAAGGGATCGAAGAACCCCAGGACGAAGCCGAACAACCCCCCGGCGATGCCGGCATAAAAAGCGCTGACGGCAAAGGCCAGCGTCTTGTAAATGGTCAGATTCACGCCGATCACCTCAGCGGCAATGTCGCTGTCCCGGATCGCCACAAAAGAGCGCCCGACCCTGGTCTTGAGAATATTCCGCGCGCCGACCACCATGATGATCGTCATGATCAAGATCAGGTAGTACTTATGGAAGTCCGTAGTTAAGATCCAACTGATTCCCAGTTGCTTGATCCCCAGATCGAGCGGCGGCACCTTGATCCCCATTCGGCCGCCAAATGCATCCACGCCCCCGATGACATGCATGATGGTCAACCCGAAACCCAGGGAGACGATCGCCAGGTAGGGGCCTTCCAGTCGCAACGCGGGCAGCCCGAGAATAAAGCCGAAAAAAGCCGCGATAAAGGCGGCGATCAGGATGGCGAGGATGAAAGGGAGCTGAAACAGGGTCATCATCAGGACCGTCCCATAGGCGCCGATCGCGAAAAAACCGGCATGACCCAGGGATATCTGGCCGGTGGATCCCACGAGGATGTTCAAACCCACGGCCAATATGATGTGGACCATGATGATATTGAACAGATAGACGTAATAATTGGGAACAACCAGCGGAAGGGTGAACAGGACAAGCAACAGCACGACCGTCCAGAAAAGAACCACCCCGCTCTGAAAGAGCTGAATGTCCTCGTAGTAGTCACGTTTCATATCCATGACGGCACCTCAACTGGAAGAGTATTTTCCGCAGTCCGCACCCCTGCTAACAAGCTTTCCGAACGCTGTCAAGAATTATTTCCCGCCGGTTTTTCACCTTGACTTTGGATGCGCCACCCCACTATATGTTTCAGCATTGTCTAATGGTTCGACTGTCTGCTCGAACCCGAACGGGAGCCCACTGGGCGGAGGTATGCCGTGCTGAACAAAACCGTTATCGACCACCTCCGGCAGAAGGTCGGCGCCGGAAACGTCTACCATGAAAGAGAAGATCTCCTCGTCTACGGCTATGACGCCACACCGGAAATCACGGGGTTTCCCGACGTGGCCGTCTTTCCGCAGAACCGGGAGGGATTGCAGGCCGCCCTGGAGGTGAGCCGCCGGGAGGGTCTTTCCGTCACCCCCCGTGGCGCCGCGACCGGCCTCTCCGGAGGCAGCACCCCTTGCCGGGGAGGCATGGTCCTCGGCCTCACCCGGATGAACCGGATCCTGGAGGTCGATGAGGAGAATCTGACCTTGACCGCCGAAGCGGGCGTCATCACGGTCGATCTCTTCAATGCCGCGGCGGCAAAGGGTCTCTTCTATCCGCCCGACCCCGGTTCCCAGAACGTATCGACGCTTGGCGGCAACGTTGCGGAGAACGCGGGCGGCCTCCGGGGCCTCAAATACGGCGTCACCCGGAACTACGTGATGGCCCTCTCCGGGTTCCTCTATGACGGCACGGAATTTCACGCCGGAAACAAATGCGTCAAGGATGTGGCCGGCTACTCGCTGCGGGATCTATTGGTCGGCAGTGAGGGAACCCTCGGAATCATCACCGAGGTGACAGTCCGTCTGATCAACCCGCCGCAGGACAAGCGGACGCTTCTCGCCTATTTCCGGGATATCCGGACCGCCGGCGAGGCGGTTTCCAAAATCATCGCCGCGCGGATCATCCCCGCAACCCTCGAAATCATGGACAAGACGACGATCAACTGCGTGGAGGACTACGCCGGAATCGGCCTCCCCCGCGAGATGGGGGCGCTCCTGCTGATCGAGGTGGACGGTCACCCCGCGGTCGTCGCCGATGAGGCGGAGGGGGTCCGGAAGATTCTCGCGGAGGTCCGGGCGGACACCATTCGCC
>JAPLJX010000435.1 GCA_026388375.1 Deltaproteobacteria bacterium
AGCCCGCTCCTGCAAGCCGACTTCGAGGGACCTACCCTCATCTCTCGTGCAACATCGTGGCGCAACGGTTGATGCGTACTTTTATAGGATTATATTTCATCTAACCTTGACTGACTTTCGCCTACAAACAAACGGTAGGCTCTTTTTCTTCTGAAAGAATTCTGTCATGGTCTCGTCGCTTGTAAGATGTGCCCTAAGTTGTTCAGCGTCGATACACTCATGCAGCGTAGCTCTCAACTGGGAGCGTTCGTCCCCGACTCCGGTGCCAGGGAACTATGGCGTTGAGAAGTTGACCAATGTCCGACGAACGAAGCATTCGATCATGCCGTCGTGGTATGAACAAATAGCCTCATAATCAGATAGGAAAACGTACTTCTCAAAGCTGATTGAGAGAAATCGACGAATTCTGGCGAGGCTCGAGAGGGGTAGGGGTACCGACCGCTTTTCTCGACCGCATGGGAGCTGCACAACTGCATATGTCCGGCCCGATTCAAACAATGATTGTTGAGGCTCTTCCTGCTTGGTTACGACAATGTTGGCAGCTTTGCATCGTTCCTCCAGTTTCAATAGTGCTGCCTCATACTCGGCTGTTTCGTCGTAAGAAGGCGGATGTTCTTCCTCATCAAGGATTGCCATGATCTCCCCTTTTCGCGTTACCTGACACATCCAGTTTTGTATAGGCGATCCGGTTAAACGCCGGCATGCTCGGCGGCATATTTTATCGCCGGGACTAACAATTTTGGAGCATTCAACAGGGATTCTTTATTCTCAATGATTTCAGCAATCCTTTTCCCTACCGCCGCATTTACTATCTTTTCGCCACAGCGGGGGCAGACGCCTGCCGGGATGTCCTCGATGACAATCAGTTCACCTCGGACCCAGAAATCCTGTTTGATTTGTCTTTCTTCCATCAATGCATCGCAAATATCACATTTACCGTAATCATATTTTTTGACTCTTGCGGTCATATTGAATCTCCCAATTCGTAAGTTGTAATGAGTAAAAGTTTTCCTGTACTCTTTATCCGGCAGATGATGGCCACTTCTCTACCGTTCCCTGTAAAACCGACAACTTCGTATCTCAGCCCTCGTGGGTCCCGTGTAAACTTACGTTGTATATGGCCGGTTTTGATGACTGTTTCAATATCATCGATGGTCAATGCATCGTTTAGCATCTCTTCGAAAAAGTGGGGAACGGCAAATTCATATTCCTGCTTGTCAAATTTATCACGAATTTTCTGAATTATCGTCAATGCCGGACCTCAAATTGCAATTTGTTACCGTCCTGGACCATCTCACCAAGGATATGGCCGCATCGGGCAGGGCGGCGCCGGCGGCGTCCAGTTTCGTATAGGGAGGCGGATTGATGGAGTCGTTTCCGTCCTGACCGTAAAAGGCCTCGCCGGGGGCGGGACAGGGGATCTCAGCGGTGTTGTTATAGCACTTCGTCTGTCCCGCGTCGGGGATGGGATATGCGTGAACATTGATAGCGGAGATAACCAATAGGACTATGAGAACCCAGGTTTTCGTTGCTTTCATCGTTGCACTTATTAACGAAGCGGCATGACTACCGGCTAAAGGGTTTGACGCTGATGGAGGCTCAAGATATTGAATCCAGCGTATTCATTGGCCCCAGCTCCTTACAGAATCGGGCGTCGGAATTTCCGTATCCATATCATAATTATCGCGAAACAACATCAACGGAATGCGTTAAGAAGCGGAAATTGAAGCTCCTCCCCCACAAATCATCACCTTATTCTATCTCCGGCCTGGGGAAGAGTCCGGCGGCTTTGACGATTTCCTCCACCTTCGCCTCCCATTCGATCGCCATGATATGGATGCCGCGCACCCCCGGAATCTCCCTCAGTTGTTGAATCTGCTCCACGCAGATCTTGATCCCCTCTTCGGCCTGTTTCTCTTTGGGTACGCCCTTCATCCTCTCGATCATCTCATCCGGAACATCCATCCCGGGAACGTTCTTCTTCATGTAGTTGGCCATCCCGGCAGTCTTAAAGGGAGTCACACCCGCCAGAACAGCGCACTTTTCATGAAACCCTCTTTCGCATACCATCTCCATCCAGCGGCTGAACCTCTCCATGTTATAGATGCACTGCGTCTGGATAAACTCACAGCCCGCCTTCATCTTCTTTCCGAGCCTGGCCGCCCTGATCTCAAAAGGATCCGCAAAGGGATTCTCTGCCGCGCCCACAAACATCAAGGGCTTCCCTTTTATCTCCTCTCCGCCCAAAAATCTCCCCTCATCGCGCATCCGGCATACCGTCTGGATCAACTGAATCGAATCGATATCATACACGTTCTTCCCCTGCGGATGATCGCCAAACTTCTGATGATCACCGGACAAACAAAGAACATTGTTTATCCCCAGGGCCGCCGCTCCCAGGATGTCGCTCTGCAATGCGATCCGATTCCGGTCCCGACATACCATCTGCAGGATGGGCTCCAATCCCATCCCCTTCAATATGGCACAAGCGGCAAGAGAAGACATTCTAACCACCGCAGTCTGATTGTCCGTCACGTTCACAGCATCAACCACACCCCGCAACAACTCACCCTTCTTACGGACGACCTCAGAATCAGCCCCCCGCGGCGGACCACACTCCGACGTAACGACAAATCCTCCCTGCCCCAATATCTTCTCTATCCTGGAATTCGTCTTCACAGTTTCAAGTCCTCCCTCACCCTTTTGCGCGGTCCACCTTCACGACCACTGCGCCAATCCTTCACAGGCAATATCTCCTCGTAACGCTCCATCTGACCTGATTCCTTGAGCCGGTCGACGATCAACTGCCAGGCGCAATCCGTCTCATTGTCAATCTCGCACTTACCACCCGACGAACCGCCGCAGGGACCGTTCAACAAGCTCTTCGCACAGCGCGCAATCGGGCAGACCCCTGCCGTCATATCCAGGATGCAGGCGCCGCATCCCTGACAGCGCTCGCTCCATACGCCTTGCTCGATGGTCACCCCAAGAAAGGTCGTATTCACGGCAGGCAGGACCAGTTTCGTCTTATACGCCTCCGATACATACTGAACACCGGCGCCGCAGGCCATGGATAAGATGACATCATATTCATCCGCAAACCCGCGGATCTGATCGATATACTCACAATCGCACTGGCGCTCCAGGGTGTGCTCCCTGACCTCAAAGGTCTCCCCTTCTTTCTTCCAGAAAAGGCGCAGCTCCGAGGCCAAAACGCCCACTTCGCGCTCACCCCCGACGCCGCAAACGGTCACGCACTCGTTACACCCCAATACCAATACCCGCCGGCGGGGACCGAGCTTCTCCAATATCTCTTTAAAATCCTTGCGATTGCCAACTATCATGACAGAATCTCCAAAAAAGTGGTTATGGATGATTACCCATCACCTATTTTTATATTATTTCCTTACGGGCGACGGTCCGAGCAACCGGATCCGCTCCGTCATCTCCCGTGCAAATTGTGCAAAACGCTGACCCTGAGATGCGCTCATATTGAACATCTCCACCCTGCCGCCGCCCAAACCCACCTCTTCCAGCAGGCCTTTCACATATTCGACCCGTCGCCTTGCCCGCAGATTGCCGCGCAGGAAGTGACACTCTCCCTCCATGCATCCGGCCACATACACCCCGTCCACACCACTCTCAAAGGCACGCAGAATCAGCAGGACATCCACCCGGCCTGTACAGGGGAGCTTAACCACTTTCACATTGCTGGGATAACTCAATCTCATCGAACCTGCCAGGTCCGCAGCGCTGTAAGCTCAATGCTCACAACAAAATGCGATTATCTCCGGTTCAAAACCATTGGCTGGTTTATCGGTCATAACCTTTTTATCTCCACCGTTACGAGCGCTTTACGCCCTGCTTTTGGCCTTCGGCGAGCGCAGCAACAGACTGCGCCCCCTTCATCCGTGACCCTATACCCGTTATTGCCTGCCGTTACGGCTTACCGGTTATCCTTCCACCAGCGCTCCAACCTTCGCCTCCAACTGGCCTGTCGTAAAATGCATCAGATCGATCGCCCGGGCAGGACACTCCGCCGCACAGGTGCCGCATCCCTTGCATTGAATGATGTCTATCTCCGCTTCGCCACGCACATTCACCACCGGAACGTCATAGGGGCATACGCGAACACAGGTCAGACAGGCAGCGCAACGCTCCCCATCCACAACGGCCACGATGCCCCCCACCATAAGATTATCCTTGGAAAGGATGGTGCAAGCTCTCGCCGCGGCGGCATAGGCCTGAGAAATACTTTCACTGATTAATTTTGGTGCATGGGCGGATCCCGCAACATAGATTCCGTCGGAGGCAAAGTCCACGGGCCGAAGCTTCATGTGCGCCTCCAGGAAAAAGCCCTCGGCGGTGCGCGGCACCTTCAACAAATTGGCCAGCTCCTTGTTTTCCCGCGGGATGGATGCCGATGAAAGAACGATGAGATCGGGCTTCAGCGTCATCCTCTCCTTCAATATTTTATCCTCGAAGGAGATCAGGAGGGTTTCTCCCTCCTTTTTTACCTCGGGACTCTCTTCGGCATCGTACCGGACGAAGACGATCCCCTCTCTGCGGGCCTGGGTGTAGTATGTCTCCAAAAAACCGTAGGTGCGGATGTCGCGGTAAAGGATGCGGATGTTCATCGCGGGGTTGAGCTTTTTCAGCTTCAGCGCATTCTTTACCGCCGTGGCGCAGCAGGTGCGGCTGCACGAAGGGTGTTTCTCATTCCTCGATCCCACGCACTGGATCATCACCACGTCTTGCAGTTGGATTGCATCATCCCCCGCTTGATCGAGACGGTCTTCCAGCTCCAGTTGAGTGAGAACACGCGGGTCTTCGCCATAGAGGTAACCATCAGGCTTCTCCTCCTGGGCGCCTGTGGCCAGAATGGTTATACCGTGTTGAATCTTCTGATACACCATGTCCGGCGCCGTCCTGACGCCGGTGGTAAAGTTTCCCCTGACGCCGTTGAAATCAACGATCTGGGAGTTGAGCAGGACATGGATCTTGGAATTGTCTAAAGCCCGGGCAATCAGGCCCCGAAGAAAGGCCTTCACATCCCCTCCCTCAATGGTATGATGGAGATGCAGGAGATTTCCCCCCAGCCGATCTTCCTTTTCCACGAGAAAGACCTCAAATCCCTGTTCGGCAAGGCAGAGCGCCGCGGTCATGCCGGCCACACCGCCGCCGATAACAAGACCGCGCTGGATGACGGGCACTTCCGTTTCTGTCAAGGGGGAATTCAAACGCGCATTGGCCACGGCCATACGGACGAGCAATTTCGCCTTCTCCGTCGCTTCCGCCTTCCGACGCATGTGCACCCAGGAACACTGGTCGCGGATATTGGCCATCTCGAAGAGAAACTTGTTCAAACCCGCTTCCCTGATCGTCTCGCGGAACATGGGCTCATGCGTTCGCGGAGAGCACGAAGCCACGATCACTCGGTTCAGGCCATGTTCTTTAACGGCATTTTTGATCTTTTCCTGCGTATCCTGGGAGCAGGTATAGAGATTTTCATCCGCATGGATCACATTGGGCAGGGTGCTTGCGTACTCCCGGACGGCGGGAACGTTCACCACGCCGCCGATGTTGATGCCGCAGTGGCAGACAAAAACGCCGATCCTGGCTTCATCCTCCGGTTTTACCTCGCTTTCCGGCGGGTATTCCTTTTTTATCGCCAGCGTTCCCCTCGCGGAAGCGATTATTTCCGCAGCGGCTCCTGCGGCGCCGCTTGCCTGGGCAACGGTCTCAGGAATGTCCTTCGGCGACTGAAAGGCGCCGCAGACATAGATCCCTTCCCGCGAGGTGGCAAGGGGGGTAAAGGTTTCCGTTTCACAGAATCCGAACCGGTTCAGATTGACCCCCAGCCTCGCCGCCATATCCCGGACGGATTGCGAAGGTGTCATGCCTACGGAAAGCACGACCAGATCGAACTCTTCTTCGCTGGCCTTCCCCTCTTCGTTCAAAAAAGTGACAAGGAGATTGCCGGTTCCCTGTTTTTCCCTGACCTTGGAGACCATGCTCTTGATGAACCGGACATCATAGTCGGCCTTCGCCCGCTCATAATAGGCGTCGAATCCCTTTCCGTAGGCCCTGATATCCATGTTGAAAATAGTAGGCTTGACAAACGGGACATGCTCTTTGGCGATGATCGCCTCTTTTACTGCATACATACAGCAGATGGACGAACAATAGTCGTTGCCGCATTTCACATCACGGGATCCGACGCATTGGATGAAGGCAATCCTTTCGGGAATGGCGCCATCGGAGGGGCGCAGCAGATGGCTCCGATGGGGGCCGGTCGCGCTTAAAATCCTCTCGAACTCTATGCTGGTCAGCACATTGGGAAAAACGCCGTAGCCGAATTCAGGTCGCCGTTCCGCCGCAAACACCTCGAAGCCGGGCGCCAGGATGACGGAACCTACGGATATCTTCTCCACGCTTTCCTTGTCTCCATAATCGACGGCGCCGGCGAGACACGCCCTTTCGCAGAGGCCACAACCAATGCAGGTGTCCCTGTCGATGAGAAAGACCTTGGGGATGGCCTGCGGGTAGCGGAGATAAACCGCCGCCCGTTTGCTCATTCCCTCGTTATAGCTGTCGATCGCGGTTACGGGGCAATGCTTGGCGCACTCGCCGCAGCCCGTGCATTTATCGGCGCGAATATACCGGGGCCGGCGGATGATCGCAGCCTCGAAAGAACCTGGGGGGCCTGTGATTTCCTTTACCTCGGCATGGGTAATGACCCGGATATTCCGATGGCCGCCGGTACCTACAAGTTTGGGCGACATGATGCACATGGCGCAATCGTTTGTCGGAAAGGTCTTGTCGAGCTGGGACATCACCCCGCCGATGGTCGGCGAGTTGTCCACGAGATAGACAAAAAACCCCGATTCCGCCAAATCAAGCGAGGCCTGCATCCCTCCGATTCCGCCGCCCACAACCATTACCGCACCGACTGGTTTGGCCGGATCCTTGTTGGTCGTCCTGTCGGATAACTCCATGAGTAAATTCCGTCCCTCCCAAGAAGCTCCCCTCCCCTGGCGGGCGGGGATGAAATGGCGCTAACCATCATCAGCTTCTTACATATCGCGGATAATGACTTTCTTCCGAGGTATCGAAACCGATCCGCCCCTCCCCCACCAGAGAAACCAAATGAGGAAGGGTTTCTTTAAGGGAGAGGTTGAGCTTGTCGCTGATTTCCTTCGCGGTCATTGTCGCTGCTTCAAGAAATCCCATGATCCGGTTCTTGCACAGCTCCTCGCGAAGGGTCGTTTCCAGCACCTCTCTGACCCTTTCGGGATCCGTGCGTTCACCGTAAACATTTTCCTTTTCCATCAGCTCCGGCGCTTTTCCTACCATCCAGCGGATCTTTTCGCCTTCGAGAGAGGTCCGAATCGCCCGCAACTTGCCCTCAATCTCTTCCGTTTTGGGAAAAGGCCCCAAGGAACGGATCTGTTCCGTGAACCCTCTGATCAGCTCGGCAAAACGTTGTCCTTCACCGGCGGAAACCCAGTCGAGAAGGAGTCTCTCGCTGCCGACGCCCTCATCGGAAAGGACTTTGCGCAAAAGGGCGATCTTTCTTTCCGCCTGGATGTTGCCGCTTATGTAATGGCAATCGCCGGGATGACATCCGAGGATCATTACCCCGTCGAAACCGGCAAGAAAGGCGCGGGGGACAAAGGCAGGGTCGACCCTGCCGGAACACATAACCCGAATGACGCGGGTGTTCGGGGGGTACTGGAAGCGCGAGATACCGGCCAGGTCAGCGCCGGCGTAAGCGCACCAGTTGCAAAGGAAGGAAAGGATCTTCGGCTCAAAGCTCATGGTTAAACCCGATTCACTCTCATCAATTGATAGTCGCTAAACTTTTTCCCTCATTCAGTGCCTCTATCTGGGCGAATAATTCCTCGTCTGTAAAGTGGCGTATGGCGACCGCCTGCTGCGGACAACTGGCGCTGCAGACGCCGCAGCCTTTGCACGATGCGGCGATCGTTTCGGACTTTTTCCCTTTCTCCGTCTCCACAACACGGATGGCATTGAAGGGGCAGAAGGATTCGCAAAGGCCGCAACCGATACACCGGCTCTGATCTACGCAGGAAATAGTGGGAAGGATGCTGACGTAGCCTTTGGCGATGGCGGCGGTGGCGCGCGCCACGGCGGCTCCGGCCTGGGCGATCGTCTCGCTGATGGTCTTGGGAAAATGGGCCATACCGGCCAGAAAGATCCCGTCCGTTGCAAAATCCACAGGGCGCAGCTTCATATGGGCTTCGAGGAAGAACTTGTCGGCTGTCAGGGGAACCTTCAGCATCTTCGCCAGTTGGGAGTTGTCATAGGGAACCACGGCGCTGGAAAGGACGACGAGATCGGGGGCCATGACCGTTTCCTCTCCTATCATAAGGTCTCTTACCTTGAGCTCCAGATTGCCGTTCACTGTGGAAAGTTCCGGTTTTGCCTCCGCTGCGTAAGGGATGAATTGGATCCCCTTTTCCCGCGCCAGCTTATAGTAAAATTCCATCAAACCGTAGGTGCGGATGTCCCGATAGAGGACTGTAACAGCCGTGCGGGGAGAAAGCTCTTTGAGCTTCAGGGCATTTTTTACGGCCACGGAACAACAGATCCGGCTGCAGTTGGGACGATCGGGATTGCGTGATCCTACGCACTGGATCATGACGACATTTTGATATTTTTTGCTCTCTTCCGGATGGAGGGCAAGCCGTTCCTCCAGCTCGCTCTGTGTAACGACGCGGCTCTCCTGGCCGTAGAGATACTCGGTGGGACGGCTTTCCCCGGCGCCCACGGCTACGATGACAACCCCATGTTCGTATTCCTCGTCTCTACCGGCGGCGGAAATGACGCTGCGGAAGTTGCCCAAATGGCCGTCGACGCTTTTTATCTCTGCATCCGTAAAAACGGTGATCTCCGGCGTGGACAAAACCTCCCGGACGGTATTCCGTAGAAGCTCTTGAACATCCTTCCCTTCAAGGGTATGATAGATATGACGGAGGTTCCCGCCGAGCTCCTTTTCCTTTTCCACGAGCGCACTGGCGAATCCCTGACGCGCCATGCCCAAGGCGGCTTTCATCCCCGCCAGACCGCCGCCGATGACGAGGCCCTTTTTTGTTATCCCCAGCGTCGGTTCCTCGAGAGGTTGCAGGAGACGCGCCCTTGCCACCGCCATCCGGAGCAGATCCTTTGCCTTTGCAGTGGCCTCCAAGGGAAGCTGCATATGCACCCAGGAACATTGATCACGGATATTGGCCATCTCAAAGAGGTATTTGTTGAGACCTATTTCCCGGATCGTTTCCTGGAAGAGGGGTTCGTGGGTGCGCGGCGAGCAGGAGGCCACCACCACCCGGTTCAGATGATGCTCTTCAATGGCCTTCTTGATCTTCTCCTGCGTATCCTGTGAACAGGTGTAGAGATTTTCATCCACGTATGCCACGTCCGGCAGCCTGCGGGCATATTCTTTTACCTCCGGAACATTGACAATACCGCCGATATTGATTCCGCAATGGCATACAAAGACGCCGATCCGAGGCGTTTCTCCCGTCACATCTCGTTCCTGCGGGTACTCTTTCTGCCGGGTAAGCGTTCCCCGCACCTCGGAGAGGAAAGCGGATGCCGCTTCCGCTGCAGCGCCGGCCTGGACGACCGTTTCGGGGATGTCTTTGGGTCCTTGAAAGACGCCGCAGGCGAAAACGCCGTCCCGGGAGGTGCTTAAAGGAGAAAATCCATCGGTTCGGCAGAAACCAAAGTCGTCAAGAGAGATGCCGAGCCTTGCGGCAAGCTCAAGGGCCTCCGGCGCCGGTTTCATGCCCACGGCAAGGACGACCAGATCAAACTCCTCTTCCCGCGGTTTACCTTCGCCGTCTATGTAAACGATCACGAGGTTCCGGTTTTTCGGCCTCTCCGCAATACGGGAGACCTGGGAATGGATGAAACGGACGCCGTAATCCTTCTTTGCCCTCTCGTAATAAAGATCGAAATCCTTGCCCTGGGCGCGGATGTCCATATAAAAAATGGCGGACTCCGCGGCAGGGAGATGTTCTTTTGTAATAACCGCTTCCTTTATGGTGGACATGCAGCATACGGAGCTGCAGTAGTCGTTGTCCTTGTTCCGGGAACCGACGCACTGGAGAAAGGCGATCCTTTTTGGCTCAACATGATCGGAAGGACGCGTCACATGGCCGCCGAACGGTCCCGAGGCGCTCAGCATACGCTCAAATTCCATGCTGGTCACCACGTTGGGATAACGACCATACCCCAACTCCGGCGATAACTCAGGATTGTATAATGAATAGCCCGGCGCCAGGATCACCGAACCTACCAGCAGCTCCTCCTCGCGCACCGCCTCCTGGTGATCCACCGCCCCCGCCTTGCAGACACGCACACACAAATGACACTCCGAACAGATGCCGCAGGCCAGACATCGCGACGCCTCCCTCTTCGCATCATCCTCCGTAAGCGCCAGCTCCACCTCCCGAAAATCCCGCACCCGCTCGGAAACGGGAACCGTGGGCATCACCACCCGCGGCGATAAATCAACCTTCCCGGACGAAACGATCCGCTCTATCTCCTCATCCTCCAGATCAACCACCGGCAGGGGAACCTCCTCCCGCGCCGTAAGAAGATCAATCCTCCGCAAATAACGATCTATCGAAAGGGCGCCTCGCCTGCCGTCCGCTATCGCCTCTATCAATATCCCGGGGCCGCGATGGGCATCACCCCCGGCAAAGATGCCGGGTCTTCCCGTCGTCAGCGTCTTTGCATCAACGACAAAGGTGCCCCGAGCGCTCACCTCCAACCCATGACCCGCATCCAGAAAAGAAATCTCCGGGGCCTGCGCCACCGCCGCGATCATCGTATCCGCCGCAATCACAAACTCCGAACCGGCCACAGGAACAGGCCGCCGCCGGCCGCTCTCATCCGGCTCGCCAAGTTCCATCCGCTGACATTTGATACCCGCTACCCTGCCGTCCCTTGCCTCCACCGCCACCGGGGCCGTTAGCAATTCCAACCTGACGCCCTCGCGCTCGGCCTCCTCGATCTCCCAACTGCTGGCCGGCATCTCTTCCCGCGAACGACGATACACTATCGCCACTTCGCGCGCACCCAAACGAAGGGCCGTCCGCGCCGCATCCACCGCGGTGTTCCCGCCCCCGATCACAACCACGCGCTCACCCACAGCCGGCAGGTTATCCCCCCCTGTTGCAAGACTGACCGCCTGCAGAAAAGGAACCCCGTGATACACCCCCAGGGCATCCTCGCCCTCAATACCCAGACGCTGCGGTTCATGAGCCCCGATCGCCAGAAATACCGCCGCGTATCCCTCGGCAATAAGCCCGTTGATGTCCCGCACAGGCGTGTTCAACCTTATCTCCACACCCTCGGAAACAATAGCGTCTATCTCCCGCTGCAAGACCTCGCGCGGCAGACGGTAAGCGGGAATCCCCACCCGCATCATCCCTCCCGCCGCAGGCAACGACTCGAATACCGTAACCCCATAACCCATTCGCACCAGATGGTGGGCGCAACTGAGTCCCGCCGGCCCCGATCCCACCACGGCTATCCTTGCAGAAGGACGATCCGTTATCCCATCGCCTGCACTGACCGCTTTTTCTGAAGAACCGCCATGCTCGTACACCCAGTCCGCCGCAAAACGCTTCAACGCGCAGATCGCCACCGGAGAATCCACCTTCCCCCGACTGCACTCGCTCTCACAGGGATGCGTGCACACCCTCCCCACTGAGGCGGGAAATGGATTGTACTCCCGCACCACCTCCAGCGCCTCCTCATAACGACCCTCCTTTATCAGGGCCACGTAACCCTGCGCGCTCGTCTCCGCAGGACAGGTCGCCTTGCACGGAGACGTCCCCCGCTTCGTCACTAAAAAAGAATTCGGAACCGCCTGGGGATAAGGGCGGTATATCGCCTTGCGCTCATCCAGTCCCTCGTTGAACTCATTGGACATTCCGATCGGGCATACCTCCACACAATCGGCGCAACCGGTGCACTTCGCTGTGTTCACATATCGGGGATGGCGGCGCAATCGAGCTGTAAAACGGCCTGGATCGCCGGATAAGGAAAGAAGTTCGGAATTGGTGAGAATCTCGATATTCAGATGACGCCCCGCCTCCACCAACTTGGGCGAAACTATGCACATGGCGCAATCGTTCGTCGGAAACGTCTTGTCCAACTGAGCCATGCGACCGCCGATGGCAGCGGACTTCTCCAGTAGATAGACCTTTATACCTGAATTGGCAAGATCAAGAGAGGCCTGGATTCCCGCAATCCCTCCCCCAACGACCAATACTGCCCCTACTTTAGATTCCATGCTTTTCCTTTCGTCAACATATAAGTAAAGCAGGGTAAGCTTGCTTATCGACGACTGGTTTTTCGCAATCAGTTATTCAATTTTTTACATTAATCCTTTGTTTGACAGGAGTTTGATAGGATCGGTTAAATGGCGGGCAAGCCATTTTTTTACCTCTTTATGCCCCATGGCCAAGCCCATCAGTTCCGTAAAATAAAAGACGGGGATCCCACTTCTCCCGTCTTG
>JAPLJX010000016.1 GCA_026388375.1 Deltaproteobacteria bacterium
CAGTCTTTGTATTGCTGGGCTAAAAGATGAGTGAGGAGGGTTTCATCAACTAAATTGAGCGCAGCCAGATTGTATTGAAGGCTGTTGCCATTTTTCTTTCTTGCCTTCAGAGCCTCCTGCAATCCAGCTTTGGATAATTCGTTGCACTCGAATAATCTGCCACCTATCGTTTCACCAATCAGACTGGAGTCCAGCTTGTTAAGCGATTGCGAAGAACAGATATTTTGCAAACTCTTTGTAGCAGCCAGATAGGTATCAACGTGATTCTCTTTTTTTACCCAATTGATCAACGTAGTGGAGATCTTCTGAAAATTTTCTTTTACCGTGTCTAATTCATCCAATGCGGATGTTATATCTTGAAGATTTTCGGCAATTTTTTTCCGGACCTCACCGGATTTATCATCCATTTTCTGGGATATGTCTCCAATTAGGGCTTCAAGTTCATCGCTTTTCCTGCCGGATAATAAATTGTCGATATACTCTTTAACCTTTTTCCCATTACCCGGAAGCGGCTCTTTTTCTTGAACGTCATTTCCCTTTTGGGGGGTTGTTGGGGATTCTCTGGAGATAAGCTCGCTAACGTCGTTTTTACGATCGTCTTTCCCCTGGTCATCCGGGGTGGCATCCGCATGCACAGTCAGACGTTCAGGATCAAGATCGAAATCATTAATTATCGTTGTATGATAACTCTCATGGGTATCTCCGGTGTTTACTGTATGATCGTGCACGCCTTCCTTTACATCTCCCGATACCTTCTTATACTTGATCCTATTAAGCCGAATCGTCGAGATGCCATTATTCCTTAGAATCGAAGCGACATCACCATTTTTACTTTGAGACTGCGGCTTTTGTATCATCGCTTTTATGAAAATCAGGTAATCTCTCCGGGACAGTCCCCGATAAAAGGAGATGCTGTCGATCGCCCTTTGATCGAGGTCCAGCGCGAAATTAGCGGATAAGTTATTCGGGGATTCGATCGGAATATCATCCACCAATAATTTACCGCCATCCGCACTCAATGTTAATACGCTCTTCGAGTTCAGAAGATTGACTAATGCCTCGTAGGAATTATGTAGTATCTCCGTAGTGACGGGATGTTCTGCCGGATATACGCCGGTGCTCTTTATGGCAAGCTGCACCTGGTTAATCGTATCAAGTACTGATTTTTTATCGTTCTTTTTTACTGTCATTGGCGTTTCAACCGATTAAGAGAACCGTGCAAGCTTCCGCAGTGTGGAACAGGGATATATATCTCAACCTAATACGTATGCCTTTATGTGCCTTTATGCTACCCGGATATTGTTTGAAGTACAAGCAATTTTGTGTTTTCATCATTCCACACTCTTTTACCGTATTTTGCAATCAACGGGCAATCTGCCGACGAGAGTCGGCGGTTCCTCGCCCATTTCATCCGCCACCCCCTCGGACGGGAGCTGAAATCGGTTCATGTCCTCAATGAAATCCGGCGACTGGAAATCTGAACCGCCGCGATTTCGTATTGACATGCGCCGGATGGCGTGTTAAGAACCTGCCCGTAAAAACAGTCATGATTTCAAGAAATAACGGGGCTACCCCGAGAGATGAACCGGAGGCTGTCCCCACTTCATCCCAACCCTCGGACCGTTTGCGAAACCATTTTTGACCTACAGGAGGAGATGTGACCTTTCAGGAATTGATTTTCGCCCTCGAGCGGTACTGGGCGGGCCAGGGGTGCGTCATCCAGCAGCCTTACGACGTCGAGAAGGGGGCGGGCACCTTCAACCCGGCCACCTTTCTCAGGGCCTTGGGACCGGAACCCTGGAACGTGGCCTACGTGGAACCATCCCGCAGACCCACGGACGGCCGCTACGGAGAAAATCCGAACCGCCTCCAGCACTACTATCAGTACCAGGTGATCATGAAACCGTCGCCTCCGAACATCCAGCAGCTCTACCTTGACTCGCTGAAAAGCTTCGGCATCGACCCACTGGAGCACGACATCCGTTTCGTCGAGGATGACTGGGAATCGCCCACCGTCGGCGCCTGGGGGCTCGGCTGGGAGGTGTGGCTCGACGGAATGGAGATCTCCCAGTTCACCTACTTCCAGCAGGTCGGCGGTTTCGATTGCCGGCCCGTCAGTGCGGAATTGACCTACGGCACCGAACGGATCGCCATGTACATTCAGGGGGTCGACAACGTCTATGATCTCGAATGGACAAAAGGGATCAAATACGGCGACGTCCACCACCAGAGCGAGGTGGAGTGGTCCGTTTACAACTTCGAGATCGCCGACATCTCCCAGCTCCGGCAACGCTTCGACATGTACGAGGCCGAAGGGATGCGGGCGGCTGAAAAGGGTCTGGTCCTGCCGACGTACGACCATTGTCTCAAGTGTTCCCACACATTCAACCTGCTGAATGCCCGGGGGGCGATCAGCGTGGCCGAGCGGACGAGCTACATCGGCCGCGTCCGTAACCTCGCCCGTCTGAGCGCCGAGGGTTACCTCCGACAGCGGGAGGCTATGGGCTACCCTCTGCTGAACCGGAAATAACGCCGGAAACGCATCATTTCCCCGGCACTTATATCGATGCACCCGAAAATTCACCAAAGCGGGCGTCACGAAGATCGGAGAACGTTCATGGGCAAGGAACTGCTCTTGGAAATCGGAACGGAAGAGATCCCGGCGGCCTTTCTGCCAAAGGCGCTCAAGGATTTGGAGGAGATCGCCCGCGGAGAACTGGCGGCAAACCGGATCCGTCACGGGGAAATCCGGACCATGGGGACGCCCCGCAGGCTCTTTCTGACGGTGGACGGCATCACCGAACGTCAGGAGGATCAGGTGATCGAGAAGCTGGGCCCGGCCGCGAGGGTCGCCTTCGACGAGCAGGGAAATCCCTCCCGTGCCGCCGTCGGTTTCGCCAGAGGGCAGAACCTCGGCATCGCCGAACTGGAGCGGGTGACGACGGAGAAGGGGGAGTACCTCTGCGCCCGGAAGAAGATCATCGGCGAGGCGACGGAGGGCCTCCTTCCGGCAATCCTGACGAAGGTCATCACCGGGATCCCCTTCCGGAAATCGATGCGCTGGTCCGATCTGGAGTTTCGGTTTGCCCGACCGATCCACTGGATTCTGGCCCTCTTCGACGGCCGGATCGTCCCGTTCCGGATCGCAAATGTCGAAAGCGGCAACACGAGCCGCGGCCATCGGTTCATGGGTCCCGACTCATTCCCGGTCGAGAATCTGGAGGGATACCTCGCCGGGACGCGCAACCGTTTCGTGGTCGTCGATCCCGCAGAGCGAAAGGAAATCATCCGCAAGGAGACCCGGAAGGCGGCGGCAACCGTCGGCGGCCGCGTCCTTCCGTCCGAGGAACTCCTCGAAACGGTGACATTCCTGACCGAATACCCGACGGTCGTCTGCGGCAATTTCGATCGGGAATACCTGAAGCTTCCCCGGGAGGTGCTCATCACCACGATGATCTCCCACCAGAAATATTTTCCGGTGGTGGATGAAA
>JAPLJX010000467.1 GCA_026388375.1 Deltaproteobacteria bacterium
ATGTTTCCCATGAAGAGATACATCACGAGGAAAACTAGCAGGATCGCCTCAAAAAGGGTCTTAACCACCTCTTCGATGGCCACCCTGACGAATGGGGTGGTGTCGTAGGGATACACTACCTTCATGCCGGCGGGGAAAAAATGGCTCATTTCTGACAATTTGGTCCTGATGGCATTGGCCGTATCCAAGGCGTTGGCGCCGGCCGCCTGCCGAATGGCCAGCCCAGCAGAGGGCTTGCCGTTGAAATAGGATTTTGTGTCGTAAGCTTCGGTCCCGAGTTCTGTCCGCCCTACATCCCTGACCCGCACAATGGACCCATCCGGGTTGGTGCGGAGAGGGATGGCGGCAAACTCCTCGGGTGTCTTGAGCAGACTCTGGACGGTGATGGAGGCGTTCAAACGCTGTCCTTTCACCGCCGGCGCCCCGCCGAACTGGCCCGCGGACACCTCAACGTTGTAAGCTTGCAGCCCCGTGATCACATCCTGAACCGTCATCTGGTAATCGGTCAGCTTGTCAGGGTTCAGCCAGATGCGCATGGCATACTGACTGCCGAAGATCTGCACCTCACCCACGCCCGGCACCCTTGAGAGCACCTTCTCGATGTTGGATTGGGCATAGTCCTGCAAGTCATTCCCATCCATGCTCCCATCTTCCGAGACCAGGCCCACGATCAACAGGTAGTTTCGGGTGGATTTGCTCACCATCACGCCTTGGCGCTGCACGACCTGCGGCAGGCTCGCCATGGCGAGTTGGAGCTTGTTCTGCACCTGCGCCCAGGCCAGGTCCGGATCGGTTCCCGGGGCAAAGGTGAGCTCAATACGGGAAGAGCCGGACGAATCGCTGGTGGCGGAGAGATACAGCATCTTGTCGAAACCGGTCATCTTCTGCTCGATGATCTGTGTAATACTATTTTCCACCGTCTCCGCCGACGCCCCTGGATCAAAGGCGGTGATGGCGATGGAGGGCGGTGCGATGGGTGGGTACTGCGATATGGGCAGGTTATAGATCGCAAGGCCGCCCGCCACCATCAGAATGATGGCGATGACCCAGGCGAATACCGGTCTTTTTAGAAAGAATCTCGATAACATCAGGTGCCTCCGTCAGTTCGATTTTGCAGGCGGCGGGACCGCATTCTTACGGCCCCCGCTATTTTTTTCTCCACCGGCTTCAAAAACAACAACCTTCACGGAAACGCCGGGTTTCACCTTTTGTAGCCCCTCGACAATGACCCGCTCGCCGGGTGCAAGACCCGATGAAACAAGCCATGCATCGCCGATGGCACGATCGAGCGTCAGCATCCGCTGCAGTACCTTCCCTTGGGCATCCACGATCAGCACAAAGGGATCCCCCTTCGGGGTGCGGGATACGGCTTGTTGAGGAACCAGGATCGCTTGCCGGTTGACACCTTCTTCCACTACCCTTCGGATTGGGAAAAACAACCCGCAGAATGACTGATCCGGTCGTCGGATCTACCGTGACGTCGCGGAATTGAAGCGCTCCTTCCAAGGGATATTTAGCGTCGTCTTCAAAGAGGAGACGGACCTTGTTCCGGATTTCCCCGTTGTTATTGAGCCGGCCGTCCTCCAGGCGATGCCGCAATCGCAGAAGCTCGGTGGTGGATTGGGGCACATCCACGTACATGGGATCCAGTTGTTGAATGGTTGCCAAGGCTATGGGCTGGTATGCCGTCACCAAGGCTCCCTCCGTTACGCTGGATCTTCCGATCCGGCCTGAAATGGGTGCCGTGACGGAAGTGTATGCCAGATTGATTCGGGCCGTCTTCATTGCCGCTTCCGCCTGATCGATGGTTGCCTCGGCCGCGGCCACCGCCGCCCGGTCGTTTTCCACCTGAGCCTCCACGGCCCGGATCGTGGCCTCGGCCACGTCGGCCTCGGTCACGGCTTGGTCGCGCTCGCTGGCGGAGACAGCACCGTCCTTGGACAGCTCCTCGAAGCGCTCGCGGTTCGTCCGGGCGAACTTCGTAGTCGCCTGCTGCCGGGTGACGCCGGCGAGGCTCGCTCGCAGGGCAGCCTGTGCCCGGGAGGCGTTCTTCTGCATGGCTGCGAGGTTTGCCGCGGCATTGTCAAGCGCCGCCTGAAAAGGCGCCGCGTCGATCCGAAAGAGCACTTGGCCTGCCTTGACATCGGCGCCTTCCATAAACTGGCGTTTCTGGATGATGCCGCTCACCTGCGGGCGCACTTCAGCGACAAGATTGGCGGATGTCCTCCCGGTCAATTCTGTCGTGATCACCAACCGCTTCGGTTGGATCGTCACGACGGCGACTTCCGGCGATCCCCCTTGTGGCGGTCCGCCTTTAGCGGTTTGCTGTCCGCAACCACCAAGGATCAAGATCCCGGTGAGAATACCCCCGGCAGCGATTCGTTTGGCCCTTTCATAAATCTGCATGCGACACCTCTATCATTTCATATTTGGCGACCAATCATCCATCACATCCGGACGATAATGCTTTTATCCTGTTCAAAACAATGAGAAAATAACTTCAAAATAAAAATGAATGAATGATCATTGTTTATTACAAAAAATCAGATTCCCTCATAAAACTATGGGCATCACCTTTTGATGGTGTCCCAGCAGGCTTCCGTGATTTGCTTGATCAGGGGATCGTCCAGGATGACGAATCCGAGGATATGGTCCCGCATCAGGATGATCAGGGGACCGAAGGCCAGGGGGAAAAGCACTGCCTTCGGAAGCTCTTTGAGAACCTGCTGCTGGATCCCCAGCTCAAAAATATCCATCAGGATATCGTGGTTGCCGGACTTGCCCAAAAGCCTGTCCCTGTGCATGGAGATGCCGTATGGAGAGTTGAAGTACTGCTCCATGTAACGGAAATGAAGAGGATTCGTTATAAAATACCGGAGAAGTTCTCTGATTAGGTAGAGAAATCTTTCCCGGAGAGGCCGTTCGACAGGGTAGCCTTCCCGAAGAGTCGCGCTGATCTTCTCTTCCAATTCTCGATGTAACTCGCGGATCAGCACCTCCTTGTTCTCGAAATAGCGGTAGATCGTCCCGGTGGCCACGCCTGCCTTTTCGGCGATCTCGGCCATCGGGGCGCCGTGAAAACCCTGGTCGGCGATGAGTTCCAGGGCCGCTTGCATAACGTCGTTGCGCTTGTCTGATATTTTCATGATCGTTTCTCTTCTCGCACATTAATGAGTGAACGTTCATTCTTATGTGGAGTGCTTCTATCTCAGGGAAACGACGCTGTCCAGAATTTTTTTGTGCTTCTCTGTATTTTACAAAGTCACCATGATGGAAATAGAATGGAAAGGAAAATGGCGGCGAGCTACTCCAGGGCATCTAAGGCGAGGCGTTTTCCACTACGCGCTTCTGATGAAACGCAGGACAGAAGTGATCATTGCTTCTCTTCCGGCACCCGTGATAAGAGTACCGGCCATCGTGTTGTCGACCTGTGCTCGGGAATCCCCGCCAGTAAGATTTGAACTATATGAAAAAAATAGAGTATCTTTTATTAAACCGTATTCTGCCTGCCTCAGACGGAAGCAAGGGCGTTATTTTCATTGCTCTGTCTCAGTTTGGGTTGGCGTTTTGCTTCACCTTCTATATCATTAAAATCAGCCCCTATAAGCCTCCTGAAACGATGGTTTGGATCGGGCTGATCATGGGTTTGAATTCCTTTGTCGCTGCTGCGGCTGCACCCTTCTGGGGAAGCTTGACCGCAAAATTCCGCCCCAAAGCCCTCTTCCAGGGGGGTTTTTTATGCAACGGGATGATTTTTCTGCTCATGGGTTTTATGGACAACCTGCCCATGCTGCTGGTGCTGCGTCTGATCCAGGGGGCTCTCGGTGGCGCTTCCACCATAGGAAGAAGAATTGCTTATTTGTCGTACGATGACTTGCTTTTTTATTTATCATACCTATGTTACTACATTGTTGGATATTGAATTCGACTTCGTCCCAAACAGGTTATATGAGGTATGGTGAAGACAATAAAAATGAAAGGGCGCATATTCGCCAAAAAATCAATTGCTCGAATTTGGCAGCCAGTCGTTTTGCTTTGGGGTTTCAATCCCCTGCGAAGAATTCCAAAAGCCGAAATGGATTCTTTTTCTAATCTGATGCCCAATACCGGATTGAACTTGAATGTCATGAGTTTTAATATTCGGCGCGGGACGGCGAAAGACGGTAAAAATCACTGGATATTCCGTCGTAACCGGGTGCGTGAACTCTTGAATCATTATCGCCCGGATGTTTTGGGCCTACAGGAAGCGTTGGACTTTCAAATATCAGAGATCCGCACCATGCTGCCCGGATATGAGAAGGTTGGCATTGGAAATTTGGGCGGCAGCAAAGGGTTGCATACGGCCATTTTTTATGACGCGATGCGGTTCGTCCCATCCGCGGAAGGCACCTTCTGGTTTTCCGATACACCCTATATACCGGGGTCAAAGGGGTGGGGGAACATCATCCCGCGAACCTGTACTTGGGCGCGGCTGATTGAAAAAGACTCAGAACAGGCTTTTTATTTTTATAATGTTCATTTGGATCATATTTCCCGGCGGTCGCGAAAAAATAGCGTTGTTTTTTTGAGCCAGTTTATTCATACGCGGTCTTCTCCGGACCCTTTTGTACTGACAGGTGATTTTAATGCCAGAGAACGGAGTACGCCCATACAATATTTAAAAGGTAAAATTCTTTTAAGAATCAAAACAAAGGGGAGTGTATTCAATCCTGAACCATTAATGGATACCTTTCGGGTACGATATCCAAATGATCGACATGTCGTTACCTTTCACGGGTTTCGCAGATTTTTTTTCCGGTTCAAATTGGACTATATTTTTGTTCCGACTGCTGCCCGGGTCCAAGCCGCGACAATTATTCAACCGCGATGGAAAAAATGTTACCCATCCGACCATTTCCCGCTGTTTACCCACATTGATTTGTCCATAATCTCCGCTGCTGCAGATTCCGGCGCTTTTATTGAAAAGGCTATGAACGATGAATCGGGTTCTCTTGCAGCCAACGGGAAAATAAATTCACAAGCCACTCCCTGATCCTGGGCAATAAAGGCCTTTTTTTCCACTCATCCCATTGAATCTGCCTGGAATCCGCAAGGTCCCTGACAAACATCTTCTCCATTTCGACGGCAAACTCCTGACTCAGGATAACCGCATTCACCTCGTCATTGCTTAATAAGCTCA
>JAPLJX010000130.1 GCA_026388375.1 Deltaproteobacteria bacterium
CAGGGCAAGGAGCGGGACATACGCCCCGCCGACGGCCGCGTTGTTCGCCGATTCGGGACCGGCCACCCCTTCGATTGCCCCCTCGCCGAACTCCTCCGGGTGCTTGGATATCTTCTTTTCGGCCATATAGGAGACGAAGGTGGAGATGACCGGCGATGGACCCGGCAGGAGGCCGATGAAGAAGCCGAGGAACGATCCCCGGAGGATCGGGGCGTAGGAGCGCTTCCACTCCGTCAGGGTTGGCAGGAGATCGCGCATCCGGACTTGGATCATCTCACCGAGATTCTCGTTCTCCACGGCGCATAGCATCACCTCCGCGATCCCGAAGAGCCCCATGGCGACGGGGAGGAATTCCACCCCCTGTCCCAGGTCGCTGATGTCGAAGGTGAACCGCGGCGTGCCGTAGAGATGGTCGGTGCCGATCGTGGCGAGCGCGAGGCCCAACAGGAGCATGATCACGTTCTTAATGAACGATCCACCGCTCAGGCGGACGAGAAAGAGGAGGCCGACCGAGCCGATGGCGAAGAATTCCGGCGGTCCGAACTTCAGGGCGGCATCGGCCAGGATCGAGGCGGCGAACATCAGGCCGATGATCGAGAGGGTGCCCGCCACGAAGGAGCCGACGGCCGAAATCGTCAGGGCCGCGCCGGCCCGTCCCTTCTGGGCCATCTTGTAACCGTCGATGCAGGTGACGACCGAGGCCGCCTCGCCGGGGATGTTGAGCAGGATGGAGGTGGTCGACCCGCCGTACATCGCGCCGTAGTAGATGCCGGCGAAGAAGATCATCGCCGTCGTCGCGTCCATCTTCAGCGTAAAGGAGAGCAGGATTGCCATCGACCCCAGGGGGCCGATGCCCGGGAGGACCCCGACGATCGTTCCGACAAAGGCGCCGATGAGCGCCCACAGGAGGTTGATTGGGGTCGCCGCAACCTGGAACCCCATCATGAGTTGGTGTAAGACGTCCATTATCCAAGCCCCAATATGGTTAAGATAAACTGTTCCATGACGCCCGACGGCACGACGACGCCCAGAAGCCCGGCGAAGATGATGAAAGAGAGGATGGTCGTAACGAGGGCTGTCAGAAAGGAGGTCAGTGTCGTTTTAAACCGCAGCAGCCGAAGAAGAACAAAAAGGACGATGAATGTGGATAAGAGAAAACTGAGCGTCTTCAAGAGAATCGGGTAGAAGACGAGCGCGGCGGCGATCCCGGCCGGGGCGAGCTGTGTCCAACTGTGCCCTTCTTCCTTGTCAGTCGTCCTCCGGAAGGTGCGCCAGACATGGAGGGCGGAAATGGCCAGCAGAGAAAAGGCGACCGCTGCCGGAAACAGGCCGGCGCCCGGCTGGGCGCGGGTTCCGACCTTCAGCGAAATGGAGCCCGCCAGGTAGACCAGTGCAAATACCAGGATCCCAAGGGAAACAATACGTTCCTTCATAGATAAACCCTTTGATTATTTTCAGGGACGGCGGGGCTTGTCGGCCCCGCCGTCCGGTTTTACCGCGTTACGGGATGAGTTTCATCTCTTTGGCGATCTTGCGGAGCATCTCCTCCTCCTGAGCCAGGAAGGTTTTGAATGCGTCTCCGCGTTTGAAATCGGGGACCATGTTCTGCGCGGCGCAGGCAGCCTTGTGTTGCGGATCCGCCGAGACCTTCTCCAGGCCGTCGGCCAGGATGGTGATAATCTCCTTCGGCGTTCCCTTCGGGGCCAGATACCCGCGGTAGGAGCCTTCGACCAGGTTGACCCCCAGCTCCTTCAGCGTCGGGACTTCGGAAATCGACGGCAGCCTCTTTTCGGTGTAGACCGCCAAGCCGCGAAGCTTCTTACCCTGGACCAGGCCCGTCACGACGCCCACGTTCGTGGTACAGACTTCGACATGGCCGCCGGCGGCCGCCTGCCAGGCAGGGGCGTCCCCATCGAAGGGGACCATGTTGAAACTGATGCCGGCCAGTTTGGCGATCATCAGGCCATTATACCAGTCGTCCCCGCCGTTGCCGGAATGGGAGAGCCTGATCTGTCCCGGGGCCTTCTTGGCTGCATCTACGAGATCCTGAAAGGTCTTGAACTTGCTGTCCGCGGCCACCACGAGGATGCCCGGATCGAAGATCATGTTCGCGATGGGTTCAAAGTCGGCCATCGAATAGCCCGCGTTGGCGTTGACCATCGAGTTGAGCTGGGTCTTCGGTGTCAGGCAGGTGGTCAGGGTGTAGCCGTCCGGCTTCGTGTCCTTGCCCACTTCCTTCCAGACGATGGCGCCATCGGCGCCGGGCTTGTAAACGTTCACAAACCGCTGCTTCAAAACCTTCTCCAGAAAGGGCTGGGTTACCTGGGCGAGCTGGTCGCTTCCGCCGCCCGCCTTGAAGCCATGGATCACGGTCACGGCCTTGGCCGGATACTTTTCCGCGGCACTTGCCGCCATTACGCCCAGGGTCATCCCCATGACAAACAGGAGCGCCAACATCATAACCGCTGTCTTCAATATGCTTTTTGAACGCTTCATAAACTCCTCCTTGATCAATGTTTTCAGTGTCGAATCCTTATAAAGAAATCATCTCTTTGCTTTCGGGAAAAACCCCGTCTGCGTCAGGACCTTCCGGAGCTCCTCCCGATCCGCCTCTTTCAGGGGCATCAGCGGCGGGCGGGGGTCTCCGCCGTAAAGACCGATCATCTCCATCGCGGCCTTGAGTCCGGGGATGCCCCACCGGGCCGTCACCGCATTGTTGCTGTCGATGAGGTTCATCTGCAGATCCCGGGCCTCCCGGATCTTGCCGGCATCGAAGAGCGTTTGCAGGCGGGCGCACTCGTTCGGGAAGACGTTGGCCAGCGCGAGGGTGCCTCCCGTTGCGCCGAGGGCGAGACTCGTGAAGAGGAAGCTTGCCGATCCCGCAAACACCGAAAAACCATCCGGCGCCTTGCGGATCATGTCCGCGATCTGGACGATATTGCCGCCGCTGTCCTTGATCCCGATGATGTTCGGGTGTTTTGCCAGCTCGACGGCCAGTTTTGCGGAGATGTTGATCCCCGCGTTGCGGGGCATGTTGTAGAGGATGACCGGCAGCGGGCTGGCGTCGGCCACGTCCGTGTAGAAACGCGCCAGGACCGGATCGGTCATCTCCCCCTTGTAGTAGTTCGGGGTGACGACGAGGACCGCGTCGGCCCCCGCCTCGGCGGCCTTTTTATTGAGGCGCATCGTTTCCGATGTCGACTCGGCGCCGGTCCCGGCGATGACCGGCTTTTTCCCTTTCGCGCGAGCGCAGACGAACCGCATCAGCTCTTCTTTTTCCGCAGGCGAAAGCAGGACGAACTCCCCGTTGGAGCCCATGACCACGATCCCTTCCAGGTCCGATCCCAGCCAGAAATCAAGATTCTTTTCCAGCTTGTCGTAGGCGATTTCCCCTCCCACAAACGGCGTTGCGATGGGGGCGTAGATACCATGAAGCTTGAACATCAGACTACCTCCTTATGATCAATGGATCGATTGTACGATCGGGCCGATGTCTCCAATGAGACCCGGCATACCCTAACAGGCTGTTGAAAAACGCCCATCTGCTTCGTTCCCCTCATCCTTCGCCGTTCAACGTACCCAAAAGTACGCCTCACGGCTCAGGATTTCGGGAGCCTCGCATCTGGACATTTTTGAACAGCCTGCAAAGGAGCCCCTTTCAACAGGCCCCTATATCCGCGTGATGCAGAACAGCTCGTCATGTCCGAGCAGTTCCGCCCGCGACGGCTCTCCGGAGCCGATCCGGAGGACCTTTGCCAACAGCTCCGCGCCCACCTCCGCGATGGGCGTCCCTTCCACGATTCCTCCGGCGTTGAAATCGAGGTTGAATCTCATTCGTTCATAGGTCGCGCGGTTTCCCGTGATCTTGATGACCGGCACGCCGGGGAATCCGGTCGGCGTCCCGCGGCCCGTCGTGAAGACGACCGCCTGACAGCCGGACGCGACAAGACCCGTAACCGCCTCCCCGTCGTGGCCGACGCAGTCCAGCAGATAGAGACCCGGACCTTCCGGATATTCGCCGTAGCCGACGCCGCCGCTGATCGGTCCGGTTCCCGCCTTGTAGATCCCGCCCAGCGCCTTTTCGACGACGGAGGTGACTCCCCCGTCCTCGTTTCCCGGGGAAATCAGCGCCGAACGGTGTCGGATTTCCGCGCTTGCCGTGGCGGCGGAAAGCCTCTTCTCCATGCTGCCGATCGTCGAGAGAATTTGGCTGGCCACTTTGGGATTGACGGCGCGTCTGGCGAGGATCTGCTCCGCCCCGATCAGCTCCGTCACCTCGGTGAAAATCGCCCGGCCGCCGGCCTCACAGATCCGGTCGGTGACCCAGCCGAGGGCGGGGTTGGCCGCGAGACCGGAGGTGGCGTCCGTTCCGCCACACTTCAGACCGAGAGAGAACTCGGAAAGGGGAAATTCTTCCCGAGTCTGCCGGGAGGCCTCCTCCGCCATGCGGCCGGCGAAAGTGACCCCCTTTTCAATGGCCCGCAGGGTGTCCCCCTCCTCCTGGATCACCAGCATCTCGACCGGCTTACCCGCGGCGGTGATGCTCTCCGCCAATTCTCGCGCCTGGAAGCGTTCACAGCCCAGGCCGACAACGACCACGCCGTAGAAGTTGGGATGCTTTCCCAGCCCTTTCAGGCCGCGTGTGGTCAGCTCCAGATCGAGGCCGACCTGGCTGCAACCGACCGGATGGCAGAATGCAATCGCGCCGGCGACGTGTTCGGCGATCCGCCGGGCGACGGTATTGGCGCAAAAGACCGACGGGATGACGGCGACCGCGTTCCGGGCGCCCGGAAGTCCCTGAGGTCTTCGATATCCCTGAAATGTGAGCATGATGATTTCCTATTCCGCCCGATCTTCATGGCCCCGGCGGCAGTAGAGGTTGTGAAGGTGGATCCAGTCGCCGGCGCCGATCGCCGTCCGGGCCCTGCCGATCTCCTCGCCGTACTTGATGATCGGCTGATCGGCATCCAGATTTGCGAGTGCAATCTTGTGCCCGAATGCGATCTCCTGCCGCGCCTGAATACAAATTACCTCCGCACCGGTTGCCACATCGACCGTCTCGCCGGACCGGATGTCCTCGAGGAGCACGGCGACGTTATCGCGGGGGTTGATTTTCAATGCCTTGGCCACCAGCTTCTTACTCCTTTCCCCAGGGGATTAAAAGACCCTTTTCGTCGAATTTCCAGTCGATCTTGTGAAGTTTTTCGAGACGCGCCTCCGGTGCGCACCCGGCAAACGCAGCCGGTGAGAGGGCGATCTCTTCCAACTGATTTGTATTTCTGATCCAGGCGATCCGGAGCCGATCCTCGTGGACAAGCGGGATGGAATGGACAGCATTTTCGATCGTCTCCCGGTCGCTGCCGCCGATGATGGGGATCATGCCCCGCTGGACATAGGTAGAGGTGAGGGTGTTCTTGTAGGTCTTTGCAAGATCGATGCTGCGGAAGAGCCGCTCCGTGATCAGGTCGGCGAGGCCGACGCCCTGGGCGTTTCCGTGGGAGGAGGGATCGAGACCCAAAACGGCCACGCGCTCGATTCGGGGGGATTCCGGTTCCGGCTCTCCCCAGATGCGCCAGCGCCCGATCACATGGGGGTCGAGGCCCGTGCCGCTATAGCGTTTGCCCATCTCCTCGACGACGAGGAGATCGAGTTTGGAAAGGGGCATTTTGGCCGTGAGAAGAAAGGCCTCCTGCAGAAGCCTCGCATCCGCTGCGGGGAATTCCTCCGGCCGGACCAGCTCCAGCCTCGCAACCTCGCCGTAGGCGTTTTCCACGATGGCAATCCCGGCCAGCACCGGCGCCCGGCGGGCCAGCGTCGAGGCGACCTCCTGGACGATCTTTCCCATCCGTGATGGGCCGTAGCGGTGCAGGCGGGAGGCCTGTTCCACCTTGCCCAGCCCGACGGTGCACATTTTGCACAGACCGCTTTGGACCGGGCCGGTGACCGCCGTGTGCGCCTTGATCCGGTTCATCACGATGATGTGGCCGGCCCCCACCGCGTTTCGATCGCAGAGGACCGGAAAGCCGTCCGCCAATTTGCCGACCGTATCGACCTCCATGCTCACGGTGACCGGACAGCCGAGGGCGGCCTCCGTCATCCCCAGTGAGGAGAGAAGCTCTTTCTGCCCCTCGGCCGTTGCGCCGCCGTGGCTTCCCATTGCGTTGACGATGAAGGGCTTTGCGCCGAGTCCCTGAAGCGCTGTGACGAGCGCCCGCATGAGCGGGACGATTGCGGCGATTCCCCGGCTGCCGCCGGTGATGGCCACCGTCTGACCCGGTCGGATCATCTCCGGAATCCAGCTTGACCGGATCAGGGAGGTCAAGGTCTCCGCAGGCGCGATGACGGTTTCCCGCGAAAAGTGTTGGCGACACAGAATCATCTTCGGGAGCAACATTTCAATTCTCCAGTATGGCGCCTTTGTCCGCCTGCGCCGCGTGACGGCAGTAGATACCCAGAAATCCGGTATCGATCGGCGCCGGCCGCTGCGGAATGGCCTTCAGACGGGCGGCGATCTCCTCGTCCGAAAGCAACAGGTTCAGCTTCTTATGGGGAATGTCGATTTCGATCCGGTCGCCGTCGCGGACCGCCGCGATCGGTCCGCCTACCTGGGCCTCCGGCGCGACGTGGCCGATGCAGAAACCGCGCGTGGCGCCGGAGTATCGTCCATCGGTGACCATGGCGACGCTGTCACCCAGCCCCATGCCGGTCAGGATGCCGGCGGGAATCGACATCTCCCTCATTCCGGGCCCTCCGCGCGGTCCTTCGTAACGGATTACGAGGATGTCGCCGGGACGGATCGACTTGCCCATGATCTGCTTCATCACATCTTCCTCAGAGTCGAAGGTCTTGGCCGTTCCCACGTGGCGCGGCTTGACGCTCCGGATGCCGCTGACCTTTACGACCGCTCCGTCCGGCGCGAGGTTGCCGCGAAGGATGACGATGCCGCCCTGCGGCTGCACAGGGTTTCCCAGCGTCCGGATGACCTCGCGGTCCTTCGCCGCCCCGAAATAGCTTTCAATCGTTTTACCCGTGACCGTCATGACCTCCTGATTGAGGAGGGTTTTCAGTTCCCCGAGGACGGCGCCCACGCCTCCGGCCCTGAAGAAATCCCACAATGTATATCGGCTGGAAGGCTTGAATGTGGCGATGCAAGGGGTCTCTGTGGAGATTTCGTCGATCTCCTTCAGTGTGAGTTCAAAACCCGCTTCCCGGGCGATGGCAGGAAGGTGAAGGACGGCGTTTGTCGAACCGCCGATCGCCATCAGGAAACGGACGGCATTCAGGAGATTTCCCCGGGTCAGGATGGCGCGGGGGAGGGACTTTTCCCGGACCAGGGCGACGGCCCTTTCACCGGTGAGCTTGGCCTGGCGTCTCTTTGCGGCGTAAACGGCCGGGGTGGTCGCGGTGCCCGGGAGGCTCATCCCCAGGGCCTCGATGATGCAACCCATCGTATTTCCCGTTCCCATCATGCCGCAGACGCCGGCGGTGGCGCAGGTATCATCCTCAATCGCCTCGAACTCCTCCGCATTGATCTTTTCATCCTTGAGGGCCCCCATCGCCTCCTTGATGTCGCACAGGACGAGTTGTTCGTCATTCCGGACATGGGAGAGCATCGGCCCCGGGGGGAGGAAGATGGTCGGGATGTTGAGGCGCGCTGCCGCCATGAGCATCCCCCCAGGCGATTTGTCGCAGGAGGATATGAGGACAAGGCCGTCGAAGCCGCCCGCCCCGACCATGACTTCGATCTCCGCCGCCACGACCTCACGGCTGGGGAGGACGTAATGCATCCCGTTCCCCTGGGCGATGGCGTCGCAGACCGCAATCGTATGAAATTCGACCGGCGTGCCCCCGGCGGACCAGATCCCGGCCTTGACGAACTGGGCCAATTCCTTGTTGAGATAGCTGCCCGGGTGCATCTCCGACCAGGAACTGACGACGCCGATCACCGGCTTTTTCAGTTCATCACGATGATACCCCACCGATTTGAACATCGACCGGGGGTAGGCGCCGGTGATCCCTGCAAAGAGCTCGGCCGAGCTCCGTATCTTCTTTTCCACCCTGACTTTTCCTGCCTTTCAACGCGCACCCGAATGGGTGATTATTTTCGTCCATGTTCTCTAATCCGAGCCCGGCCCCCTTGTCAAGATTTATCACCGCGCGCGGATCATTTCCGCTCAGTCGCAAATCTGCATGTGAAAGGATTTTGGGCCGTGAACGCCGATTTTCCGGACTTTGCCGGAAATGGCTCATTTCGGCTCGGAAAGGGTTTCGATTTTTCCGTGGGTTTCAACCGTGAAGCAATAGAGAGCCAACGTTAAAACCAGACACGCGGTACAGAAAAAAACGCAACCCTGAAGGCGGGAGCGCCGAACGACTCGCCCGGATAGAGGTATTGCATGAGGTTACCCAGTCCCTGAAGAAATACGGCAACCCCCACCATGGTAAAGAAATTGACCGCGGTCATGGCCGTTCCGGCGTGTTCAACGGGCATCCTTTCTTTGATGTGGGCATACATGACCTGCCCGGAACTGGTAAAAAAGCCGAAACCGAAAAAGAGTACGGACAAAACGGTCAGGTTTGTCCCCGGAGGAAGGCAGGCAAAGATGGCAAGCACCAGGATCATGCCGACCAATCCCGCAATAATCACCCCTTTTCGGGTTTTGAATAAGGAGTCGGAAAACCAGCCGCAGACCGGACTGCCTGTAATCATGCCGACACCCATCAACAGCAGCATGTTGCCGGTTGCCACCGGTGAAATTCCAATCACCGTCATCAGATAGGGACCGGCCCACAGGGTTTGCAACGCGGCGAATATTCCGTATCGACAAAAGGTTCCCAGAGAAATGATCCAGTAGTCCTTTTCTCTGATCAGGTCGCGAAGGTTCGCCAGGATTTTCTTCAGGTTGGTGGAGACCGCTGGGGGGATTTCACCGTAACCCGGGTCCTTCGGCCGATCCCTGACGACGACGAAAAACAGGATCGTCAGCAGAAGATTAATTCCGGAAAAGACCATAAAGGTCATCCGCCATCCCATGGATTGCACCATCAAGACCAGCGGTGTTGCCGCCGTCATGTTTCCCAGGGTTCCGAAAGAAAGCGCCAGGGCCGACATCGTGGCGAACCGGAGTGGTCCGAACCACAAGGTGATCAGCTTCAGGGTACCCATCAGATTGCAGGCCATCCCGGCGCCGAGAAGAAGTCTCCCGGCCACCAGCGCTCCGATGGATTCCCCGCAGGCAAAAACCAACGCCCCGGCCACTCCCAGAAGCGACAGTGCGGTCATCGCAATCCTCGGCCCGATGGCATCGAGGTACATGCTGATGGGAATCTGCATGATGGCAAAGGTATAGAAAAAAGATACGGAAATGAGGCTCAGCCCGCGGGTATCCAGCACGAGATCCGAGATCAGGTCTGGTGCGATCACCGCAATCGAGGCCCGATAAAACTGAGAGAGCACGAACAACAAGCAGGCCGTGAAGAAGATCATCCAGCGGCGGGAGATTGCGAATCTCACAAGATTCCTTGGTCAATACGGATGTTCAATGACCCCCTCACCCCCCGAGATAGGCCTCGATCACCTTGATAAGGCATAGCTTTTGGACGGGGACCTATAGGCAGAACGGACCTGCATGTCAAGGGAACATTGACCGCAAAATGATGGGGTGCGGTTTCTCTCACCAGGATCAGGCGCGGCCCGGCCTTTCTTTGCAGGGGATGACAAAGACCGGGATCGGACTGTGTCTGATGGTTTTTTCGGCGACGCTTCCTAAAAAGACATGTTTTATTCCCGTTCTCCCGTGCGTGCTCATCACGATAATGTCGATATTTTCCTTCCGGGCGAACTTAAGAATTTCCTCATCTTCGCGACCGGATTTGGTGACGATTTTGACTTTGGTCTTATCCCTGATCTGGCTTAGATATTGATCGTTGAATTTCTGAGCCAGATCTTCCTGAATGGCTGCCTTTATCTTGTTGAAATTTTCTTTGTTGGAGTACAGCGCCGCATAGTACTGGTTGGGGATGCTCGGTATCACATGCAGGATATAGAGAACGCCCTCGTCTCTCTTGGCAACGCCAAAGGCATAATCGAAAGCACAATCCGAATTTTCAGAGAAATCGGTACAGAAGAGCACTTTTTTGTATTTTGGGTAGTCAATCATTTTTTCTCCTTTCACGGGCGTTCCCGCTCAAAACTGAGCGGTCATTTGGGCATCCAGCCCAGTTCCTTGGCGTGCAGGCTCTGGATGAAGAGCCGGTTACCAATCTCAGAGAAATTTAGGGAAGAGTGGGTTGTGTGTCAAGAAAAATTTGCCACAATGTTAAAAAAAGATCCTCTTCAGATTCTCCTCAATCTTTAGGTCAGTCTGGAAGTGAAACAATTCCGTTTGAAAATCAAGCATCTTCGCCGGGATGTCTAGATTTTGAAGATATGGTCTTTCGTCGTGTGTACTGAAAAGACGGTTTGAAGCAATATGAAAAAACAAATTTTTTGTTGACTTTCTGGCGGCATAAAATATAGAAAACTATGATATCCGCGAATTCGAAAAGAGGTGGGCGAGCCGGAGCGGACCCCGAAAAGGTAAAAGAACATAAATATATTCACTATGGAGAGCTAAAAATGAAGAAAAATTCAAAAGAGACTTCCATCCAAAGGCGTTCATTTCTGAAGAAGGCCGGAGCTGGCCTCGCCGCCGGAGTGGGCCTTGCCGCCGGCATGGGCGTCGCGGCGCCGTCGGTTCATGCCCAAACCACGCTTCGCTGGCGCCTCGCCTCCAGCTTTCCCAAGTCGCTGGACGCGCTCATCGGCCCCGCCGAGGCGTTCGCCAAGAGTGTGGGCGCCATGTCCGGCGGCAAGTTCACCATCACCGTGCACCCGGCCGGCGAACTTGTCCCCGCCTTCGGCGTGGTCGATGCAGTGCAGAACAGCACCGTCGAGTGCTGCCATACCGCGCCCTACTATTTCTTCGGCAAGGACGATACCTTCGCCCTGGGGACGGCCATCCCCTTCGGCCTTAACTCGCGCCAGATGACGGCCTGGATGTTCGAGGGCAACGGTTTGACGCTGATGCGCGAATTCTTAAAGAGCTACAACATCATCAACTTCCCGATGGGCAACACCGGCGCCCAGATGGGCGGCTGGTACCGCAAGGAAATCAAGTCGATGGCCGACATGAAGGGCCTCAAGATGCGCACCGCCGGGATCGCCGGAAAGGTGCAGGAGAGGCTCGGCGTCGTGACGCAGAGCATCCCCGCCGGCGAGATCTATACGTCGCTGGAGAAGGGGACGATCGACGCCGTTGAGTTTGTCGGTCCCTACGACGACCAGAAACTGGGCTTCTACAAGGTGGCGCCCAACTACTACTATCCCGGCTGGTGGGAGGGCTGCGCGCAGACCGACCTCTACGTCAACATCAAGGCCTATGAGGCGCTGTCGGCCGAGTACAAGGCGATAATCGAGGCGGCGGCGACACGCTCGCACGTGTTGATGCAGGCCACATACGACGCCAAGAACCCCATCGCTCTGAAGCAACTGGTGGCCGCCGGCGCCAAGCTGCATCGCTTTCCGAAGGACGTTATGGACGCTGCCTTCAAGGAATCAATGGCTCTTTATGCCGAGCTGTCCGCGAAGAACCCCCGCTGGAAGAAGGTGTACGAGGACTACATCAAGTTCCGTGCCGACCAGAATATGTGGTTCCGCTTCGCTGAGGCCGGTTTCGACGATTTCATGCAGGCGCAGAAGCTTTAAGCGTCACCGCATTTCGCAAAAAACCCGCAAGGCGCGAGCCTCGCGGGGTTTTTTTATCGTCTGCACCGGCGGGGCGGCTTCCATAGGCTGGCTTCAGCCCGACCTACTTCTTCTTGGCGTCCTGCTCGAGCGCTCGTTTGACCGCCTCCATCGGGTCTTCCTCCTGGGTTCCTCCGGGGGCTTGCTGCGCGGCTTGATCCTCTGACGGCTGCGGTACGAGCGCCTTCGTTGGATCCTCGTCTTCCTTCTTGCCATAGTCCCCGGTTTCGGCTTCGATCTTCATGGTTTCCAGATTCACGGCCGGTTTCTTGTCGAGACTGTTGGTGACGAGAGTCGGGAAAGCGATCACCGCGGCCAGCATGATGAGCTGAAGGCCGATGAACATGATTGAGCCTTTGTAAATCTGCGCCGTCGTCACCGCCGCGATACGCTTGTTCGTGACCCGGTCGTTGTAATCGGTCTTGGCGGCCACGCTTCTCAGGAAGAACAGCGCGAAGCCGAAAGGCGGAGACAGAAACGAGGTCTGGAGGTTCATCGCGATGACCACACCAAACCAGACCAGGTCGATGCCCATCTTGTCGGCCACGGTGAGCAGCAGGGGGATGACGATGAACGCGATTTCGAAGAAGTCGATGAAACAGCCGAGGATGAAAACCAGAACGTTCACCGCAATCAGGAAGCCCATTTGGCCGCCCGGCAACTTGTCAAACAGGTGCTCCACCCAGATATGGCCGTCGGCGGCGTTGAAAGTGAAGCTGAACACGGTCGCCCCGATCAGGATGAATATGACGAAGCAGGTCAGTGTCGCCGTGTTGTCCAGCGCCTGCTTGAGCAGGCTAAAACTCAACTGGCGGCGCGAGACGGCCATGATCAGCGCGCCCAGCGCACCCATCGCCCCGCCTTCCGTCGGCGTCGCGATACCGAGGAAGATGGTGCCCAGCACGAGAAAGATCAGCACCAGGGGCGGAAGCAGCACGAAGACGACACGTTCGGAGAGTTGCGACAGCAGTTTGAGGCGGAGCCAGCGGTTGGCAAGTGCGAGCGCCAGCATGACAAAGGCCGCAACGGTCATCGACAGCGTGAGGACCTCGTCCATCGGCGCCTTGCCTTCTCGTCCCACCAGTAGATTGACGATGCTGTCGTGCATGGAGGCCCAGGCGAA
>JAPLJX010000056.1:0-4990 GCA_026388375.1 Deltaproteobacteria bacterium
TGATAAAAAAAATCCACGAATGCGGAGGGATCACGATCTGTCTGATCGAACACAAGATGCGTATGGTGATGGGGTTGGCCGACCGGATCATCGTTTTGAACTTCGGCAGCGTCATCGCCGAGGGCACGCCGGTGGAGATCAGCAGAGATCCCAAGGTGATCGAAGCCTATCTGGGAGTGGAACAGCATGCTTAAACTGACCAATGTATCCACCCGCATCGGCGGTTTCCCGGCGGTCCGCGAAATCTCCCTGGAAATCCGGCAAGGGGATTTCGTCGCGATTTTGGGAAGCAATGGCGCCGGCAAAACCACCCTTTTCCGGACGATCGCAGGGGTATTGAAGCCTTTTCATGGGACGATTGAGTTCAAGGGGCAGCCGATTCATTCACTTCCGGCCAACAGGGTCGTCCGCCGGGGCTTGTCCCTCTGCCCGGAAGGCCGCCAGCTTTTCCCCCAGCTCTCGGTGATCAAAAATCTGATGCTCGGGGCTTACATCCGCCGCCAGGACGGAAAGGAAGTTCAGCAATCCCTGGAACAGGTCTACGGCCTGTTTCCCATTCTGAAGGAGCGCCAGGGCCAGCTCGCAGGCACCCTCAGCGGTGGGGAACAGCAGATGCTCGCGATCGCCCGGTCTCTGATGTCGAAACCCGATTTGTTGTTGCTGGATGAGCCTTCGATGGGCCTGGCGCCGCTGGTTGTGCGCAAAATCATTGGCGAGGTGATCACGGCCATCCACCAGTCCGGAACCACCATATTATTATCCGAGCAAAACGCCAACATGGCCCTGATGATCGCCGACCGGGGCTATGTCCTGGAAAACGGAAAGATTGTGCTGGAGGGCAAGAGCTCGGAATTGCTGAACAACGATAAAGTGAAGAAGGCATACATCGGGGCGTAGGCATGCGTTGATCAGACGCCGATGCTGTCACCTCTGATAAGCGGGGGGATCCTTGAAAATCAGCCAGGTCCCTTTCTTTTTGCTTCACTGTCAGGGACGTGCGGCGGTCACCGTCGCTGATGGATCAGCCTGGCCCCGGGATAGGGGACCGGGAAATAGGGGATCGTCCGGCCGTTCAGAGAGCCGATGAAGGCCGTTTTTCTGCCCTCCCAACCGAAACAGATATTGGCGGGTCCCTGAAGAACCTCGCCTTCCGGGTCCTCGAGATAGATCTCCAGGTTCCCCTCCGGGGTGATGTAGCCGACGGTGTTCCACATGGGAAAGGTAACCCAGAGATTCGCAGCCTCATCGAAGGCGATCCCGTCGGGAAATCCCTTTCGCCCAAGGAATGCCGGCCCGTAGACCTCCCGGTTTCCGAGAGAGCCGTCGGCCCTGATGGGATAGCGCAGGATGCGCCGCATCATCGTTTCGGCGACATAGACATACCGCTCCGCAGGATCGACGACGACGCCGTTCGCAAAACAGATGCCGTCGGCGACAATCCGGGCTTCCCCGCCGTCGATGAGGACGAGGGAGCCGTCGGGAATGGCGGCGTGCAGGGCCGCGTCCATGTCCGGACGATTCGTCGAGTTGGAGACCCATATTCTCCGCTGGAAGTCCAGGTAGGGGAAATTGGGGGTGTACATCCGTCTCCCCTCTGCTTCGGTCATCAGCACCGTGTGCCGGCCGTCGGCACGAACCGACTGGAGTTCGCCGTTGCCGATGTTGGCGACGATACAGTTGCCGTCGCCATCGATGCAGATGCCGTTGGGCAAGCCGCCCAGGTTCCCGAAGAAGGCGGTGCGGCCGTCCCGCTCGATCCGGGTGCAGCGCCCCAGCCCGTCGGCCGTATAGAGGCCGCCGTCATCCGTGGCCATGACCCCTTCGGGCCTCGTCAGGCCCAGGCCGATGGTCCTTACCTGATTCACATCGATTCTCATGAGAGCCTCTCGAAAATGGTGGCCAGACCCTGGCCGCCGTCGATGACGATTTCTTTCATGAATTTCTCTCCTTTGATGTTCGCGTCTGCTAAATAGCGCTTTCTCCGCCGTCCACACAGAGTGTATGCCCCGTCACGAAGCTGGATGCCTCCGAGGCAAGGAAGAGCACGGCCCCCTTGAGTTCGTAATCCTTGCCGATCCGTCGCATCGGAATGCCGTTTACGATCAGATTGCCATGGTCCTGCATCGTCCAGGTTGTCATGTCGGTCGGGAACCACCCGGGCGCGATGGCGTTGACGCGGATATTGTGCCTGGCCCATTTTGCGGCCAGGTCCCGCGTCAGGTTGATCACGGCCGCTTTGCTCGCCGGGTAAGCGACCGCGTCCATCTTTTCAGGCTCGAATCCCCTCATGCCGGCGACCGAGGCGACATTAATGATCGTGCCGGACCCCTGCCTGATCATCGCCCGGCCAGCCGTCTGGCAGCAGAAAAACGTGCCGTTCAGATTGACGTCCATGACCTTCTTCCACCCTTTCAGGGCGTAATCCGCGGCCGGTTCCCCCCAGTTCGTGCCGGAGTTATTGACCAGGATGTCGATCCGTCCGAATTTACGCAGCACGGAATCGACCATGCTCTTGACTTCGTCCGGATCCGCAACATCACAGCGCAGCGCCATCGTCTTGACGCCGGTCTCTCCGCGGATCTTCTCCGCGGCCGCCTCACAGCGCTCGATCTTGCGCGCGGCCAGGGCGACATCGGCCCCGGCTTCGGCCAGGGCGGTCGCCATCTGTGCGCCCAGCCCGGCCCCGCCGCCGGTGATCAGTGCGATCTTTCCTTCGATTTTAAAAAGATCCTTGACATGCATATTCCTGTTCCTCGCTTCAACATAAATTTTCCGAATCTGTAATGAAAGCCATATTCAAAGTCAAGGAAATAGGCATGCCGAGCATTCCCCTGCTGGACGACCACGGCTCAGTTTGGTTTCGCCGAGACATCCAGAATCCTGGCCGGGATGTCAAAGGTTTTCCATCCGTGGATCGTACCGGCGGGGATGAAATAGGTTTCCATCGCCTCCAGCACGCGCCGTTCGTCCCCGATGAACATCTCGATCCTGCCTTCAACCACGACGCCGCATTGTTCGAAGGGGTGCTGATGTCCGGCATCTTCCTTGCCCGGGCCGATCTCCATGCAGGCCATGACCAGCCTGTCGCCGAACTCCGCCACGCTCCGGATGCCCGGTCTGAAATCCTGCAAATTCAACCGGCTGACGTTGTTCCAAAACCCCATTTTCTCTCCCCCTATTCCAGTCCGTACTCCTTGATCGCCATCTCCCTCATTCGGAACTTCTGGACCTTGCCCAGCAGGGTCATCGGAAATTCTCTGACAAATTTGATGTATCGCGGCAGGCTGGACGCGGGCAGTTTCGCACGGCAATATTGAAGAATTTCTTCCTCCGTGGCCGAGGCCCCCTCTTCCAGTTTGATCCATGCCGCCACCTCCTCCCCCGAGGTTCTGCTGGGAACCCCGAAGATCTGAACGTTCGAGATCTTGGGGTGGCTGAAGAGAATCTCTTCAATCTCGGTGGGATAGATCGTCTCTCCTCCGCGGACGATCACCTCCTTCATTCTGCCGGTTGTTCGAAGATAGCCATCCGCGTCCATCGTTCCAAGATCTCCGGTGTGGAGCCACCCCTCGGAATCGACGGCATTGGCGGTTGCGGCCGGCATCTTGTAGTAGCCCTTCATATTGAACCCCCGGGCGCAAATCTCGCCGACGGCGCCGGTGGAAACCTCCCGACCGCTCAGCGGATCGATCAGCTTCACCTCCACGTTGGGAAGGGCTCTTCCGACTGTGGAGACCCGCAATTCCAAGGGGTCGTCCGGCCGGGTCATCGTGATCCAGGAGGAGGCCTCCGTCTGGCCGTAACCGATCACGATCTCCCTTGCCCCCATCTCCCCTGCAACCCTCTTCATCACTTCCAGCGGACATTGGGCGCCCCCCATGATCCCGGTCCGCAGCGATTGGAGATTGAATTGCCTGTATTCCGGCTCCTCCATCATGGCGATGAATGCGCCGGGAGATCCATAAATCGTGGTGCACCGTTCCGTTGCGATCGCCTCCAGAACTTTCTTCGGATCGAAGGTCTCAGACGGGATGACCACGGCGGCCCCCTTGATCATCCCCGCCAAAGCGACACAGATGCAGCCGAACATGTGGGACAAGGGGACGGAGAGGCAGAGCCGATCCTTTTCCGTCAATTTCTGATTCTCCGCACTGGCCAGGGTGGTGTTGGTGATCCCGAAGTGGGTCGACATCACCCCTTTGGGCGCCCCGGTTGTTCCGGAGGTGTACAGCAGCGTGGCGACATCATCCGCATGGCAGGAGCGCTGTCGTTCGGACAACAGCAGATCGGGAACGTCTCTGCCTGCCTCCAGGACCTGTTTCCAGTTCAGCATGCCCCGGTGGATCCGGTCCGATATCACGATGAGACGTCTCAATTCCGGCAGGGCGTGACAATTCAGTTGCCCCGGCGTTGAAGTATCCACCTCCGGGCAGAGCTGACGGATCATCTCGATATGTTCCGTGCCGTTTGTTCCTTCGGATAGGATGAGGGCCTGGGAATCGGACTGCCGGAGCAAATATTCAAGCTGCTGGGGCTGGGCATTCGTATCCAGGGTCATCAGGACGGCGCCGATCTTCGCCGCGGCGAACTCGGTGATGATCGATTCGGAGAGGTTGGGCGTCCAGAGGGCCAGGTGTTCTCCCTTTCGGATACCGAGTTTCAGGAATCCCCTGGCCAACTGGTTCACGATGATCAACAATTCCTGATAAGAATATCTCTGGCCCCGGGGAAGATCGATCAACGCCTCCCGGTCGGGGAATCGTGAGGCCACCTCATCAAAAAGATCACCGATGGTTGTTCTGAGCAACGTTCCCATCACCGCCTCCTGTTTCAGGACCCACATTTTTTTCTTGATCCATACCAGTTAAAATCAAAATCCACAAGCCGGAACAAAAGGAAAATGATCCGTTTGCGAGGTGCGCGCGCCGCTGAAATCCGCTGGCCATCCCACGGCCGATCTGTTATGAAGAACCCTATGAATGAACAGCGG
>JAPLJX010000056.1:5001-7486 GCA_026388375.1 Deltaproteobacteria bacterium
AGCGGATCAAGATCCCGTCCGAGGCGGAATGCGGGCGGCTGATCGCCGGGATGGGGATGCTGGACAATATCGTGGCCCATTCCCGGCAGGTCTGCCGGGTCTCCCTGCTGATTGTTGATCACCTGAAGCCGGATCATCTGAAACCGGATGGTCTGAACCGGGATCTGATCCGGGCCGCGGCGCTCCTCCACGATATCACGAAGACCCGGAGTTTCCAGACCCAGGAAGATCATGCCGAGACCGGGGCGCAACTGCTAACGGAAATCGGCTACCCGGAGGTGGGGCGCATCGTCGGCCAGCATGTCCGCCTGGAACGCTATTTCGCCTCCGCGCTCCCGACCGAGGCGGAGGTCGTCAACTACGCGGACAAGCGGGTCCTCCACGACCGGATTGTCCCTTTGGGCGAGCGGATGGGGTACATCCTCGAAAAGTACGGCCGGGAGCCGGAGCGAAAACGGAGGATCCTCCTCCTCTGGGAGAAGACGGAGGCGCTGGAGGCGCGGCTGTTCGCCGGCCTTCCTTTCGCGCCGGACGATATCAGCCGCCTTCTCGCGGAGGGTCCTCCCGGGGACCTTCCGGAACCGGATCCGCGTTTGTGACCGTGCGCGGTTTCTTCTGCAACTTCCGCTGGAACACAGCCATCAGGATTTTTTAAGTTGACTTTTGACGGCTCATCTATGAATATATCTATGTCACTTTATAGAAAGGGAGGGGATAGTCATGAACACGGTTTTGAAGCAGGCCAACTTTCAAATTCCTGAAGACCTGCTGAATCAACTGCGGGAAACCGTAGGCAAAGGCGAGCTGAGCAGGTTTGTCAGTGGGGCGCTTAAGCGGGAACTACAGCGGCTGCGCCAACTAACAGCCATTGACGAGACATTCGGTGCCTGGAAGGGCGGAGAACACCCTGAACTTGCGGCGGGGGTAGATCGCTTTGTCAGAAATGTCAGAAAATCCACGCGGGGAAAACGTGCCGATGCGTCAGGTTGTCGTTGATACGGATGTGCTGATCCTTCATCTGCGCGGCAACGAATCGGTGCGTGCGATACTCAGAGAGGCGGCCCAGGATTCATTATTGTGCTGTTCGGCCATTACGATCGGCGAGATTCACGCCGGCATGAGGGATGAGGAACTGGAGAAGACGGTAAAACTGCTGAACAGTCTGGCGGTGATTGACGTGGACAGAAAAATTGCGGCCCTGGCGGGGGATTATCGCCGGACGATCAAGAGCCATCATCTGGAACTGGACGATTGCCTCATCGCTGCCACCTGCGTTGTCAACAGGGCCACCCTGATCACGGGCAATATCAAGCATTATCCCATGCCGGGGATCGAGAAAAAAGAGGTCAGCGTTCCATCATGAATAAGGATGAAATAGTCTTTATTGATTCATCCGGCTCTTACGTACTTTCTGATTTGGAAAGGTATGTACCTACAGGATGACCTCCCTCTTTCACCTGCTTATCGATAAATTCTATTATCCTAATATGTTAACACTTTTTTATTGTAGTCAGTGAGGGCGGTCGGTTCGATTTTGTCGCAGAGTACGACCCGAAATGTTTAACCAAAAAGACATGTACGGTTATCGCTGTCACCTACAACTGTTGGTGCTCGGGGCAAGATACGATTTATCAATTACTAATTGAAAACTTCTTAGGCTCGGCTTTAGCCGTGTAAACGCCGGCGCGCCTTTGCGTGAAATGGAAGCAACTGCTGAGTCTAATTATCAACCTTCACCAATTTGATGGGGCCCTCAGGAACGGCGATACTTGGTAGTTTGGGCAGCGCAAGATTGCTGTCTAGAAAGAGGGTCCGGCTAGTAGCGCCAAGTCCCACTGCCCATAACCAATAATCGATTCCGAACTGAGTTGGGCAGATGCACATGCCCCACTCTGACACCTCACACCAACCCCTCTTTTTGTTCAGTGGGTTTACGTGCTCAGGGCCTCCCCAATGCGCCTGGTCAATCAGATCAAGCCGCGTAAGTCCTGAAGTGCACTGCATAAGGATATCAGACGCGGGTTCGTCGCTGGTGAAGTCCATAGCAGCGGAAAGGAATGAAGCGGGCAAAAAAAGCCACATCTTGACAAGGTCTTCTCCAAAGGTAGGGCGTAACCCAGACCCTGTGAATAGCGCTCTCCATGCGGTGTATGAAACGTAATGAAATCTTATTTGATAGACGGAGAGTTCAGACGTTAGCTTTAAATATGACGCTGCCCTGTCATCTCGGCTGGTGCCACTTCGAGACGATGCAAGCACGCCACCGAAGTATTCAGCAGTGAGTTCATCGTCACAATAGGAACCCTCGTCCAAGACCACTTTAAGTACTCGCGGTGGAACCGATCCAGGCTCGTCTATCTTGTCCCCGAGTTTCTCCGCAGCCTTTTCGAAGATTCGGCCGGCATTCTGTACCCGCTTCTCAGCCCAGCTTCTAAGCCCCATCCCGACGTACTCGGCAGTGGGGCCGAGGAGTTTTTCGACGATC
>JAPLJX010000493.1 GCA_026388375.1 Deltaproteobacteria bacterium
GGATGGATAGGGAGAAAGTCGAACAGTTGACCCGCGGATGGAAGCGCGCGGTTGAACGCTCCCGGAACTGGGTCGAAACCTGAGGAGTCGGGGACAGATTTCAAATCTGTCCCCGAGTTCCCGCGGCAAGCCCTCAAGAGACAGGGAGGATGAATAGGAGATGCTCAGTCAAGCGGTCAAGGACGAGCTGAAGAACATTGTGGGCGAGGGGCGGTATTTCGACAATCCGGAAGACCTTCTCCTCTATTCGTACGACGCCTTCATGGTTCCGGGGCTGCCGGAAGCGGCGCTGTTGCCCGTCAGCACGGAAGAGGTCTCCCGGATCATGAAGGTGGCCTCCCGGGAGAGGATTCCGGTCACGGCCCGCGGCGCGGGGACCAACCTCGCCGGGGGCTCCGTGCCCACCCGGGGAGGGATCGTACTGGTCTTCACCAAGATGAACAAGATACTCGAAATCAGCAAGGAGAACCGGATCGCGGTCCTTCAGCCCGGCGTGATCAACATGGAGTTCCAGAAAGAGCTCACGAAACGGGGATTGTATTACCCGCCGGACCCCGGCTCGATGGCGGTTTCAACGATGGGGGGGAATGTGGCCGAAAATGCGGGCGGGATGCGGGCGGTCAAGTACGGCGTCACCCGGGACTATCTCGTCGGCCTGGAGGTGGTCCTCGCCTCCGGGGAAATCCTGCGCACCGGCGGAAAGGTGCTGAAGAATGTGACGGGATACAACCTGACGCAGCTCTTCTGCGGCTCGGAAGGGACCCTCGGATTGATCACCGAAATCACGGTGAAGCTGATTCCGCTTCCCGAGACCAAAAGGACGCTCCAGGCCGCCTATAAAAACCTGGGCGACGCCGGAAGGACCGTTTCAAAAGTTTTCGAAATCGGCATCCTGCCGGTGGCGCTGGAGATCATGGACAAGGTTTCCATCAACGTCGTCGAGGACTACATGCATCTGGGGCTCCCGCGCGAAGCGGAGGCGCTGCTGCTGATTGAAGTCGACGGTCCGGAAGCGGCGGTGGCCGGACAGTCCGATCGGCTGATCCAACTCTGCCGGGAGATGGGGGCCCACGAGGTGAACGTTGCGCGAACGGTTGCCGAGAATGACGAGATCTGGAAAGCGAGACGCTCCGTCTATGGCGCCGGAGCGCGGTTGACAGGAGGTGGCGAGGATTGCAGAGAAGTATCAACTGCCCATTCCGGTCGTCGCCCATGCCGGAGACGGGAATCTCCATCCGATGATCCTGACGGACAGCAGCGATCCGGAAGAGATGAAGCGGGTGGTCCAGGCGATGGACGAGATCTCGATCAAGGCGCTGGAGTTGGGAGGCACGCTGACCGGGGAGCACGGCATCGGGATCGCCAAGCGGGAGATGATGCCGCTTGAGCTCGGGGAGGCGGCGATGGAGATCACGAGGAACATCAAGAAGGTCTTTGATCCGCTCAATATCGTGAACCCGGATAAAGTCGTTCGAATTGTGTAGGCGGAGCTGGAGCAACCGGATGGAGCGGCAGGCAATACAAGAAACGAAGAAGATGGTGGATCGCTGCAACAAATGCGGGCTCTGCACCACGTCGTGTCCGGTTTACCAGCAGGTGCTGATCGAGGCCGCAAACCCGAGGGGCCGGATTCAGCTCGTCAAGTACTTCCTGGAGGGGAAAATTCCGCTGTCGAAACGGTTCAAGGAGATCATCCTGACCTGCCTGCTCTGCGAAACCTGTGTCGTGAATTGCCCGAGCGGGGTGCGGCATGACCAGGTCTTCAACGACCTGCGCGCGGAGCTGGTGAAACAGTACGGTCTGGACTGGAAGAAGCGGTTTGTTTTCAATTTATTGACCAACGAAAAGTTGCTGCGCTCCTCGATGGTCTTCGCCAGGCTCGGGCGGAGCCGGCTCATCGAGACGCTGACCAAGGGGATGCGGATCGGCAACATCCCGGCGGGAAAACTTCCGCGGGTCAACCCCAGGCCCTTCCGCGACCGGTTTAACGGGGTGATCCGCCCCGACGGAGAGCCGAAGGGGCGCGTTTTCTATTTCACCGGCTGTTTTACCAACTATTTCGGGGCGGACGTGGGGCAGGCGGTCGTCAATGTCCTGAAGCAACTCCGCGTGGAGATCGAGATTCCTGCGGCCCAAGATTGCTGCGGGATCGCCGCGATCCTGTCGGGCGAAGGGGATCTCCCGCTGGAAAATGTCAGCAGAAATATCGCCGTCCTCTCCCGGGCCCGTGTCGATGCGGTGCTGGTGGACTGCGCCACCTGCGGCGCCGCCTTCCGGAAGGAGTATATCGCGCTCTTGAAGCGAAAAGGGATGGAGACCGCCCAGGCGGAGATCCTGAAGGGGAAGACCTTTGACGTGATGGAGTATGTCGCGGAGAGGCTGGGCGAGCTTCCGCTGCCGAAGGACTACAAAGGCGGGAAGATCCGGGTGACCTACCATGACCCGTGCCACCTGGTTCGCGCGCAGGGGGTGAGCGACGCCCCGCGAAAGATCCTGAAGGCGTTGCCCCAAGTGGAATACGTAGAGATGGAAGAGGCAAACACCTGCTGCGGCGGGGGCGGCTCCTTTCAATTCGATTACCCGGAGATCTCGAAGGGGGTCACCGAAAAAAAGATTGCGTGCATTCGCGAGACCGGCGCCCGCGTCGTGGCCACCGGATGTCCGGGCTGCCGGGTGACGATCGGCGGAAACATGAATGATCATGACCGGATCGATGTCCTTCATCCGATGCAACTCCTGGACATGGCCCTCTCCGGGAAAATGGGAAAATGGTGACGGGAATAGTGGACAGCGCGGAAAATAGGGAGCTGTCCCCATTTTCCGCTTCCATTTCATGCCGTTTAGAAAAAGCTTGACAGCTCTCCGGGTTTGAATTAGATAGCACCTGTCGCCGGGGTCAGGGCGGTATCCGCGAGCGCCTCATGATGTGCAGGTGAGCAGCGGGGAAAAATGGCGAAGGGGTTTTCTTTGATGACAGCGGCTGTGGTAAGAGCGAACATTGGTGGCATCAAGATTCTGCCCATCCTTTTGGGACTCGCCCTTCTTTGCCTTTCACATAGGCGCCTCCTCCCGTCGTTTTTCGGAAATTCGTAGAACCAATAGATCATAGACGAAACCAAAAGGCCATGGGCGGCAAAACCCATGGCCTTTTTTATTTTTGCGAAAAGGAGCCCATCATGGAATCGACAGACGGCAGGAAAGCGGAAGAGAGGGTATTCATCTTCGATACAACGCTCAGGGACGGCGAGCAGTCGCCGGGGGCGAGCATGAACCCGGACGAGAAACTGCGGATCGCCCGCCAGCTCGAGAAAATGGGTGTGGACATCATCGAGGCTGGCTTCCCGGTCGCTTCGGAGGGGGATTTCGCCTCGGTAAGGCAGATCGCCCGGGAGATCCGGGGCTGCCAGGTTGCGGCGCTCGCGCGGGCGAATCCCGCCGACATCGACCGCGCGTGGGAGGCCGTCGCCGAAGCGGCTTCTCCGCGGATCCACACCTTCATCTCCTCTTCGGACATCCATCTGAAATACCAGCTCCGGAAGTCGCGCGCGGAGGTGCTCCAGGAGGCTTGCGCCGCCGTTTCCCATGCCCGCTGCTATACGGAGAACGTGGAGTTCTCACCGATGGATGCGACGCGGAGCGACCGCGACTACCTCTGCGAGATGGTCGAGGCGGTCATCGTCGCGGGGGCGACGACGGTCAACATCCCGGACACGGTGGGCTACGCAATCCCGGAGGAGTTCGGCGATCTGATCGCGATCCTTTTCCGGCGGGTGAAGAACATCCGCCAGGCGGTTATTTCGGTCCACTGCCACGACGACCTCGGCCTTGCGACGGCCAATGCGCTGGCCGCCGTGCAAAACGGGGCGCGCCAGGTGGAGTGCACGATCAACGGGATCGGCGAGCGGGCCGGGAACAGCGCGATGGAGGAGATCGTGATGGCGATCAAGACCCGGAAGGATCTCTTCGGCCTCCGGACGGGGATCAAAACCGAGTATATCCACCAGACCTCGCGGGCATCCCTGTCCAGCCGAACAAGGCGATTGTCGGGACGAACGCCTTCGCCCACGAATCGGGCATTCACCAGGACGGCCTGATCAAGGAGAAGAGCACCTACGAGATCATGACCCCCCAGTCGGTCGGGATCTCGGAGACCCGCATCGTCCTTGGCAAGCATTCAGGACGCCATGCGATCGCCGATCGCCTTCGGGCGCTGGGCTACGGCCTCACCGAGGAGGAGATCAACCGGATCTTCATCCGCTTCAAGGAACTGGCCGACGTCAAGAAGGAGGTCTTTGACGAGGATCTGGAGGCGATTGTTTACGAGGAGTCCTCCCGGAGCGCGGAACGGTACCGGTTCGTCTATCTGAACGTCGTCAGCGGGACCGCGACGGTGCCGACCGCGACGATGCAGATGGAGGTGGACGGAAAGATGGTCCAGGAGGCCGGTTTCGGCGTCGGGCCGGTGGACGCGACCTTCACGGCGATCCGGAAGATCACGAAGACGGACTACCCGCTCTTGAAGTACGCGGTGAACGCGGTGACCGGGGGGACGGACGCCCAGGGGGAGGCGACGGTGCAGCTCAAGTTCAACGGCCGCTCCGCCGTCGGGCGGGGGGCCCATCCGGACGTCCTGGTCGCCTCGGCCAAGGCCTACATCAACGCGCTGAACCGCCTGGAGTGGCTGAGCAAGGATATCAAGAAGGTGGAGGTTGCATAAATGGACAAGATCCGGTAAGAACGGGACGCTGCCCTGAAAAAGGCGTTTCTGAAATCATCGAAGGAGCATGAAAACATGACCATGACCATTACGGAAAAGATACTTGCCCGGCACGCGGGCCTCGAAGAGGTGCGCCCCGGAATGCTGATCAACGCGCGGGTCGATATCGCCCTCGGCAACGACATCACGGCCCCGATCGCGATCGACGTCTTCCGAAAGGCGGGGGCGAAAAAGGTTTTTGACCGAGACAGGATCGTCCTCGTCCCCGACCATTTCGCCCCGAACAAGGACATCGAATCGGCCGAGCAGTGCAAGATCATGCGGGATTTCGCCCGTGAACATCAGATCAGCCACTACTTCGAGATCGGCGAGGCGGGTGTGGAGCACGCGCTGCTGCCGGAGAAGGGGATCGTCGGCCCCGGGGATCTCGTCGTCGGCGCCGACAGTCACACCTGCACCTACGGGGCTCTGGGGGCCTTCGCCACCGGCGTCGGCAGCACCGATCTGGCCGCGGCGATGCTGACCGGCGAGCTCTGGTTCAAGGTGCCTGAGACGATAAAGTTCGTCTATCACGGAAAGCGACGTCCCTGGGTTTCCGGAAAGGATCTGATTCTCTATACGATCGGCCGGATCGGCGTGGACGGCGCCCTTTACCGGGCGATGGAGTTCACCGGCGAGACGGTCCGCGGCCTGACCATGGCCGACCGCCTGACGATGGCGAACATGGCGATCGAGGCGGGCGGAAAGAACGGGATCTTCATCCCGGATGCGATCACGGAGGCCTACGTCCAGGGGCGGGCGGAACGTCCTTACGAATTCTACTTCTCCGATCCCGATGCGGCGTACCATTCGGTGATCGAGATCGATGTTGGCAAAATCGAACCGCAGGTGTCGTTTCCCCACCTCCCCTCCAACGCGCGGGGAATCAGCCAGGTCGGCGACGTCCGGATCGACCAGTCGATTATCGGCTCCTGCACGAACGGCCGGATCGAGGATCTGCGCGTGGCGGCTTCGATCCTGAAGGGGCGGCATGCCGCCCCGGGGATGCGTCTGATCATCCTCCCGGCGACGCCGGCGGTCTACCGCCAGGCGATGCACGAGGGGCTCTTCGATATCTTCCTCGACGCCGGGGCGGTGATCAGCCTGCCGACCTGCGGCCCCTGTCTCGGCGGTTACATGGGGATCCTCGCTAAGGGAGAGCGGTCGGTCGCGACGACAAACCGGAATTTTGTCGGGCGGATGGGCCACCCGGGGAGCGAGGTCTACCTCGCCGGACCGGCGGTCGCCGCCGCAACGGCCGTCGCCGGCCGCCTCGCCGGGCCGGAACAGTTGATATTAGGGACAGAGCCCCTATTAATTCCGAATTAATAGGGGCTCTGTCCCTAATTGCGAGAGGACCGATCGGAAAGGATGTAGAGATATGAAAATACGGGGAAGAATCTGGAAGTTCGGAGACAACATTGATACCGACGCGATCATCCCGGCGCGGTATCTGAATATCTGGGACCCGCAGGGGCTGGCCGCGCACTGCATGGAGGACGCCGATCCGGAGTTCATGAAAAAGATGCGGCCGGGCGACATCCTCGTCGGCGGCGAGAACTTCGGCTGCGGCTCATCCAGGGAGCACGCCCCGATCGCCATCAAGGCGGCGGGGATCGCTTGCGTCGTGGCAAAGAGGTTCGCCCGGATCTTCTACCGGAACTCCTTCAACATGGGGCTTCCGATCTTCGAATCCACGGAGCTGTGGGGGCTCGTGGAGAACGGGGCGGAGATCGAGGTGGACGCGGACGCGGGGCTGATCCGGATCGTCGGCGCCGCCGCCGATCCGCTGAAAATCCCGCCGGTCCCGCCGTTCATGCAGCAGCTGATCGCCGACGGCGGTTTGATGAACCACCTCGCGAAGGGGAAGGCGAAATGAAACCGTATCGCATTGCGGTTCTCCCCGGCGACGGGATCGGACCCGAGATCGTCCGGGAGGCGGTGAAGGTGCTCGGCGTCGTCGCCGAACGGACCGGCGTCCGGTTCGACCTTCAGGAAGGGCTCGTCGGCGGTGCCGCCTACGACCGTTTCGGCACCCCGCTCCCCGAAGAGGTGATGCAACTGGCGCTTGCGAGCGACGCCGTTCTGCTGGGCGCGGTCGGCGGGCCGAAATGGGAGTCGCTCGATTACAGCGTCCGGCCGGAACGGGGCCTCCTCGGCCTGCGGTCGGGGCTGGGGCTCTACGCGAACCTCCGGCCGGTCGTCGTTTTCGAGGATCTGATCGACGCCTCGCCGCTCAAACCGGACGTTGTTCGGGGGATCGACCTGATGATCGTCCGTGAACTGCTGGGGGACGCCTATTTCGGGAAGCCCCGCGGTGTCCGGATCGAGAACGGCCGGCGGATCGGGATCAACACGATGGTCTACACCGAGGATGAGATCCGGCGGATTGCGAAGGTGGGTTTCGATCTGGCGCGCGGCCGCCGCAAGAAGCTCCTTTCCGTGGACAAGGCCAACGTCCTCGAAATGACGGAGCTCTGGCGGGATGTCGTCACGGAGGTCGGCCGGGACTACCCGGAGGTCGAACTCCGGCACATGTACGTGGACAACTGCGCGATGCAGTTGATCCGGAACCCGGGACAGTTCGACGTGATCGTGACGACGAACATGTTCGGCGACATTCTGAGCGACGAGGCGTCGATGCTGACCGGCTCGCTGGGGATGCTCCCCTCCGCGAGCCGGGGGACGAAGACGGCGATGTACGAGCCGAGCCATGGCTCCGCCCCGGACATCGCCGGGAAGGGGGTCGCCAACCCGCTCGCCACGATCCTCTCTGTGGCGATGATGCTCCGTTACTCCTTCGATAGGACGGCAGAGGCGGACCAGGTCGAGAAGGCCGTCCGCATGGTCCTGAAGGAGGGCTTCCGGACTGAGGACATCCGCCAGGCGGGCGCCAGGATCGTCGGCACCACGGAGATGGGGGATCTCGTGGCCGAAAAGGTCCGAACCCTCTTTTCCCCACTGGTAAACCCGGGATAAATAGGATAGCATTCCCGCAGCAACCGAAATCCGGGAGGGGGAAAATGGAGATCCGGAACGCAAAAGAGAGGCTGATCGAGATCATCCTCGAACGATCGTTCAAATACAGCGACGCCCCGCCCTTCACGCTCGTCTCCGGGCGGAAGAGCAACTACTATTTCAACTGCAAACCGACGACGCTCGACCCGGAGGCGATGAACCTGATCGGAGAGATCCTCTTCGCGATGCTGGCCGACTCGGGAGTGACGGCGGCCGGCGGCCTGACCCTCGGCGCGGACCCGATCGCCAACGCGCTGTCGGTCATCTCCTTCCAGAAGGGAAGGCCCATCAAGTCGTTTATCGTGAGAAAAGATGTCAAGGATCACGGTATGATGAGCGGCATAGAGGGGAACGTCCGGCCGGGGGAGAAGGTCGCGATCCTCGACGACGTGATCACCACCGGCGGCTCGACGATCAACGCAATCGTCCGGGCGCGGGAGGCGGGGCTGGTGATCGACCGGGTCATCGCGCTGATCGACCGCGAGGAGGAAAGCGGCCGGGAGAACATCGGGGTCCACGTCGCGCGGGTGGACGCCGTCCTCACCCGGACGGAGATCATGTCCCGTTACCGCGGAAAGGGGATCGGCTCCCTCAATACCGTCAAAGAATAGGAAACGATGACCAACCCAACTGTGACGGGACGCACGACCATCATGTCCCTGTTCCTTCTCTTTTTGTTAGCGATATTCGGCACGGCGCCGGCGGCGTCGGCCGCGGAAAACGAGACGATTCAGGCGGTGCACTTTTCCTCCGCGGAGCTCGTCCGGGGGGTTCCTCCGGGCTGGGTCCTCGACCGCAAGGCAGGGACGGTGAACCTCCGTCTGGAAAAGGCGGGGGAGGATTTCATCGTCCATCTCGTCAGCGACCGGAAGTCCTCCTTCGGGATCAAGCGGGAGCTCCATGTCGATCTCCGGGAGTATCCCTTTCTGAACTGGCGGTGGAAGGCCGTCCGTCTGCCGCGGGGCGGCGACGTCCGGAAGGCCACGACGGACGACCAGGCCGTCCAGCTCTACGTCGCCTTTACCTCGACGGGCTTCCCGGCGGTGCTCAACACCCCGACGATCGGCTATGTCTGGGACAATGAGGCCCCGCGGGGGTGGACGGGGCGGAGCGACCAGATCGGCGGCGGGAAGCTCAGGTACGTGGTGCTCCGGAACAAGGCCGATTCGGTTGGGGAGTGGTACGCCGAAAGCCGGAACATCCAGGAGGACTTCCGAAAACTCTTCCGGGATCTCAAGGGGTTCGATGCCGTCACCTACGGGATCCAGCTCCACATCAACTCCCAGTATACAAAGAGCGGGGCGGAGGGCTGCATCGGCGACGTCTATTTCAGCCGGCACGACACGCGGGGCATGACCGCTTCCGCGCCGTTTCCCGTCTTGAGATAGCCCAAGGAGGATCGGCGATCCCCCTTATCCCGGAGGCTCCATTTCCCGTGTCATTGCGAGGAGGCCAAAGGCCGACGAAGCAATCCCGCAAGCATCCGATCATTCATAAGATTGCTTCGTCACCGCGTTCCTCGCAATGACAAGTGGACCAAAAATTCAAAGGTCTCCCTATTTGGGGGATTGGAGGATCTCGCGCGCGCGGGCGATGTCCCGGTCGATCTGGGCGATCAACTCTTCAGGGCTTGTGAAGCGGACCTCGTCGCGGATCCGCTCGATGAAGTGAACGTCCAGAATCATCCCGTAGATATTCCCGTGAAAATGGAAGATGTGGACTTCGATGGAGAGCTTGCCGTCGGCGAAGGTCGGGTTGAAGCCGATGTTTAGAACGCCGTCGTGGCGCTTTCCTTCCAGCAGGCAGCGGACGGCATAAACGCCGCGGGCGGGAACGAGCTCCTTGTCCGGTGCGATGTTCGCCGTCGGGAAGCCGAGGCCGTCCCCCCGGCGGTTGCCGGAGATCACGCGGCCTGAGAGGTTGTAGGGCCGGCCGAGGAGCGTCGCGGCAAAACCGACCTCCCCGGCGAGGAGCGCGTCACGGATTTTTGTGCTGCTGATGACGGTATCGCCGATGCAAAAGGCGTTTATCACCTCGACCGTGAATCCTATACGGCGGCCGGCTTCGGCGAGAAACGCCTCGTTGCCTTCCTTCCCCCGGCCGAAGGTGTAGTCGTGGCCGATCAGGATCTTCCGGATCCGCAGTCTCTCCCAGAGGATCTCCCCGACGAACGCCTCCGCCGTCATCCGGGCGTAGTCGAGCGAAAAGGGGATCAGGATGAGCGCGTCGATCCCGAGCCCGGCGAGGAGGCGGATCTTCTCCTCCGGGGAGGTGATCAGATAGAACGGCCGCCGCTCCGGATGGAGAACCATCTTGGGGTGGGGTTCGAAGCTGATGACCACGGCCGGACAACCCTCTCGGCGCGCCTCTTCGACCAGCCTCCGGAAGATGAACTGGTGACCCAGATGGACGCCGTCGAAGTTGCCGATGGTCACGACCGCGCGTTGCAGGCGGTCGGGGATTTTTTCACTGCCGCGGATCACGTCCATAACAACCACTTGACCTCCTTCATGGGGTCGATACCATAGCATCAATCGAGGCAATTTCAAGCACAATCATCATATGCGCGGCGTCGTCCCGGGGTCGCCCCGGCAAAGAATTTCGGAACGGATGCGGCCGGACGCCGCGTCGTCATTTTCACTTGACAATGGCCGGAGCGTCAGTGTAGATAGGCGCAAAGTTCCGGACATGAGGACATTGCCGAAGTGGCGGAATTGGTAGACGCGCTAGGTTCAGGGTCTAGTGGGTGTACGCCTGTCCGGGTTCAAATCCCGGCTTCGGCACCATAAGAGAAACAGGGGGTTGGCTCAGCAATGGGTTAACCCTCTTTTCTTTTGAGGGGCGCTTGGTCGACGGTTTGGTCAACGGAGGGGCGCCGCCCCAGGAAAACGATTGCGGCAAATCCCGAAAACCTCTACACTGGCACAGAAAAGATCTTCAGGAGGGGCGATGCGGAAGAGACGGACGGCGAAGCGATGGGGAGACAGACCGAGGTACGGTATTGTCCTGACGCTGCTGCTTTTCATACTGGCCTGGGGCGGCGTTGCCGCAGGGGCGGTGATCCGGGATCTCGGCGATCTCAGCCAGGACCCGCTTTCCTATCTGGACAAAAACGCGGCGGATGCCCCGCTTCTCCCGCCGCCGGAGCAGGTCCGTCTGAACGCCGAATCCGACCTCCTCTACTTCGCCCCGTGGCATCGGACCGAGCCCCGTCACACCCCGGAGCAGGCTTCCTGGGGATTCCGCGAATATACGGGGACTCCCGGTTATGGAAAAGGCGGGCGGCCGCATCCCAAGGACTGGATCCGGAAAATGGCTGCCAACGCCCATCTCGCTGATTATCCGCAGCGGATGTTCCCGGCAGTGACGGTGAACCGCGCCGATTTTCGCATCCTTCCGACCCACGAGCCCCATTCCCGTTATCCGAAAGGCCCCGGCATAGACAATCCGTTTGACAACCTTCAGGAATCTTCAGCCCCGGCGGGGATGCCCGTCCTCGTGACGCTGGTCAGCCGCGATCGCAAATGGTTCCTCGCGGAGACGAGCCACCTCCTCGGCTGGGTGCCCGCGACGGATATCGCGGCCGTCGATCCGGAGTTCATCAAGAGCTGGGAAAACGGCCGTTACGTCGCGATCGTACGGGACAAAGTGCCGGTGATGGTGCAGGACCGGGTTC
>JAPLJX010000437.1 GCA_026388375.1 Deltaproteobacteria bacterium
CCGGGAGGATCGCCACCGTCACCGCCGAGGTGTGGATTCGCCCCTGGGCCTCCGTGATCGGCACCCGCTGGACCCGGTGGACGCCGCTTTCGTATTTCAGCCGGCTGTAGGCGCCTTTTCCCGCAATGAGCGCGATGATCTCCTTGAACCCTCCCATCCCGCCGGCGGCGGTGCTGCTCATCACCTCGATCTTCCAGCCGGAGGTCTCCGCAAAGCGGGCGTACATCCGGAAAAGATCTTCCGCGAAGAGCCCCGCCTCATCCCCCCCCGTGCCGGCCCGGATCTCGAGAAATACGTTCTTCTCATCGTTCGGGTCGCGGGGCAGCAAAAGGAGCCTCAATCGGTCCGCCAGGGATTCCAGGGACTCCTGCAACTGGGGCAGCTCCTCCCGGGCAAGTTCCTTCAGATCTTCGTCGCTCTCCCGGAGAAGCGCCTGATCCTCCTCGATACGGAGGCTGGTCTTCTCGTATTCGCGGAAGGTCTCAACCAGGGGATTGAGATCGGAATGTTCCTTGGCATACTTCTGATAGACCCCTTGCTTGCCGACAATGGCCGGGTCGCTGAGAAGCTGTTCCAGATCCCGATATCGGGATTCGATATCCTTCAGTCTAGAAAACATCGTAACCTACTAAAAAACCGCCGGACTCGCCGCCGGAGGAAAAACGTCCGGACCATCCGGACATCGCCGGCATCCATTGCCGGTTCTTGTTCCAGTCTGCAAAATGGGAAACTTTCCGGAAAGACGGCGCCGGCAGCCCCGGCGCCGTCCAGGAAACTTCAGGGGCAGGAGAACCCGCGCCCGGCGCCGCCGCGGCGGGAACCCCCGTTTGGAAAAATCGACAAGCGTTTAGAGAACTTCTACGCCTTTTTTTCCAGGCCGGCGTACTTCCTTTTAAACCGCTCCACACGTCCCGCGGTGTCCATGATTTTCTGCTTCCCCGTCATGAACGGGTGACACTGGGAACAGATTTCGGTTTTGATCTCCGGCTTGGTGGACCTCGTCTTGATCACATTCCCGCAAACACAGGTAATGGTGGCTTCCTTGTATTCCGGATGAATTCCCTCTTTCATAATGAACCGTTCTCCTTCTCTATTTTTGTCGCTGACCGCCTCGCCTGATCGATTTGGGTGTTTCCCGTCGGCGAGAAGCGGTGGATTATAACCATTTGCGCTGCAAATTCAAGCAATATTTATTCCCGGCACGGATAGGGCATTCCGCTTCCGGACATCCGGCGCCGGCGAAATGGATCTACGAGTTCATGGAGTCCAGGAAGAGCTGATTGTTCTCCGTCTTCCGAACCTTGTCCATAATGAACTCCATCGCATCGACGGGGTTCATCTCCTGGAGAAGCCTCCTCAGAATCCAGATCCGGTTGAGATTGACCTTCGGGACCAAAAGTTCTTCCTTCCGCGTTCCGGAACGGATCAGGTCGAAGGCCGGGAAGACCCGCCGGTCGGCGATGCGCCGGTCGAGGTGGAGCTCCATGTTGCCGGTCCCTTTGAACTCCTCGAAGATGACTTCATCCATCCGGCTTCCGGTATCGATCAGAGCGGTGGAGATGATCGTCAGGCTGCCGCCGTTTTCGATATTCCGGGCGGCCCCGAAGAACCGCTTCGGCTTGTGGAGGGCGTTCGAATCGACGCCGCCGGAGAGAACCTTGCCGGAGGGCGGCACGACCGTGTTGTAGGCGCGGGCAAGACGGGTAATGCTGTCGAGCAAGATAACGACATCCTTTTTGTGCTCCACCAGTCTTTTCGCCTTTTCGATCACCATCTCGGCCACCTGGACGTGGCGCGTCGCCGGTTCGTCGAACGTGGAGGAAATCACCTCTCCGGCGACGCTCCGCTGCATGTCCGTCACCTCTTCCGGCCGCTCGTCGATCAGCAGGACCATCAGGATGACCTCTTTGTGGTTGGCCGTGATGCTGTGGGCGATGTCCTGCAGCAGGACGGTCTTGCCGGCCCGCGGCGGGGAGACGATCAGACCGCGCTGTCCCTTTCCGATGGGGGTGAAGAGGTCCATGATGCGCGTGGAGAGGTTCTCCGGATTGAATTCCAGATTCAGTTTTTCCTCCGGGTAGAGGGGGGTCAGGTTGTCGAAAAGGATCTTGTCGCGGGCCGCCTCCGGGCTCTCGAAGTTTACTTCGTCCACCTTGAGGAGGGCGAAATACTTCTCCCCTTCCTTGGGGGGGCGGACCTCGCCGGAAACGGTGTCCCCCGTCCGCAGGCTGAACCGCCGGATCTGCGAGGGGGAGATGTAGATGTCGTCCGGACTGGGAAGGTAGTTGTAATCCACCGCGCGGAGGAATCCGAAGCCGTCCGGCAGGATCTCCAGGACTCCGGACCCGGAGATCACGCCGTTTTTCTCGGCCTGGGTCTGCAGGATGGCAAAAATCAGATCCTGCCTGCGCATGCCGCTGGCGCCCGGGACCTCGAGATCCTTGGCCAGCTTTGCCAATTCACTGATCGGTTGTCGCTTGATATCTTCGATGTGCATTTTCGTTTCCTATTCCTATGAAATGTGCGTTGATTCGTATCGGCAGATGCAACGCATCCGCCACGTATGAAAAACCGCTATCGCCTTTAGCTTGTTTTATCCATCCAAAATAACTTCAGATTTTGTGATGTATCGACTTATAAAAGAGGTGCACGGAATTTTCTCGAGTCGCTAATTTGATCTATGGATTCAATCCACGAGGAAGGACTTCGCATACGCCTTTTCTGAATTTTGGTTTTGTTCTATACCCAACTGTTCCCGGATGTCAAGCATTTTTTAATGCATCCCCCCTCGCTGAGCATGATGAGGCTGATCTGTCTGCCCGCACGGCCGCCGGCGGCGCGGTGCGAAAAGAAGAGATCCTGCCGGCAGGCGGTACAGAGGCCGGCGGAAAAAATATTTTCGGACGGCACCCCCGCCTCCCGGATCTGGAGGCGGTTGGCAAGGGCGAGATCGAGCATCCAGCGGTCCTTCTGCAGGCAAGGACGGGAAAAAAGACCCGCGTCCGGCATGGCGGAAAAAGCAGCCAGGACCGGGGCGTCGACTTCATAGCAGCAGGGGCCGATCGCCGGCCCGATGACGGCCAGAAGATCCTCCGGGCGGGAGGAAAACCGCTCCGCGAGGGTCGCGACCATCCTGGCCGCAATGCCGAGGGCGGTTCCCCGCCAGCCCGAATGAGCCGCCCCGATGACCCGGCGGGTCCGGTCCACGAAGAAGAGCGGGACGCAGTCCGCCGTCCGGATCCCGAGAGCCACCCCCGTACGATCGGTGGTCAGGCCGTCGCATTCGAGGAGCCTTTCGGGCAGGGGACCCTCTTCGTCGATCACATGGATCCGGTCGCCGTGGACCTGCCTCATCAGGATCAACCGTCCGTCCGGGATCGCGAAGGCATCTTTGACCAGGTTCAGATTCCGGAGGAGATCCTCTTCCCGATCCCCCACGAGGTCGCCCACGTTGAGGCCATCGTACGGCGCCCGGCTCACGCCGCCACGCCGCGTGCAGAAGGCGTGGGTCAGGAAACCCAGTGCCGAGAGCTCCCCGGATTCAAGATATTCTATGGCCCCCATCAGCGCGAAACCGAACATGGCCTACCCCACCCCTCCCCTCTCACGGAGAAACGCACAGAGGCCGGCCATATCCTCCGGCAGCGGCGAGGCAAACCGCATCTTCTCTCCCGTCACGGGATGGGCAAAGGCGAGACGCCAGGCGTGCAGGGCCTGCCGGTCGAGCGCCTTCATCCGGGCGCGGGCGGCCGGATCGCCGACGGTTCCCCGGCGCCGCCGTAGACCCGGTCCCCCACGACGGGATGGCCGAGTTCCGTCAGATGGACACGAATCTGGTGGGTCCGGCCCGTTTCGATATTCACCTCCAACAGGGCGGCAACCCTGTAGCGTTCGCGGACGCGCCAGACGGTTACGGCAGACCGACCCCGGCGGCTCTGTGTGGACATCCGCTTGCGGTCCGTCGGGTGCCGTCCCACGGCGGACTCGATTCTTCCCCCGTCCGTCTTCGGATCCCCGTAGACGAGGGCCTGGTAGGTCTTCTTCACCTCGTGTCTCTTAAACTGCCCGGCCAGCCCACGGTGGGCATGGTCGGATTTGGCGACTACCAACAATCCGGAGGTCTCCTTGTCGAGACGATGGACGATCCCGGGGCGCAACACGCCGCCGATCCCCGAGAGATCGCGGCAGTGGTGCAGGAGGGCGTTGACGAGGGTCCCGCTCGAATGGCCGGCGGCCGGATGGACGACCATCCCCGCAGGCTTGTCGACGACAAGCAACGATGCGTCTTCATAGAGGATTTTCAGGGGGATCGCCTCGGGGATAACCTCGGAAGGCCTCGCCGCCGGGAGAAAAATGGCCACGACATCCCCCGTCTTCAGCTTCCGGCCGGCCCGGCCCGGTCGGCCGTTCACCCGGACTTGACCCTCATCGACGGCCCGCCCGATCTGGGTACGGGAAAGACCGATTTCCCGAGCGGTCAGAAAGAGATCCAGGCGGAGGCCGGCCTGCTCCGATGCGACCGTGAAGCAAACCTGCCTTCCGACCGACTTGCCGTTATCCATCCAATGGCCGGCAGGCGCATTCGGCTGATCCCGCGTTTCATCCCCCACCATCGTCACGCTCCAGTTCTTCCTTCGACTAAAATAGCCTTCAACGCGTCCCGGATCCCGGCGAACTCCTCCGGATCCAGCGTTCGGACGTCCAGCAGGACCTGATCGTCGGCCACCCGGACGATGACCGGCAGATCCCGCCGTCGGAGGTGTTCCTCTAACGCGGCAGCCGAGAGGAACGCGACCCGCAGACCAACGAGGAACGTCGGGATCTCTTGGGTGGGAAGCGACCCGCCGCCGGCCATCGAGACGCCGGTCACAAGTTTGATATCAAGCCCCTCCGGCAGGGCACGCCGGAGGATCGCCGCCAGCCGTTTCGCCCGTTTCTTCACGTCGGCGACGGGCTCCGTCAGCGACCGCAGGACCCGGATGTCGGCGAGCGCCTCCGCGGGCCGGAGGTACTTCACCATCGTTGCCTCCAGGGCCGCCAGCGTCAGCTTGTCGATCCGGAGCGCCCGGTTCAGCGGGTTCCGCCGGATCCGCTCCAGAAACTCCCGTTTCCCGAGAATGATCCCCGCCTGGGGTCCGCCCAGCAGCTTGTCGCCGCTGAAGGTGACCACGTCCGCCCCCGCGGCGAGGCAGTCGCGGACGGTGGGCTCCCGCTCCAGGCCGTAACGGTCCAGTTCGATCAGGCAGCCGCTCCCCAGGTCGTCCACGACGGGAAGGTGATGTTTCTTCCCGAGGGCGACAAGGGAGCTCAGATCCGCCTCCTCGGTGAACCCCATGATCCGGAAGTTGCTCGTGTGGACCTTGAGGATGATCCCTGTCTCCGGGCCGATAGCCCGTTCGTAGTCGGAAAGCCGCGTCCGGTTCGTCGTCCCCACCTCTTTCAGGCGGGCGCCGCTTTTCTCCATCACGTCGGGGATCCGGAACTCCCCGCCGATCTCGATCAGCTCGCCCCGCGAGACGACCGCCTCCTTCCCCTCGGATAGCGCGTTGAGGACCAGAAGGACTGCGGCGGCGTTGTTGTTGACGACGAGGGCGTCCTCCGCCCCGGTCAGCACGCAGAGGAGCCCCCGGACATGGTCATAGCGGAGCCCCCGCTCCCCCTTTCCCAGGTCATATTCAAGGTTGGAATAGCCCCGGGCGACCTCGACGACCCGCTCGATCGCCTCCCGGCAGAGGGGCGCGCGGCCGAGGTTCGTGTGGAGGATGACGCCCGTTGCGTTGATTACCCGGCGGAGCCGGTAAGAACGATAGCCTTCGATGA
>JAPLJX010000504.1:0-5727 GCA_026388375.1 Deltaproteobacteria bacterium
ATATCCGCCCCGCCCTTCCGGACGATCGGGATGTCATCCTTGACCATCTTGCGGGCCGATGCCTTGTCCGCCGGTGCAACGGCGTCTTCAAGATCCAGGATGATGCAGTCCGCACCGCGCGTCCATGCCTTTGCTAAAAATTTTTCCCGGTTTGCGGGGACATAGAGCTTGGACCTGCGGACAAACCTTTGTCGATCAAATTTTTCCGACTCCATTGGCTGTCTCCATGGGTTAATGGTAATTACTTTATAACCCTATCCCGTTCTTACGACCGTAAAGTTTTTCCACCGCGTCGCGCGCTGCCCTAAGGGGTCCGCCCCTGCGGGAAAGAGAGGTCATGCCCCGCCCATTCGTCTCCGGTATCGCTGCCGGGCCATGTCGATCACGGGCCAGAGCACGGCCGCCAAACCCAGCAGCAGCAGGACGGCGCTGATCGGCCGGGTGAAAAAAATATCGTAGCTCCCCAGCGACATGGTCAGCGACTGGCGAAGGGCCCTTTCGATCATCGGACCCAGGACCACCGACAGGACCACGGGGGCGGGGGGCATATCGAATTTCTTCATGAAGTACCCCATGACGCCGAAGACATACAGCATCCATACGTCGAAGATGTTGCCGTCAACCGAGTAGACGCCGACCGTGGCAAAGACGATGATCAGCGGAAACAAGAGCGAGTTTGGGATCTTGAGGATCTTGACGAAGAGCGGGATGCAGGCGATATTCATGATGAGCAGCATGATGTTGCCGATGTACATGCTGGCGATGACACCCCAGACGAAATCCGGGTTCTTCTGAAAGAGGAGGGGGCCCGGCTGCAGCCCGAACATCATCAGCGCCCCCAGCATGATCGCCGTGGTTCCGGAACCGGGAATGCCCAGCGTGAGCAGCGGGACCATGGCGCCGCCGGTGGCGGAGTTGTTGGCCGATTCGGGCCCGGCCACTCCCTCGATCGCCCCCTTGCCGAAGTGATCGGCATCGCGCTTGCCCGCCATTCCGCCCGGTTCGGCCAGACCTCCTTGATCTTGATCTTTTCGGTGACGAATTCCATCTTCATGATCTGCTCGGCGTTGTAGAGCACCTCGCCGATACCGAAGAGTCCCACGGCGACAACAAGGAAATCAACGCCGCCTAAAAGCCCGGTGAAGCCGAATGTCAGGCGCGGGAGGCCGGAGAAGGCGTCCATCCCGGGGGTGGAGATCAGAAGGCCCAGGAAGGCTCCCATCAAGGCCTTCAGCACCGACCCGCCGGTGAGACCCGCGATGGTGCAGAGGCCCATGAGCATCAGGGCAAAATACTCCGGCGGACCGAAAGAAAGGGCGAACTTCACCAGCGGTATCGAGAGCAGCATCAGGAACACGACGCTGAGGGTCCCGGCGATGAAGGAGCCGATGGCCGCGATGCCGAGGGCCTTCCCGGCCCGGCCCTGCAGGGCCATCTGGTAGCCGTCGAGGCAGGTCATGACGGACGAGGATTCCCCCGGAACGTTGATGAGCACGGAGGTGATGGTGCCTCCGTACATCGCTCCACAGTAGAGCCCGGCCATCATGATCATGGCGGATGTGGGATTCATGCCAAAGGTGAGCGGCAGCAGAATGGCAATCCCCGCGGAAGGCCCGATGCCCGGGAGGGCCCCGATGATCGTCCCGGCCAGTGCTCCCAGAAAACATAAGAGCAGGTTGATCGGCGTGGCGGCGATCTGAAAACCCATAATCAACTGTTGCAGTGTTTCCATTTCGCGACTCCTCAGTAAATCGACAGAACGTTTTCAAGGATGCCCATGGGCAGATCGACCTTGAGCCAGAGCCCGAAGACCACATATACGCACACCGGAGTGACGATTGCGGTCAGGGCGATGATCTTCCAGTTCCGCGAACCGAAAACCGGCATGGTGGTGGCCATGAGGATCGCCAGGGAAATCAGCATCCCCAGCGGCTTCATGACCACAACGGCAAGGAGATACCCGGCGAACACCCAGAACACGCGCATCCCGCCGGCTCTGTCGGGAAAAAACGCCGGATCGAAACGATCCAAGGGGAGAGTGACGGCCCGGCCCAGCAGGGCCGCGGACGTAATCCCCAGGCCAACGGACAGCCAGAAGGGCATGAAACCGGCCCCTACTTTACCAAAGTCGGCGCCAGTTTCGATCAGGGTGGATTCGTATCCGATATAGATCGCAAACAGCAACAACACGGCTCCCAGGATTTGCTCGGCCCTCTTCATAGCTTATCTCCTTGAGTTCTTTATCTCTTCATACGTCTGCGTCCGCCGCGCCCCTACCTCCGGATGGCGACGCAGAGCCCACGCGAACGCTTTTGCAAGCGCGGGCTCCGCGTCTCTCCTTTTGCATCCGTCGAAAACCTATTTTTTGGCCTTGAAGGATTCGGTCTCTGAAAGCTTCTTGAAGGCATTCTCGTAATAGGCCACCGCTTCTGCCGGTATGCCGGGAGGGGCGGTGATCCCGCGGTGGGTGTTAAAGACCACGTTGTAGCCCAGTTCCTTCATGGTGGTCAGCTCCTTGAAACCGGGAAGCCGTTTCTCGGAGGCGACAGCCAGCATCCGCATGGTCTTTCCCTCGATCTGGGGAAGCATCTCGGTAGGGTTCGCGCTCATCGCGTCGATATGACCGCCCAGGAGGGCCGCATTCACCTCGCCACCGCCCTGGAAGGCGATATAATTAAACTCCACGCCGGCTGCCTTCGCGAGGCTCGCGATCAACAGGGAGTCGGTGCCGCCCACGTTCGTCCCGCCGAACTTGATGCTCTTGGGCTTGGCCTTGGCCGCCGCGACCAACTCTTTGATGCTCTTGTAGGGCGAGTCGTACTTGACGACTACCGCCATCTCGTCGAAGGCCAAGATGGCGATCTGCGTGAAGTCTTTGTGGGTAATGGTCTTTTTCCCCGATGCCGTGACCACCAGCGGGGTCAGGATGAAGGGATTGGCGGTGCTGCCCAGGAAGTGGGGGTTGCCCTTCTTCTCGGCCAGGTAGGCCATGCCGACGGCAAATCCGCCGCCGGACTTGTAGATCCGGGGCATGGATACCGGAACGATCTTCTCCTTTTCCATGATGCCCCCCACCGTCTCTGCAAAGATCCCGCTGCCTCCCCCCGGCGAGGCGAAGCAGACAAATTCGATGGGCCTATTGGGAACGAAGGACGCAGCCCCGGAGATGGCTGGGGCCAGCGCCAAAACCGACACTGCAAGAATGGACAGAATGATGATCCGAATGTTGCGTACGCTAACTTTCATGATGACCTCCTTTAGGTGATTGAAGCTTGTTTGTTCGTTTCGCGCGTGAAGACACTCGCTCATCGAGATAGTGATTCGAGTGTCACATTCCGTATTGCCATGGTGCTGACTGCATACAATCATCAAAACGTAATGTCAAATAATGTATTATAAATGTTTGCTCATGATAAAGAATAATTTTTCTTGTCTTCTTAAGTATTTTTCTATAGGAAACTCCCGGCGGGACAGCTGTCAACAGTGAACAGGAGGAACGATCCATGGAATTTGATTATACACAAAATCTTATCCGACGATCCAGATTGATCATGCCGGCCAACGAACGGAAGTATGTTGAAAAAGCCCACCTGCGAAATGCCGATGCCGTTGTCCTCGACCTGGAAGACAGCGTTCCCGTCTCCGAAAAGGTGGCGACGAGAGCCGTTCTGAAAGATTCCATCCTCCTTGCGGGTAAGGGCGGGAGCGACGTTCTGGTGAGGGTCAATCATACGAACGAATTGCTCAAGGGCGATGTTGAAGCCTCCGTCTGGCCAGGACTCGACGGCATTTTTTTCCCGAAGGTGGAGACGGGAGAACAGGTTCGGGCCCTCGATCGGCTCCTCACCGAGCTGGAACGAAAAAGGGGCATCCCTCCCGGGCAGGTGAAAATTTCAATCATCGCGGAAACATTAAAAGGGTATCTCAATGTGGAAGAGACTACCAGCGCCAGCGATCGCATTGATTCCCTCTCTCTCGGCACTGAGGATTTCGCTACGAATACTGGGATGGAACTGTCGGAGGCGACCTATCACGGGTGGTTGATCCCGAGAATGCAGATCGTGTTTGTCGCCCACGCTTACGGTAAACTGCCGTTGAACTTATTGGGCAGTATGGCCGGTTTCAGCGACACCGTCGGCTTCGAAAAGATGGCCGTACTCTCCTATAAGCACGGGTTCCTCGGATCCAGCTGCATTCATCCGGGAAATGTGGAGATCTTGAACAGATGTTTTTCTCCCACCCAGGAGGAGATCGAACATTCACGAAAGCTTATCGACGTCTTCGAACGAAGCCTCGCAGCAGGCAGGGCATCGACGACGCTGGATGGAAGGATGATCGATTATCCCCATTATGAACGGGCGAAACAGATCCTGGCGAGAAGCGCCAAGATCGAGGCGTTGGAACAAAGAAAGAACATGGCCCGGAGGGCGGTGACCGGCGGTTGATCCCATCGAGAGAGACCGGCTCCCTCTGAAGGGTCCAGAATCCGGTTGACACCGAGGAACAGTTCTTCTATACAGATAGGGCGTACAGGAATAGCTGCGATACCATGATAGCAAGTGACCTCGCCACCGGGCGGGGCGTCCTCACAAACGGCAGGCGGAATTTCATCTCCCCTGCCCCCGCTTTGCGTTTAACCCCGTCCGGAGGACGGGACTTTTCTGCGGGAGGATGTTATATAAGAGGAATACCCCCCTCTTCGAATCGAGACAGGGCAGGAAAACATATGGCGAAGTTGAAGCTGATGGCGCATTTGATCAACCGGGACTGGTGCAAGGGGTGCGGAATCTGCGTCCATTTTTGCCCCAAGAAGGTTTTGGAGTTGGATGACCAGGATAAGGTCGTGGCGGTGAGGCCGCAGGATTGCGTTTGCTGCAAACTCTGCGAGCTGAGGTGCCCGGATTTGGCGATCGAGGTACAGACGGAGCAGGATTGATATGGGCGGCAAATTGACGTTTGTCCAAGGGAATGAGGCCTGCGTGGAAGCGGCTCTGTACGCCGGACTGGATTTTTTTGCAGGGTATCCGATCACCCCCTCGACGGAGATCGCAGAGTTGATGTCGGTGCGCCTGCCCCAGAAGGGCGGAATGTTCATGCAGATGGAGGACGAGATTGCCTCGATCTGTGCGATCATCGGAGCGTCTTTGACGGGTCGCAAGGTTCTGACGGCAACGAGCGGACCGGGTTTCTCGCTGATGCAGGAGGCCTTGGGATACGCGATCATGGCGGAGATCCCCTGCGTTATCGTCGATGTGCAGCGGGGAGGTCCCTCGACGGGGCTGCCGACGAAGGTAAGCCAGGGGGACGTAAACCAGGCCAGGTGGGGAGTGCACGGGGACCATTCGATCATCGCCTTGACGGCATCGAACCATCAGGACGTATTTGCGATCACGGTGGACGCCTTCAATTTTTCGGAGACGTACCGGACGCCGGTGATTCTGCTGTTCGACGAAGTGGTCGCTCACATGCGGGAAGGTTTGCGGATACCGGAGCCCGGGGAGATCCCGCTGGTGGAACGGCTGAAGACATCGGTGCGGGAGGGGGTGGACTACCACCCCTATCTGCCCCGCGAGGACGGCCGTCTGCCGATGTCGGACTTCGGGGGGGTGCACCGCTACAACGTAACGGGCCTGTTCCACGACATGTGGGGATTCCCCTCGGAGAATCCGCAGGTGGTTCACGATCTCTTGCGGCACCTGGTGGATAAGATCGAGAGCCATGTGGACG